>CADEFX010000069.1 GCA_902826715.1 uncultured Hyphomicrobiales bacterium | reverse complement strand
CTTGGTGGCGCCGCCGCCGACATCGAGGAAGTTGGCGGGCTCCATTCCGTGCAGCTTGATGATGTCCATGGTGGCCATGGCCAAACCGGCACCGTTGACCATGCAGCCGATCTGGCCGTCGAGCTTGACGTAGCTGAGGTCGTACTTGGAGGCCTCGACCTCGGCCGGATCTTCCTCGGCGATGTCGCGCAGCTCCAGGATGTCCTTGTGCCGGAACAAGGCGTTGCCGTCGAAGTCCATCTTGCCGTCGAGACACACGAGCTTGCCGGCCTTGGTGACGACCAGCGGATTGATCTCGAGCAGGCTCATGTCCTTCTCGACCAGCATGCGATAGAGGCTGCCGATCAGCTTGACGCACTGGTTGACGAGATCACCCTTCAAGTCCAGCGCGGCGGCGACCTTGCGGCCGTGGAAGGAGGAATAGCCGGACGCCGGATCTACGGTCATGGTGAGGATCTTCTCGGGCGTGTTGTGCGCCACCTCCTCGATGTTCATGCCACCCTCGGTGGAGGCAATGAACGCGATGCGCGACGTCTCCCGATCGACCAGCGCCGAGAGATACAGCTCGCGCGCGATCTGGCTGCCGTCCTCGATGTAGAGCCGCTGCACCTTGCGGCCGTCCGGGCCCGTCTGCAGCGTCACGAGGGTCTTGCCGAGCATCTGGCCTGCGAACGCTTTCACCTCATCGACCGATTTCGCGAGGCGGACGCCGCCCTTGTCGCCCGCATCCGCTTCCTTGAACTTGCCCTTGCCGCGACCGCCGGCGTGAATTTGCGCCTTCACCACCCACACAGGTCCGGGCAGTTTCTGGGCAGCGGCGACCGCCTCGTCGACCGTAAAGGCTGCAATGCCCGTCGGCGTGGCGATGCCGTACTGCCGATAAAGCTCCTTGGCTTGATACTCGTGGATGTTCACGGAAATATCCTCTTCATCGGCCAAAAAACCGGAGCGTCAATCAGTGGGCAAATTTCTGGCATATCGCATGCCAAAATCGCCCATGACCGAGGGAGCCGGACGGCGCCCATAGGCCATGCGCGCCGTAACAATGGGCGATCACGCCGCGGGCGCGATCTTGTTGCAGGCGTCGATCAGCCCTTTCACCGAGTCGATCGACTTGGTGAGCATGCCGCGCTCCGCCTCATTCAGTTCAATCTCGACGATGCGCTCGACGCCGCCGGCGCCAATCACGACCGGCACTCCGACGTAGAGATCCTTCACACCGTACTGGCCGGTGAGGTATGCGGCGCACGGAAGTATGCGCTTCTTGTCCTTGAGGTAGCTCTCCGCCATCTGGATGGCCGAGGAGGCCGGCGCATAGAACGCCGAGCCCGTCTTAAGCAGCGCCACGATCTCGCCGCCACCCTTGCGCGTGCGATCGACGATCTGGTCCAGCTTCGCCTGGCTGATCCAACCCATCTTTACGAGGTCAGGCAGCGGAACGCCGCCTACCGCGGAATAGCGCACCAGCGGCACCATTTCGTCGCCATGTCCGCCCAGGACGAAGGCGGTGACGTCTTCCACCGAGACTTTCATTTCCTCTGCGAGGAAATAGCGGAAACGCGCTGTATCGAGGACACCCGCCATTCCGACGACCTTGTTCTTAGGCAGGCCGCAGGCCTTCTGCAGCGCCCACACCATGGCGTCGAGCGGATTGGTGATGCAGATGACAAAGGCGTTCGGCGCGTAGGTCTTGATGCCCTCGCCCACCTGCTGCATGACCTTGAGGTTGATGCCGAGCAGATCATCGCGGCTCATGCCGGGCTTGCGCGGGACACCGGCGGTGACGATGATCACGTCTGCCTCCGCGATGTCGGCGTAGGCATTCGTACCCTTGATCGCCGCATCGAAGCCTTCCACGGCACCGGACTGCATCAGGTCCAGACCTTTGCCGGCGGGCATGCCCTCGGCCACATCGAAAAGGGTAACGTCCCCGAGCTCCTTGAGCCCGACCAGATGGGCCAATGTACCGCCGATCATGCCAGCGCCGATCAGCGCGATTTTGGTGCGCGCCATGGGGTGAATGTCTCCTGAGAAATGCTTGGAACGACCGCCGGAAAGAGGTCTTGCGCAGTGCAGCAGGGATTTAACCGGAAACGGAACAGGGGGCAAGACAGCTCGCCGTGTCAGTGCCTCAGTCCGACGTTTAAGGGCACTTGTCTTCCAGGCTGTCGAAGGCCGCATTCAGCGCCTTGCCGTCCTCGGAGTCAGGGTTCAGTTCCTCCGCGAGATCCCAGGCCGCCACGAATTCCGGCCCGAGCGACCGGACGAACGCCTCCATCTGGCGATCAAGCGCCTCGCTTTTGGCGGTGTCGTCGCTGGCTGCTTCGAGTTCTGCGCTGATCTTGCAGAAGGCGTCCAGCTTGGCGGCATCGACTTCAAGTTTCGCCAGGCTGGCGATGGCTGACTGCACCTGGACGGTTGCGGCTTGTGCTGGCGCGCACAAAGAGGCTCCGGCAACGAGCAGCGCGAAACGACGCATGAGCTAAATCCTGATGGGGCGCACGATGTTGGTGGTATGGTGAGAGCAGAGGCAGCGTTCAAGAGAGGCCGCGTTTTTCGCATCCAATGGCGAAAGGCTCAAGGCCCTGCCGTTGACAGGTGCCAATTTCGCCCTGATGGATAAGCACTATTGAGGTTTGCGCGCGGGTGCGCGCGTGCTGCCCCACGATTTCCTCGACGAGGAGAGGCCATGACGTCGACTACCCCCATGTCTCTGCGTAAAGGCTCTGTGGGGCGCAGCTGGCGCTTCGTGGCTGCCGCTTTACTGACGATCGCCGCCGTGCCTTCGCTCTATGCCCAGGGCCGCGTCGGACCGCAGTCCGTGGCGCCGATCGCGGAAAAACTGATCGATGCGGTCGTCAACATTTCAACCAGCCAGACGATGAAGGGCCAACAGGGTGTGCCCCTCCCCAACGTGCCCAAAGGATCGCCTTTCGAAGAATTTTTTGAAGACTTCTTCAATCGCAAGGGCGGACGGCAGCAGTCGGATCGCAAGGTGTCCTCTCTCGGGTCCGGCTTTGTCGTCGACGCGCAGGAAGGTCTCGTCGTTACGAACAACCACGTGATCGACGGTGCGGATGAAATCATCGTCAACTTCAGTGACGGCAGCAAGCTCAAGGTCGACAAGGTTCTCGGCAAGGATACCAAGACCGACCTGGCGCTGCTGAAAGTGACGCCGAAGAAGCCGCTGAAGGCCGTGTCCTTCGGCAGCTCGAGCGATCTGAAGGTCGGCGACTGGGTCATGGCCATCGGAAATCCGTTCGGCCTGGGCGGCTCGGTGACCGTGGGGATCATCTCGGCCAAGCAGCGCGACATCAATTCTGGCCCCTACGACGATTACCTGCAGACGGACGCCGCGATCAACAAAGGCAATTCCGGTGGTCCCCTCTTCAACATGGAGGGACAGGTGATCGGCGTGAACACGGCCATCATCTCGCCGACCGGCGGATCGATCGGCATCGGCTTTGCGGTGCCGTCGGACACGGCCGTCTCGGTTGTCGACCAGCTGAGACAGTTCGGCGAGACGCGCCGCGGATGGCTCGGCGTGCGCATCCAGTCGGTGACCGAGGACATCGCCGAGTCAGTCGGCATCAAGGAGAACGTCGGTGCATTGGTGGCGGGCATCACACCCGACGGTCCGGCTGCCAAGGCCGGTATCGAGCCGGGGGATGTCGTGACGCGGTTCGACGGCAAGGAAGTGTCGAGCATGCGCGGCCTGCCGCGCATCGTGTCGCAGACACCGATCGGCAAGAAAGTCGACGTCGAGTTGCTGCGCAAGGGGCAGAAGCTGACGCTGCAAGCCATGATCGGTCGCCTGCAAGAAGATGCCGACGCCGACGAACCGTCAAAGCCGAAGGAACAGAACGGATCGCCGTCAACCGGCCAGATGCTGATGAGCATGCGGCTGGCGCCTCTGACGGACGATTTGCGCAAGACGTACGGCCTCGATCAAAAGGTCAAGGGCGTGGTCGTGACGTCGGTGGAACCTCAGAGCCAGGCCGCGCAAAAAGGCATCAAAGTCGGCGACGTGATCGTAGAAGCCTCGCAGGACGCGGTCGCGAGCGCAGAGGATGTCGCTAAGAGTATTGAGAAGGTGCGCAAAGCCGGACGTAAGGCCATTCTGCTGCGCGTCGAAAGCGCCAAAGGCGACATGCGCTTCGTGGCCGTATCGATCGACTAGCCGCGCGAACGGGATCATACCACTAACGCGGCAGTTGCGGGCGGCCCCACCACTCGGTACTTATCGGGCCCTGGCCCGAGGCGAAGCGACATTGCGTGCTGGGCATGCCGGAGCTGCTTCTTGAACGACCGACACGGGCTGTTCGAAACGATCACGTCGAACTTGGCGCCAGTGCATCGCGACGGGCACAAGTTTCTCGCCATCGGCCTGGCGCTGACGCTGCTGTTCTTCATGATCTGGCCGCCTCTGGCTTGGATTTTGGCCATTCTCACGGCCTACGTCGCTTACTTCTTCCGTGATCCTGATCGCGTCACGCCCCTGCGCGACGGCCTCGTGGTCGCCCCTGCGGACGGCAAGGTATCCCTCATTGAGCGCCTGCGACCGCCGGCCGAGCTCGGTCTTGGGGAGGACGAACGGGTCCGCATCTCGATCTTTCTGTCCGTGTTTGATGTACACATCAACCGCGCTCCGGTGGCGGGACGGATCGTGCGGTCGATCTACGTTCCGGGGCTCTTTCTCAACGCCGCGCTCGACAAGGCGAGCGAGGACAATGAGCGCCGCGCACTGATCATCGACATGGCGGACAGCCGGGAGATCGCCGTCGTGCAGATTGCCGGATTGATCGCCAGGCGCATTGTCAGCTTCAAAGGCGAGGGCGATTCCATCGGCGTCGGCGAGAGGATCGGACTGATACGCTTCGGCAGCCGCGTCGACCTATATCTGCCCGCCGGCACGGGACCCCTCGTCGCCGTGGGGCAGCGCGCGGTCGGCGGCGAGACGGTTCTTGCCGATCTCAAGTCAGCCGAGCCGGAGCGCGAGGCCCGCATCGCATAACCTTGCCGATTGGCGCCAGCAACACGGGACGTACAGAATGATGGAGCCGCTCGATCCGCATCTGGAAGAAAGCGAACGCCGCCGGCGTCGGCGCGGCTTGTTTCGGCATCGCAAGATTCCCGTGCGCATGCTTCTCCCGAATTTCTTCACGCTGCTGAGCCTGTGCGCGGGCGTAACAGCCATCCGCATGGCGATCGAAAGCCGGCTTGAATTGGCGCTGGCGCTCATCGTCATCGCGGCGCTCCTCGACGGCGTCGATGGACGGCTGGCGCGCGCGCTCAAGGCACAATCCAAGTTCGGCGCCGAACTCGATAGCCTCGCCGACTTCGTCAATTTTGGCGTCGCTCCCGCCGTCCTCGTCTTTACGTGGGGGCTCGGCGAGCTGAAGGGCTTCGGCTGGATCTCCGCACTTGTTTTCGCCTGCGCCATGGGCCTGCGCCTGGCGCGGTTCAATGCCATGCTCGACGTGGATAAGCCCAAATGGCAGTCGAACTACTTCACCGGCATGCCGGCTCCCGCGGGCGCCGTCACGGTACTGCTACCGCTGTATTTCAACGGTCTTGGTTTCTTCGACGTTCGCGCTTTCCCGATCCTAATTGCGCTCTACACGCTCTTCTTGGCGTTTCTGCTGGTCTCGACGATTCCGACGTTCTCTGGAAAGTTGCTGGGCGAACGGATCGAGCGGGAACTCGTGCTGCCGATCTTCATTGCGGTCGCGGCGCTTGTGGCGTTGCTCGTGACCTATCCCTACGGCACTTTGACCATAGTGACACTGCTGTACCTGGCAGCGATCCCGCTGAGCTACCGCCGTTTCGAGCATCACAAGAAGTCGTCGGAAGCGTCCGTGGCCAATACGGCCTCTGGCGGAAGTGGACCTGTCGTGCAAACGGACCTGACGGCGAGCGTTCCGCCACCCGGCGAGACCAGGCACTAGAACAGGACCGTTTCGGATTGAATGATCTCGGTGAATCCTGCTCCATTTCATGAGTTTAGAGTGCGATTCACGTGTGCTGCTCGCGGACACATGCAAGCCGGAAGCGCTTCCATGCAAAGCGATCACGCTGTAACGGCCCATCAGGAGCTATTTCGTCTCGTCCGGATTGCGGTGATAGACATCCTCGCCGCGGATGATGTCGTCCTCGCCCAGATACGTGCCGATCTGCACCTCGATCAGCTCCAGCGAAACCTTTCCGGGGTTCTCGAGACGATGCCACTGAGTGGCAACGATGTAGACGCTCTCGTTCTCGCGGACGAGCGTCTCGGTATCACCGACGGTCACCTTCGCCGTGCCTTGCACAACGACCCAATGCTCAGACCGGTGGTGATGACGCTGCATCGACAGCTTCCCGCCCGGTTTCACGTGAAGCAATTTCACCTGGAAGCGCGGCCCAATGGACAGCGTCTCGAAAAATCCCCAGGGCCGATAGTTGCGAAGATGCTGCTCTTGCTCTTTGCGTTCCGACTGCCTCAGCTTTGCGACGATCTTCGATACATCCTGGGCGCGCGCACGATCGGCCACCAGCAACGCATCCGGCGTATCGACGATGACGAGATCCTTGACGCCAATGGTTGCAACCAGCGAGCGGTCGCTGTGGACGTACAGTCCGCTGCTGTCTTCGAGCACGGCGTCGCCGTGAACGTGGTTCTCCTGCCCGTCGCGTGATCCGATTTCCCAGAGCGATGCCCAGGATCCAGCGTCGCTCCAGCCGACGTCGATCGGCAGCATGACGGCCGCGTCGGTTTTTTCCATCACCGCGTAGTCGACGGAGATGTTCGGCGATTTTGCGAAGGCCTCCTCGTCGAGCCGCAGAAAGCCGAGGTCGCGCTTGGCCCCGGCCAGCGCATTGCGCGCGGCGTCCACCACATCCGGGGCCAGTCGCGAGGCCTCGCTGAGAAAGGCGCGGGCGCTGAAAACGAACAAACCGCTATTCCAGAAATGACCGCCCTCGTCGAGATATCGCTGCGCCGTGCCGGCATCGGGCTTTTCGGCGAAGGCCGCGACTGCAAAAGCCTGACCGCCGAAGCCGTCGATGGCTCGACCCTGCTGGATATATCCGTACTCGGTGTGTGGCGCGTTAGGCTTGATTCCGAAAAGGACGAGCTTGTCCAAGGCAGCTGCCTTTGCCGCCAGCCGGACCGCCTCGACAAAGCGCTCCTCGTCCTGGATCGCATGGTCCGACGGCATCACAACCAGAATGCCGCCGGGATCTGTCTGCATGACCGCCAGCGCGGCGACAGCAATCGCCGCCGCCGTGTTGCGGGCAACTGGCTCCAGGATGATCTCACTCGCCGCCAGATGTGCCTGCTCGAGCTCTTCCCTCACCAGAAAGCGGTGGTTATTGTTGGAGATGAGCGTCGGAGCGGCAAAGCCCGCTTCCGTCGTCAGGCGCCTCAGCGTGGCGCCGAGAAATGTAGGCCCCTCGCCGTCAAGCAAGCGGATGAACTGCTTCGGGTACATGGCCCGCGAGAGCGGCCACAGCCGCGTCCCTGAACCGCCCGAAAGAATTACGGGATGAATTTTCGCCATCAACTGGCCCCAGATCGTAACGTTGTCCCTTGGAGGGCTCGAAATCAGATTGATCGGAGCCCACAGTCGAATGTGGACTGTATTGGCGATGGTAGCGCGGCCGTCGAAAAGGTCCAGGCCGCGACTGTCATATGCTTGCTTGAGGCGCCGGCGCCGTTCAACGTGAAGGCGGGCGCTGGGAGGAAAGTCGTTCGCGCAGGGATCGCAGAGCCCCTCCGGATTGGGTCTGTGACGGGCTGGAAGCCGCCGGCAATGCAGCTACATCGCGTCGCGGCGGAAGCGCCTCACGGCGCGGAGTGCGGTTCATCGGCACCTGCGTCCGCGGCGCCAAGAGCGGATCCTGAATGTGGTGCGTGTCGTCGCCGTCAGCCGCTGCGGCAGCCTCGTCCGAAAGTCCGGCCTCCATGGCGGAGCTGGCAGACTCCAATGCCTCAGTGAACAGCGACGCCTGCGTACCGCCGCCGCTGGCGGACAGACGCCATTTCTCGACGATGTGCTCGAGCAGCAGATCATCACCGGTCGACCGTTGCCACATTTCCGAGAACCGTGCGGTCGAGCTGCGCGGCATGGCGTGTTGCGGCAGATCATCGAAGCGAATGCGAACCGGCAGCGTTACGCCATCCCCGAAGGCAATCGCTTCGCGCTGCCCAAGCGCCGAGAGGAACTCAAGCAGTCCCGAGCCGCTGTCGGAAATGGCCGAGCTGACGATGGCCTGGTCACGGTCGTTCGACATGCGCAGCGCGAACACGGTGTTGCATTGCGACAAGATTGTCGGATCAATCTCCGCCGGCCGCTGCGTAACGATGCAGAGGGAAGCTCCGTACTTACGGCCTTCCTTGGCGATCCGGGCGATCGCGCGCTTGCAAGGCTCGAAACCGAGAGCGGGGTTGGCCGGCACGTAACGGTGCGCTTCCTCGCATACCAGCGTGACGGGAATCCTGCCTTCGCTCCACAGGGCGAAATCGAAGGTCATCCGGCAGAGCACCGCGACCACGACGTTGACGATCTCGGTCGGCAGTCCGGTGAGTTCGAGGATGGTAATAGGCTTGTCTTGCACGGGAACACGAAACAGGCGGCCGAGCACCTGCGCCATGTCGTCGTTGACGGTGAGCGAGCCGAACATGAAGGTGTAGCGCGGATCGACAGACAGCGTTTCCACGCGCGCCTTGAGATTGCGATAAGGCGCCAGATCGCGCTTGTTCTCGAGCTTGCCCATACGGTCGTCGATGAGGGAGATCAGGTCCGACAGGCGATAGGGCACCGGAGTGTCGACCGTGTAGCGGCCGACGTCCTGCATGCGGGCCCTGAGCGCCTGAGCCTCCCGCCCGCGCCCCGCGCTGTAACGGCTCTTGGCGATAGGGATCAGCTCCTGAAGGATCTCGATCTCGTTCTTGCGCTCGGATGGATTGCCAATGACGACTTCGGCCAACTCCTCGAACGTGAGCAGCCAGTAGGGCAAGTGCAGATTGCGTGGTGACAGGACCTCCGCCCACTCCGTGAATGCCGTCGCGTACTCGTTGTGCGGATCCAGCAGAATTAAGTGGGCGGCAGGATTTTTTTCGAGAATCGCCCGCAAAATGAGCGCCGTCGTGCAAGATTTACCGGTGCCGGTCGTGCCGAGCACAGCAAAATGCTTTCCGAGCAACTCATCCACCCGAATCATCGCCGGAATGGAATCGTCTTGCCGGATGCATCCGACGCGGACTGAGTGCTGCATGTCACCACAGAAGGCCAGCTCCAACTCGCCTTTGGAAGCGACACGGACGCGATGCCCGAGCGATGGATAGCTGCTGACGCCGCGATTGAAGGCCGTCGGCCGGCCGTCCCGGCCGCGCCACAACTCGCCGACCAGCCCGAGCTCGGCAATCCAGATCTCATTTTCGCCTTCGCGCTGGGCCGGAACGGGCACGCTCAACGCGGACACGATAGCGAGAGTGACAGTACTGGCCGTATCGATGGCAAGCAGCGTTCCCATCTCGGGGCGCGGCGAGGAACCGCGTGCGGCATGCGTTTGACCATTGTCGAGCAGGACGATTGCCTTCGAGCCGGTCACGGACACAATGCGTCCGATTGAGCCGTCGTCTGGCCTGGGTTGGCGCTCGAGCGCGGAGGGTGTCACCTGGCGGGCTCCCGACATTGGCGCATCATGCATAGGCATTGGGGAACGGCCTCACCTGCCCGATGGGCCGGCCTTGCAGCATTGCCATGAGCTGTGGAGACGGAAGAACGATCGCCACTTCAGTGCCTTGATGGCGTGCGCTGCGGATGCGCAGCTCTCCGCCATGCAACTCGACCAAGGCATTCGCAATCGGAAGGCCCAGCCCGGCCCCTTCGCGCCAGCGAGAATGACTGCCGTCAACCTGGCCAAATGGCGTCAAAGCGACCTGAATCTCTTCCTCGTCCATGCCGATGCCGGAGTCGCGTATGAGGACCTGGGCCCCACCATCGGTAAGCGCCTCTGCTTTGACATGGATATCGCCGCCGGCGCGCGTGAAGCGAACAGCGTTGCTGAGCAAGTTCATGAAAACCTGCTTCAGCCTTTGCGCGTCGCCTCGGATGGCGGGCAGCTCCGGATCGCAGTGAAAGCTCAAGCTCAATCCCGCTGCTTCGGCCACGGACCGATAGCTCGCCACCGACACGTTAAGCAGCTCTTCCAAGCTGATCTCGTGTGCGTTGAGGGTGTATTTGCCGCTCTGGATTTTGGAGATGTCGAGAATGTCGTTGATCACTGAGAGCAGATGACCGGCTGCGTCATGGATGAGCCCGGCATAGTCTGCAACGTCCTGATCGGTGAGTTGTCGGCGTCCGTGCTCTGCCAGCAGTTTGGAAAAGCCAATGATCGTATTGAGCGGTGTTCTCAGCTCGTGGCTCATATTGGCGACGAACTCGGACTTGACCTTGTTGGCCAGCTCAACCTCGACGCGTGCGGTCTGCTCGGCCTCGTGCGTGCGATTGCGCAGCACCGCTTCGCCGAGACGAACGGCATAGTCGCCCATCAGCGTGTTCGGCTTTGCTGCCCCAATCGCCCCGCTGTACATGAATAGCTATCCGCAAGATCAAACCCTCGGCAGCGTATGGTGCTCTGGATAACTTGAGGTTAATGAACCAAAGTACGAGGATTGCATCGGGCTGCTGCAACGCAGCAAAACCAAATGAATGAGGAACTTGACTGGCATGCCAAGCAATCTGTCCGTCGACGGAGATCGTTTGTGGCGCACCGTCGACGACTCCTCTGCTATCGGCCGGGGGCCCAATGGAGGCCTCCGCCGCCTCACCCTGACCGACGAGGACAAGGAGGTACGCGATCTGCTCGCGCGCTGGGCAGGTGAATCCGGCTTCGCGGTCCGCGTCGACCAGCTCGGCAACATGTTCGTGCGCCGCGAAGGGCAACAGCCTGAGCTACCGCCGGTGCTCGTCGGCAGTCATCTCGACACCCAGGCCGCCGGTGGCCGCTTCGATGGAATTCTCGGCGTTCTGGCCGGGCTCGAGATCCTGCGGACACTCGAGGACAGCGGCATAGCGACCAGGCGAGCCATCGAGGTCGTGAACTGGACCAACGAGGAAGGCGCGCGCTTCTATCCGCCAATGCTCTCCTCGCTGGTGTTTGCGGACAAGGAAAGCGTGCGTTGGGCCGAGGACCGGACGGACAAAGCGGGGGTTCGGCTCGGCGACGAACTCGCACGCATCGGCTATCGCGGCGAAGCGCCGGTAGGCCATCGACGGATCGACGCCTACTTCGAATTGCATATCGAACAAGGGCCCAGGCTCGACGCCGCCGGTATCGCCGTCGGCATCGTCACGGGTGGATTTCCAACTCGGGGCATGCGCATCGATATCGTTGGGGAGACGGCCCACGTTGGTCCGACGCCGATGGAGCGGCGCAAGAATGCGCTCGTGGGTGCGTCGCATGTGGCTGTCGCTGTCGACGAGATCGGCTGGCGCTATTCGGCGGGCGAGGGCAAGACGACAGCGGCCCGTCTCGACCTCTGGCCGAATTTGCCGGGCATCATCAGCGAGCGTGCGAGCCTGTTCTGCGACATGCGGCACCCCGATCCGGCCATGCTTGAGCGCATGGTCTCGGATCTCGGCGCGGCGCTGCCGCATTGCGCCAGCCGCAGCCGCTGCTCCGTCGAGATCGCGGAGCGATGGGGCTTTGGCGGCCTCAAGTTCGATGCCGACCTGATTGCGCTTCTGCGCGGAGCGGCTGCGGACCTCGGACACGCGACGCTGGATCTGCAGTCGGAGGCCGGACACGATGCTTACAATCTGGCCTCCGTCTGCCCTACGGCCATGATCTTCACGCCCTGCAAGGACGGCATCTCGCACAACGAGAAGGAAGATATGACGCGCGATCAGGCACTGCCGGCGACGAACGTCCTGCTGCGAGCCGTCCTCTCGCGCGCGGCCAAGTAGCGCCAGGGCAGTCGCGCTACCGCGCCGTTGCGTTGGTCAATGCCTCGATCAATGTCTCGATCCGGCGCGCCTCATCGGCGGGCGCCTCAGCGACGGCCGGATGCAGCAGAATGTCGGTGACGGCCGCGTACGGTCTGCTTTGCAGATCAGCAAACAGTCGTGCCGCCTGCTGTAGCGTTGCCAGGGGGAGGGTACCTTCAGGCGCGGGCTGAGTCGCCGTCGCCTTCAGATCGGCCACGGCGCAGGCTAGCAACCAAGCCGTTCGGTCGCGCTCTTCGCCCCAAGGGCTCAGCGTTGCCGACTCGGCCTCCGAAAACCCGGAGACTGCCACACTCAAGGCGGCGCGCGGCGCCGCCGTTGGTCTTGGGATAGGCGTTCCGAGCAGATCATTCGGGCTCAGGCCCAAAGTCTCACAGATTTGCTGGATCAACTTGATATCAGGCTCGACTTCAGCGCGCTCGTAGCGCGTGTATCGGTTTTCGTCGATGTCCAACGCCTGCGCGAGACTCCGCGCAGTCTTGAACCCTCGCGCAACCCGAAATTCGCGCAATCTCCGTGCAAACTGCTGGCGAGCGATAGGCGACTGGACCGTCATGCGGCAGACATTAGATAGCTTCCGCAGGACGCCAAGTCTTCACTATACGCATATCAACTGTTTTATCTGACGGATATACTTATAGATGCAATGATTTTCTTATGCAATCTAAGATTGTGTATCCCCTTCACGCGTATATTGGAATTCACGCGTCGCGGAGGGCGGCGCTATGCGCGGATGCCGGAAGGGCTTCCATGCGAAGCAGTGGCGTTCTAGAGCAGGGGGCTTCGAGACACGGAGGCCTGAGAGTGTTGCAGACCCACACCGAGAGCCCGCGTAATGACGCCTTAGCGGCCGATGCACGCAAGCGCTCGCTGAGCGTGGTGATTCCCATTCTCAATGAGACGCGCGGACTGCCCGCGCTCGAACAGAGGCTGCGCGGCGTGCTGGATAGTCTGGGCCGGACATGGGAGGTGGTTTTCGTCGACGACGGCTCCACCGACGGCACGTTGGAGGCCTTGCGCCAGCTTTACGCGCGCGATACGCGCTACAGAGCCGTTTCGCTGAGCCGCAACTTCGGCAAAGAGATCGCCGTAGCGGCCGGCATGCGCTTCGCGACGGGCGACGGCGTGATCGTCATGGATGGCGACCTTCAGCATCCCCCCGAGCTCATTTCCGGCTTCGTCGAGAAATGGGATCAAGGATACAAGATCGTCTACGCGCAGCGCCGGAGCCGGGACACGGACGCCGCCTTGCACCGATGGTCGGCGCGGGTTTTTTATCGCATCTTCCGCCTTGCCACCGGAACGGAGCTGCCGGACGGCGCCGGCGATTTCCGGCTGCTCGATCGCAAGGCTGTCGATGTCTTCAACCGCATGGGCGAGCGGGCGCGATTCAACAAGGGCCTCTATGCCTGGATGGGTTTCCACTCCATAGGCATTCCCTACGAGGTGGAGGCACGTTCCGACGGACAGTCTCGATGGCGGCCGCGGCAGCTTTTGCGCTTCGCGCTCGACGGACTTGCGTCTTTCACGACGCTTCCACTGCGGATCTGGTCGTATATTGGGCTTCTCGTCGGCGCATCGGCGTTCGTCTACACGGCCATCTTCCTGACCAAGACCCTGGTCTACGGTGTCGATGTGCCCGGCTTTCCGACACTCGTAATCTCAGTCATGTTTCTCGCGGGCGTGCAGCTCATTTCGCTCGGAGTCATTGGAGAATATCTCGGCCGCGTCTACGAGGAGGTCAAGGGACGCCCGCTGTTCATTGTCTCCGAAACCATCGGCGCCGGTCCCTCAGATCCGCAGAAAACGGCACGTGCGCCAGAGAGAGGCGCGCGTAGCGCGTGACGCTTAGGCTCATGACCACCACGCCGGTTATTCTCTGCGCCGATGACTATGCGATGACGGCCGGTGTATCGCGTGGAATATTGGAACTTGCCTGGTCACGCAGGCTGTCGGCGACGAGCGCCCTGGTTACGCTCGACCGATGGCTTGAGGACGCCAAGTCTATCGCCCGTGCGCGCGACTGCATCGCCGTCGGTCTCCATATCGATCTGACGCTTGGTATACCTCTCGGGCCGATGCCGTCGCTGGCTCCCGAGGGGCGCTTTCCACGCCTGAAACAAATCCTCGCCCGCACGCTTACCGGCCGCATCGACCAGAAGGAAATCGCGGCCGAGGTGACGCGGCAGCTTGATCGCTTCGAAGAACACACGGGCTTTCCCCCCGATCACATCGATGGGCATCAGCACGTGCACGCGCTACCTGGCGTACGCAACGGCGTGCTCGAGGCCCTGAAGCGGCGCTTTCCGTCCGGCGGCCCGCTGGTACGTGATCCCGCCGATAGTCTTGCGGCCATTCGCAGTCGAGGCTTGGCCGTGGGAAAGTCGATTGTCATCAATCTGTTGTCCTCAGGATTTGGCGCCGGCGCGCGCACCTTGGGATTTGCCGTCAACGACAGCTTCGCCGGCACCTCGCCTTTCAAGGAGGGGCAGCCTTACGGCGACGAACTGAAAGCGGCATTTTCCGCGGGCGGGAGACAGCATTTGGTCATGTGCCATCCTGGTCATGTCGATCCGGAGCTGTCACGCCTGGACCCGATCGTTGCGCGCCGCGCCGAGGAGTATGCGGCAATCGCGCAAGCGCCAGACCTGCCCGCGAAGCTGTGGCACCCCCAACGGCCTGCGGACGGTCCGCCGGTCGACTGGCCGAAAGTGTGGCAGCATGGCTGACGATGATGCCGAGGCTATGTCTCCAGCGCGCCGGCCAACGCTGCTCCATCACTGGGCTGGCTTCCTCGCCTCCGGCCTCATCGCCCTGTCCGTTGACGCCACCATTCTGGAGACCGGCGTCAGGCTGTTTGGCCTGCATCCGCTGATCGCCCGGCTGTTGGGCATCTCCTGCGCCATGCTCGCAGGATGGCTCGCACACCGCACCTTGACCTTCATGCTGCGCTCACGCCCGACCTTCCGCGAATTTGCGCGCTACGCCGCCGTTGCATGGACGACCCAAGCCATCAACTACGGTACGTTCGCTTCCATCCTGATCGTGCAGCCCGCGTTGCCGCCTCTCGCAGCGCTCCTCGCCGCTTCTCTGGTGGCGACGATTTTCGCCTATGTGGGAATGCGTTACGGCGCGTTTCGGGGGCGTTGGTAGGCAGACCGTTCGGGCGTCCCGGAGACGCCCCTCAAAGCATTCATCTATGGTTCAGCAACGATAGGCTTATTTACACTGCTACATGCCTACTGGGGGGCATGGTTAATGGTGGACTGGACTGCGACAGCAGAGTGGTTGTGAACGCCCCGAAGCTTGCACGGCCGCAATGAGTGAGACTTAGGACAAAAGCATAGCCATACGCAGGGAACTCTCTGATAGCGTATGCGTGCGCCATATCGCCTGGAGGCGTGGATGAGATCGAGTGCAATGAAGTCAGTGAAGTTGGATATCGATTGGTCCGCCCAGACGATCTTGCCAATCGAATTCGAAGGCCGGGAGCTGCAACTCGATGCACGTGCCTACCAGGGCGTCGATCCCAATTGCCAGGCTTTGGCCCTAATCAACCAGCCGACCGACGATACGACCGAGCTTCCTGTGGTGCGCGTCCATAGCGGCTGCGTGACTGGCGACATCTTCCATTCGCTCCGGTGTGATTGCTATGCGCAGCTGCAGGCGGCGATGGCCCACATCACGCGCGTGCCGAACGGCGTGCTCTTGTACCTGCCCTATCATGAAGGGCGCGGCATCGGCCTGGTGAACAAGATCAAGGCCTATGCATTGCAGGACCAGGGCTTCGACACCGTCGATGCCAATGTCGAGATCGGTGCACCGATCGATGCGCGCGACTACGACCTCGCCGCCCAGATCCTCTTCGATCTCGGCTTCCCGCGCATCAAACTTCTGACCAACAACCCAGCCAAGGTCGACGCCTTGCGCGCGGCGGGAGTCATCGTGGCCGAGCGGCTGCCGGTGATCTCCAGCCCCACGGCGCACAACGAGCGCTACCTGTCGACGAAGAAAGAGCGCATGGCGCATCAGCTCTGAGCCTGCCGTTCACTTAGCAGATGCCTTGAGCGCGGCCCAGGTGCCACGCAGCGCTTCAAATCTTAATGTCAGGAAATGCCTTCCGGGCGGTACCGCAACCGCCCGGAAAAGTACATTTGCACGCAGGATCGGCACGTCCCGGCTGTCTATCGTCGCGAACCACCACGGGTGCCAGGGATCGTTGACGACGACCCAGCCGCCGTCCGGACTTTCGACATCGATGACGATTTCGGTGTTGCCGTAAGCGCGGATCGAGCTCTTGCCCGGGCGGCGCTGCGCCTCGGTTGCTGGCGGGCTTTCGAGGAGTACCGTCGTTTCGGGATTGAAGTCGGGCCACTCCCCTGACGTCAAGAGTGCATCGAAATCAGCCTTCCTAGCCGCGCTGGCGAAGAGCACACGCGGCAGCGTGTGCGTGTTTTCATAGATGTAGCCGTGGTTGGTGCGGGCCACGAGCGGCAGATCGTTGGGTTGCAGCCGCTTGTCGATCTGTTCAATCGGCACGCCTGTTGCGATGAAGCGAAGGCCCAGCATGTTGGCCAGCCGCGACCTGTAGGACGGCATGAGTGGCGAGAACTTGCGCTGGTCGGGAAGGCCGACGTGATCCTCCGCGCCTGTGGCACGACTGTAGAGACCCAGGCGCACCGGGTTGTAGCCCAGGGTATTTTCAAGGCGGTGCGTCATGCTCGCGTTCGGCCAATGAAAGCCGAGGCCCGCCAGCTCTATGCGGTCGCGGCGTGTCGCATCGGCGACCACGTGTGACTTGAGGTATGCGATCGTGTCGTCGCGGGTCTTGGGCTGCAGCACGTCGTAGTGCCTTGGCCGCAAAGCCGACGACGTGCTGGGTCCATTATTCCAGGCCAGATCCGCGGTGACCAAACCTGCCAGGACGAGCACAACGGTGCGGGCATCGATGGCGAGCTGCCGCTGCGCCCACACCAGCGCCAGCATTCCGCTGCCGAAGCAAAGCGCCGCAACGCCGAGCGGCCACCAAAGCCTGGGCACCCGACCGATTGCCAATCCGGCAAGTAGCGCCACGAAAAGGCCTACCAGCAAGACCGAGCTGATGCCGACGCGTTGCTGCCGCGACCCTTGCATCCACGGCTGCGTGAAGAGGACGTGCGTGACATAGCCTGTCAGAATGGCTCCGAGTGCCCCGACGAGAAACACCGCATCGGCAGGGCGGCGATACAGGTTGACGCCGGGCAAGACGGCATACATGAGCCGGAACATCGGCGTGTACCAGCCCAGCGCATAGATGAGCATGACGGCAAATGCGATGGCGAAGAAGCGGATCTGGCGATCCCAGAGCCGGCCGCCGAACAATGCTGCCACCATCAGCAGAAGCGGAATGGCGCCGAGGTAGAGCTGCCCGACGTTCTGGGCGATGAAGAGCCCTGTGTCGTTCCACGCAAAACTCGGAGGTCCCCAATAGTCCTTCATATCGCCCGAAGCGCCGAACGCGTCGGGCACGAGGAAGGTCAGCAGCAGTGCCGGATGCAACGATCCCCGGCCTGCACCGATGTAGTCGATCTCGGGTCGGTTTGAGCCAGCGGCCAGCAGGATCGTGAACAGCACCGGAACTATGACAAGGGCGAAGCCCGTCAGACCTGCGACGACGAGCGATAGCAGGCGCCGGAACAGACCCGCACCGTCAGCCAAATCGGCAAACAGCCGCCAGAGCACATAGGCGACGAGCAGATAGACGCACAGCAGCGCCACCTGATCGCGGCCGAGCACGATACACCCCGCGGCCAGGCCCGCCGCCAACCCGTATCGCAGCGACCCCCGCTCCAGCGCGCGATCAAGACAGAAAAGCGTGACGGGCAGAAACACAAGGCTCAAGACCTGGCCGATATGCTGGATGCGCCAGGCCATGGCTGCACCGAAGCTGAACACAATGGCCGCCAGCAGCGCGCCGGCCCAATGCCAGCCTCGATCCCTCATCCAGGCCATCAAGGCAACGCCACCGGCGAACATCGATAGCAACAGCGTGGCGTCGACCGCCCACAAGCTCGGACTGCGATTGACAAGCGCCAGCAGTAGAAACGGCAGCGAAAAAATCATCGATTGCGGATCGGCGATCTGCGGCTGGCCCGAGAACACATACGGGTTCCAGAAGGGCCACTCGCCCCGCGCGATGCAATCGGCAAGAAATTGGATTTGCGGCTGGAAATGCGCCTTGGCATCCCAAGGAACAGTATACCGGCCCGACAGCCACGGCGCCGTCATCGCGCAAAAGCAGAGGGCGAAGACAAGCGATACAGGCAGCAGCGCCCAGCCCTGAGCTGGCCCGGCCGGCTCCAACACAAGCTTATCGGCCCAGCGGAATTGACGTGATGGCGCCTTCATCGCGGCGATTTTTCCTCACCTGCGGTCATCAACCGGTCTTCGGTCTTGTATAACACTTGACTTCGCCCGGGGGCCGACTGTCTTTCATCTCCGCGCCGCATCCTGCACTGGACCAAGGACCACTCTGAACATCATGCCGTCGCCTGCATCCGTGACCTGTGCCCAGAGCGCCGCCGCAATCGAGCGCGTATTGCAGGCGCCACGCGACCGGCCATTCGTCGTGGCGCAGCTCGGGCAATCGCTCGACGGGCGCATCGCAACAGCAACGGGCGAAAGCAAGTGGATCAACCGGGACGGCGCCCTCGATCACGTGCATCGTCTGCGGGCCGCCGTCGACGCCGTCGTCGTAGGAGTGGGCACGGTCATCGCCGACAATCCGCGGCTCAACGTGCGCCGCGTTGCCGGCCGCGATCCCGCCCGCGTCGTTATCGATCCTTCGGGTCGCGCACCGCAAACCTCGCATTGCCTGGCTGCGAATGGCGGTCGGCGCATCATCGTGACAGCGCAGAAAGGCAGTTTTGCCGGCGATATCGAGTTGATCGTGCTGCCGCGCGAAGGCGGCCGCCTCCACCCAGCGTCGATCGTTTCCGCGCTCTGGGATCTCGGACTGAAGTCCATCCTGATCGAGGGAGGCGCCAACACCGTGTCGAGCTTCCTGGATGCGCGTGCCGTCGATCGCCTGCACGTCCTTGTGGCGCCGGTCATTTTGGGATCGGGCAAACCCGGACTCTCGCTGAAGCCCATCGACACGCTCGCTCAAGCGCTGCGGCCCGCCACCCATGTGCATGTGCTGGCTGACGGCGATGTGCTATTTGATTGCAATCTGAGACAGCAAGTTTAGGGGCTGACCCATGGAGCGCACGCCGATTTCTGACACGCAGGTCGAAATCTACAGCCAGCCGGCACGCCGCTTCCACTGGTGGACGGTGGCGCTGATCCTCGTCCAGATCCCGCTCGGGCTGTACATGGCCTACCGCGGAAATGTGCTGGGTATCTTCGACGACATCACGAACAACCTCTACAGCAGCCACAAGCTCATCGGCATCATCATCTTTCTCGTTGTGCTCGCGCGACTTGCCTATCGGCTCTTGCACGGCGCGCCGGCGGACGAGCCAACGCTCGCGTGGTGGCACAAGGCTGCCAGTCATTTCAACCACTGGGGACTGTACCTGCTGCTGCTGGCAACTCCGATCGCCGGCTACATCGGCATCTCGCAATATCCGGCTCTGAGCATCTTCGGCATCCCACTGCCCGGAATCGTCGCCGCCGATCAAGACGCGGCCAGCCGGACCTTCATGATCCACTTCTGGCTCGCCTTTCTGCTTGTTGCCTTCGTGGCCATGCATATCGGCGCAGCGCTGTATCACTACGTGATCCGCAAGGACAATGTCGTGACGCGCATGCTGCCGAGCCTGCGGCGGTCTTGAACCCCTAGGAAGGGAACGCCAGCGTATCGGTGTGGCCGACCTCAGCGCCGGTATGCACGACCTTGGCCCAGGCATCGATCGCCTTGGCATCGACGGCGCCGGTGTCGCGCACGGCACCGGCAAATCCCGACGCCAGTTCGGCAACAAGGGCTTGATCCCGCGCCCCGAGCAGCCACGGACTGTCGCCCTCGAGCACGTTGTAGCCCGATACGCGAAACGCATCGGCCAGATGGGCAGGAGCCATCGGTCCGGCTGACGGTCCGAAGCCCTTTTCGGTCATCTGATGCGCGTGAAAAGCTGCAATCATGGCGCTGTCGCTGGGCTGGCGCGGAGTCCAGCGCTGGATACCGTTGTAAGTCAGTACCGTGTAGAAGACGGCCCGGCGTTGCGCAACCTCCCGCGCGAAGGCCTTGATGAAGGTGGGTGAGCACAGATCGAACAAGGCCGAAGCCGTTACGAGATCGGGCCTGCCGCCAAGCGCCGCATCAAGGCCGGCGTTGAGGTCCGCCTGGCGAAAATGCACCGCGATCTGACGGCTGCCTTTGACGAGAACTAGCCGCTCACCGTCCGCCTTGGAAGTATCGGCCCAGCCCATCAGCGCTTGCCGGGCGGCTGCCAGAAGGCGCTCGTCAAGGTCGACCAGCGTCCAGCTTTGGGTGTCGG
>CADEFX010000068.1 GCA_902826715.1 uncultured Hyphomicrobiales bacterium | reverse complement strand
CTTCCTGGCGCTCAATGCGCTGGGCTGCTGGGCCGTGCCGCTCAACCCCGAATTCCGCAGCGATGATCTGGCCTACATCCTCGGACATTCCGAGGTCGATCTTATCGTCGCGCTCTCCGAGCACATCGCCAACATCCGGTCTGGCGTGACGGCCCTCGGCCGCGCCATCCCCATCGTCGATCAGGCGCACTTTGCCGAAACGTTGCCGCGCGCAACGCGCGCGTCGCGCAGCTCGCCGCCCGGCCGTGAGTCGGAAAGCGTGCTCATGTACACGTCCGGCACCACCGGCATGCCCAAGGGCTGCATCATCTCCAACGAGTATTTCTTCTTCGCCGCCGAGCGCTATCTCGGTGCCGGCGGTATATTGAAGATCGTCCCGGAAGAGGAGCGGCTCTACAATCCGTTGCCGCTATTCTACGCCAACGGCCTCGCCATCTCGAACCCGGCGATGATCCTGTCCAGCAACTGCATGATCTTTGCCGACCGCTTCCATCCCTCGAGCTGGTGGCAGGATCTGATTGCCACCGAATCCACCATGGTCCACTACCTCGGCATCATTCCGCCGGTGCTGCTGGCGCGGCCCCCCGAGCCCATTGATCGTCGGCACCGCGTACGCTTCGGCATAGGCGCCGGCGTCGATCCCGTCCAGCGTATCGCCTTCGAGGAGCGCTTCGGCGTCACGCTGATCGAGATCTATGGCATGTCGGAGATCGGCGTCTGCTGCTTCGACGTCGAGACCGCGCGCGACGGCAAGACACGCGCCGTCGGCCGCACCATGCCCGGCATGGAGTACCGGCTCGTCGATGACGATGACCAGCCCGTTCCAGCCGGTACGCCCGGCGAAGTTCAAGTGCGTCGCATCGGACCCGATCCGCGCCGTGGCCTGCTCAAGGAATATTTCCGCGATCCCGCCACCACCGAGGAGTGCTGGAAGGATGGCTGGTTCCGCACCGGCGACCTTCTCGTCGAAACGCCCGCCGGCCTGGTTTTTGTCGACCGCAAGAAGCACATGATCCGCCGCAGCGGCCAGAACATCTCCGCCGCAGAGATTGAGGTTGTCCTGCGTACCGATGCAACCATCGACCAGGTTGCCGTCATCCCCATTCCCGACGAGCTCCGCGACGAGGAGGTTTGCGCCTGCATCGTTCTGAAGGACGGCACGACGGCAAACGCCGCCACCGCCGACCGCCTCGTGCGGCTCGCTCTGGAACGGCTCGCTTATTTCAAGGTGCCGGGCTGGGTGATCTTCCTGCCCGACCTCCCGACCACCTACAGCCAGAAACTGCGCAAGTCCGCGATCTTCGGCGATGCCGATCCGCGCCAGCATCCCTCCGCCTTCGATCTGCGAACCGTTAAGCAGTCGCGCGGCAAGGCATGATAGGCCGCCGCCATCGCGGCCGGTGACGCCCAAACAGGCCTGGCAAAGCCTGAAAGAAACGCACCGATAATCCGTCTACCCAGCATGTAATTGCTTGCAACACGCGCATTTGCGCTAAACTGGTGGCCTGCTCTGGCCGGTGAGGGTTCATTCCAACCGCGGCTGGAGGCTGTTTAGTCAGGGAGGTAACACATGAAGATGGGGTCCGCCTTCGCGCCTGCGAAGAGTTCGAGGAAACGGTTTTGGTCCGGCGCGCTTGTCGCGAGCGCCGTTGCCGCCACCCTTGGGCTCGCCGCTCCGGCCGAGGCCCAAACGCGCACGCTCAACATGCAGTCGAGCTGGCCCGCCAACTCGACGGCGCAGGAAGCCTTCAAGATGTTCGCCGACCGGGTGGACAAGATGACCGGTGGGGAGCTCAAGATCACGACCTCTCCGGCCGGCACGGTCGTACCTGCCTTCGAGGTGCTCGACGCCACGCACAAGAAGGTCATCGATGGCACGCACACCATCGCCTACTACTGGACGGGCAAGAGCAAGGCCGCCACGCTGTTTTCCAACACGCCTGCCGGCATCGTCGGCATGGACCAGATGGATTTCATCGGCTGGCTCTACGAGGGCGGGGGTCTCGACCTGTACTGGGAATTCTATCAGAAGGAGCTGAAGCTCAACCTGATCGTCTTCCCGCTGCACGCGCCGAGCCCACAGGCGCTGGGCTGGTTCCGCAAGCCCATCACCGGCCTCGCCGACTTCAAGGGCATGAAGTGCCGCCAGACCGGCATTACAGCCGAACTCTACGCCAGAATGGGCATGGCCGTCGTCAACATGCCGGGCGGTGAAATCGCGCCGGCGGCCGAGCGCGGCGCCATCGACTGCGCGGAATGGGTCGGCGGCATCGAGGACTTCGCCCTCGGTCTGCATCTGATCTGGAAGAACCACTACACGCCGGGCATGCACGAGTCGGCATCCGTCGGCGAGATGATCGTCAACAAGGATGTGTGGGAGAGCCTGACCGCACCGCAGCGCGAGATCATGCGGGCCGCGGGCAACGACACGCTTCTGCGCTGGGGCGCGATGTTCCAGAAGCAGAATGCCGAAGCCATTCAGGAGATGACGACCAAGCACGGCGTCAAGATCATGACCACGCCTAAGGAGATCAACGAGGAGTTCCTGAGGGTGTGGGACAAGGTCGCGGCTGAAGAGGCGGAAAAGAGCCCGTTCTTCAAGAAGGTCTATGAATCGCAGAAGGCCTACGCGTCGAAAGTCGTACCGGCAAAGCGCTTCATGTTCCCGCCCTACACGACCCAAGCCGACCACTACTTCCCGCCCAAGCCGAACTGAGCAAGGGCCCAGTCTTTGAGATGACGAAGCGCCGGGGATTTCCCCGGCGTTTTTTTCTTTTTTCACTCCGCCAATACCATACTAACGTCGTGCAAAATTATGCTTTGAGCGCGACGCGCATTGGTTGAAAGGTGCGCGGCGCACTGCTTCACGCCACTCTCGGTGTCATCCTCGCGCTTGTCGCGAGGACCCATGGCCCCTCGAGTTCGGAAGCAGGATGTGGAAGGGCAAGTTCACCGCACCCACTGCGCGCCGAGCTTGCGGTGGGTTGGATCCTCGGAACAAGTCCGAGGATGACACTGTGCTTGTGGTGCACGCCGAGACCAGTGGCGGCTCAAAACGCAAAGCGCCGGGACAATGCCCGGCGCCTTCTTGTCTCGTGGGTGTGTCGCCCCTACTGCAGCACGTGGATCACGCGGCCGGCGAGCAGATCCTTCACCTTGGCGGCGTAGGCGGCCATGTGCGGTGCGGCCCCGTGGGCTTTGAGATCGTCCATCGTCGCCCACTTTTCGATGACGACGAACGTGTCGGGACCGAGCTTTGTCTGGATGGCGCCTGCACCCTCCGCATCGACGGCGGGGCCGTACTCGATGCAGCCCTTCTCGGCGTGCACGGCCGGCATGTTGGCGCGGAAGGCCTCCAGAATGGCGTCGCGCTTGCCTGGCTTGGCGGTGATCATGGCGAGGACGTGAATCATGATTGCTAGGGTCTCCTGTTGACGATCGGCGTTCGCCGCCGACGATGCCACCATTCCTCGGGCAGCGCTATCGTTGAGCCAAGGCAGGGTCAGCCTTTAGAGCACGCGGCCGCTCGCCGCATCGATGAGATGCATGTTGTTGAGGTCGGCCGCGAGCTGCATGGGCGCGCCGTCCTGCGCGCCCGCCTTCGGATTGACCCGTCCGCAGATCTGCGTGCCGTTGAGCGGGAAGTACACCAGGGTCTCCATGCCCATGGGCTCGGTGACCTCAAGGTTGGCGTCGAACGGTATCTTGCCCGGCTCCATGTGTCCGTGCGCCTCGGTGATGTGCTCCGGCCTCAACCCGAGCAGCATGTCGTTCTTGCCCGCGTACTTCTCGTAGCGCGTCTTGCGCGCCTCCGGCACCGGGAAAGCCAGCTTATCGTTCAGCTTGATCGCGAGCCCGCTGCCGTTCTGCTCGATGCGGGCCGGGATAAAGTTCATCGCCGGCGAGCCTATGAAGCCCGCCACGAACCGCGTTCTCGGCGAGTGATACAGTTCGTTGGGCGGCCCCACCTGCTCGATGAGCCCATGGTTCATTACTACGACGCGGTCTGCCAGCGTCATCGCCTCGACCTGGTCGTGCGTCACATACACCGTGGTCGTGCGCACTTTCTGATGCACCTTCTTGATCTCGGTGCGCATCTGGACGCGCAGCTTTGCATCGAGGTTCGACAGCGGCTCATCGAACAGGAATACCTTGGGGTTGCGCACGATGGCCCGGCCCATGGCAACGCGTTGCCGCTGGCCGCCAGACAGCGCCTTCGGCTTGCGCTCGAGCAACTCGGTGATGTCCAGGATGCGTGCGGCCTCGTCCACCCGCTTTTTGATCTCGGCCTTGGGAAAGCGCTTGAGACGAAGCCCGAACGACATGTTCTCGGCCACTGTCATATGTGGATAGAGCGCGTAGTTCTGGAACACCATGGCGATGTCCCGGTCCTTGGGCGGCACGTCGTTGACAATATCACCGCCGATCAGGATCTCGCCGCCCGTGATGTCCTCGAGTCCCGCGATCATCCTGAGCGTCGTCGACTTTCCGCAGCCGGAAGGGCCGACGAGGACGACGAACTCGTGATCGGAGATATCGAGGTCAATGCCGCGCACGGCTTCCACCTCATCGTACTTCTTCACTATTTTGCTCAGCGTGACTTCGGCCATGGTGCACTCAGCCTTTCGTTGCGCCCGCCGTCAGTCCGGCGATGTAATAGTCCATGAGGAAGGCATAGATGATGAGCGGCGGCGCGGCGCCCAGCAGCGCGCCCGTCATGATCTGACCCCAGTTGAAGACGTCACCCTTGATCAGCGACGTGATGATGCCGACCGGCAGTACGAGCTGATCCGCCGACGTCGTGAAGGCCAGCGGATACAGAAACTGCGCCCACGACACGGTGAAGGCGAAGATCGTCGCCGCAATCAGTCCCGGCAAAGCCACCGGTATGAAGATCTTGGTCAGCGTCTGCATCCACGTGGCGCCGTCGATCAGTGCCGCTTCGTCCAGTTCCTTCGGGATCGAGGCGAAGTAGCCGATCATGATCCAGGTGCAGAACGGCACCGTCAGCGTCGGGTACAAGATCAGCAGCACCCACCAGCGATTGATGAGAGCGATGCCGGTCCATTCGTTGAAGATGGCGAACATCTTGAAGAGCGGAATGAACAGCAGCGTCTCGGGAATCAGGTAGGTCAGGAACACGCCCGTCGCCAATGTCGCGGAGCCCCAGAACTTCATGCGCGCCAGCGCGAATGCTGCCGGCACAGAGATCAGCATCGTGATTGAGACGACCACGACCGAGACGATGGCCGAGTTGCGGAAGTAGGTGAGATAGGAGTTCGAGGTCAGCAGCTCCTTGTAGTTGTCGAGCGTCGGATTGAAGACCCACCACGGGTTCGTTGCCGCCGAGATTTCCGCGCTCGTCTTGAGCGACGTGATCAGCATGTAGATCGGCGGCAGCAGGAAGAAGATGGCGAACAGCACGAGAAAGAAATACGACCATCGCAGCGCCCAGATGCGGTCGCGGTTCATGCTCCCGTACTTGGGTCTTGCGACGGGCAGGTCTGTCGCGATTGCGGAGACGTTGGCCATTACACTTCACTCCCCCGCTTGGTGATGTCGCGCAGGATGAAGATCGCAGCCACGCTCAGGATTGGCACCATGAACAATGACACGGTGGCGCCGAGCGGCAGGTCGCCGCCTTCGATGCCGACCCGGAACGACCAGGTGGCGAACACGTGCGTCATGTCGATGGGTCCGCCTGCCGTCAGGACGCGCACGATATCGAAGTTGGCGAACGTGACGATCAGCGAGAACAGTGCCGTGATGGCAATGATGTTACGCATCATCGGCAGCGTGATGAACCAGATAACCTGCCACCACGAGGCGCCGTCGATCTTGGCCGCCTCATAGAGCTGGTCGGGCACCGACTTCAGCGCCGCCAGGTACATGATCATGAAGAACGGCGCGCCGATCCAGATGTTGACCAGGATGACGGAGAAGCGTGCCCAGTTGGCATCGCCCGTCCAGGGGATCGGTCCGACGCCGAACAGCGCCAGCACCCAGTTGAAGGCGCTGTAGGATGGATCGAACAGCCACAGCCAGGCGAGGCAGCTCATGGCCGGCGGGATCACCCACGGCACCAGCAGCATCCCGCGCCATTTGCGCTGACCCTTGGACGGAATGTTGTGCACGAAGTGCGCAACGATGAAGCCGATGATGGCTTTGAAGAGCACGGCCGTGATGGCGAAGACGCAGGATTGCTGGACCACCATCCAGAACGTCTGGCGGCCGAACAGGAACGTGAAGTTGTTCCAGCCTACAAAACGCTCCATCGACTTGTTGAGCATCGCCAGGTGGATCGAAAAGATCGCCGGATAAAGCACCAGGATCACGATCATCAGGATCAGCGGCAGCGCCATCAGAAACGCGATGGTCGACTTTCGCTGCATCGTCTTGCGCAGGCTGGACTGCGGCCGGGCCATCTGTCGGCTAGCGGGTGCGGAAATCGTTGCGTCGACCATGGGATGCCTCGTCTTTGCTTTTTTGGACGGATTTGGGTCGCAAGGATATCGAGGAGAGTGTGGTCTCCCGATGCCGCTGGGGCATCGGGAGACGGCCATGTAGCCTTAGCTGCGCATGAAGCCTTCGAGTTCGCTCTCGGCCCAGGCGAGCGTCTTTTCCATCGGCTCGCCCTGGAAGTGCTTCACGATCATTTTGGTCGGCAGCGCCTGCACATAGATCTGCACGGCGATCTTGTGCGGCGTGGGCGCCGCGGCCACCGACAGGATCTGATGATTGTGCGGGTTGGGATAGTGATAGAGGGTGCCCTTGGGCGGACCTTCCTCGGCCCAGGTCTTGAAGTCGGTAAGCTTGTCGAATGACGGCAGATCGTAGCCGCCGCTGGCGACGACCATCTTCTCGGCCGCATCGCGGGTCGAAAGGTGTCTGAGAAGGCTCTTGGCCGCCGACTTGTTCTTGGAGAAGTTCCACGTCGTCCAGAAGTACGGGAGGAACGGCGCGAACCGACCCTTCGGGCCTGAAGGCATGCCGTGCGTCCAGCACTGCTCGGCCACCTGCGGGGCGTCGCGCTTGGCCACGGCCCACGCGCTCGGCGGATTCATGATCGAGGCGCCGCGTCCCGAGACCAGCCACTTGTTGTTGGAGGCGTCATCCCATGCCGGAACGTCCGGCGGCAGGAACGCCATCAGTCGCTTGTAATAGTCCAGTGCCTGGCGGACGGGATCGGACTTCACGATGATCTTCTGGTCCTTGTCGACCAGCACCGCGCCGAACGAATGGAAGATGGCGCCGGCCGTATCGACATTGTCCGACGTCGTGCCTAGACCGATACCGAATGGAAATCCCGCCTTGTGGCAGGCTTCGGCCGCCTTGAGGTAGGCGTCGAGCGTCCAGTCGTCGGCCTTCGGCGCGCTGCCGACCGGATACATCGCCTGGATGTCGATGCCGGCGTGCTGCTTCAGGAGATCAATGCGCGAGCAGGGGCCTTTGATCTGGCTGCCGACTGTCGCGGGCACGCCGACCCATTTGCCGTCGACCTTGCCCAGATATTCGACCGTACCGTTGACGTTGCCGTTCTGCTTGATCAGATCGGCCATCACGTCGTCGACCGGCTCCAGGTTGCGGGCATGCTCGGCCGGCAGCCACGTCGACATGGCCATGATGTCGTGGCCCGATTTGGCCTGCGCTTCGGCGGCGATCGTCAGCAGCAGCTTGTTGCCCTGCGACGGAATGAAGTCCATCGAGACTTCGACCTTCTCTTTCTCCGCCCATTCCTTGACGAGCGTTTCCGTCGCCTTGTTGGCGCCGGGCACCCAGTGATCCCAGAAACCGATCGAGAGCTTGCCCGCCGCATAGGCGCCCCGCACGTAGGGGGCAGCGATCAGGGCTGTCGACGCCGCCGCCGACGAGGCGACAAACTGGCGGCGCGATAATTTCTTTTTGGCCATTAATTTTCCTCCGGTTAGGGTAAGGCGGCGCTTGTGGCCGCTCTTTTTCTTGGCGTCATGTCGTTCGCCGAAGCGTCTCGTCATAGAGAAACTTGACGGCGCCAGAATCAAGTAAAGCGCAATCCCGCGCCCGATGCCAGACCGATGATTGGGCAGGCCGGTGGAAGCGCGCGAAAATGAACATCCGCTTGATCGCGGGAGGAGATGGAATTTCGACTTTGGTCGCAGAGCGGACGGACTGCCCCATGATCGGGATCGAAGATGGCACCATCATTGGCGATGCCTTCTTCCGGGCGGCTGCGGCCTATGCGTCCCGTGAGCTCCTGGTGGTCCCCGTCAATGCACAGCGCAGCTACCACCCCCGCGGCTATGCCCTGACCTATGCGCAGGCCGGGCGCGAAGTGGAGCGGCTGGCCAACCTGTACCGGAACGCGGGCTATGGGCTCGGGCATCGGGTGGCCATGCTGCTGGAAAACCGCCCCGAGCACTTCCTGCACAAGCTCGCGCTCAATGCGATCGGCGCCTCATGCGTGCCCATTAACCCCGACTACCGGGCGTCCGAGATCGCCTATCTGCTGGCGCATTCGAAGGCCGATATGGCGCTGGCCGTCGCGGATCGCCAAGAACATCTGGCAGCGGGCCTCGCCGAGAGCGACCGATCCATGCCTCTCTGTGTCGTAGAAACCTTCGGAACCGATCTGCCGGAACCCGCGCGTCCCGCCGATCCGCGCCCTGTCACCGCCGCCAGCGAAGCCAGCATCCTCTACACCTCCGGCACGACGGGCCGCCCGAAAGGCTGCGTGCTGTCGCAGGCCTACGAACTCGCGTGCGGTGTCTGGTACGCCACCATGAGCGGCATGCTGTCTCTGCGCGACGGTGATCGCGTCTACAACCCTCTACCCCTCTATCACGTCAACTCGGGCATCCTGTCGTTTTACGGCCTGATGCTGTCCGGCAATTGCCAGATTCAGCCCGATCGCTTCTCGCCGCAGCGGTGGTGGCAGGAGGTGGCTCAGACGCGCGCCACCGTGATCCACTATCTCGGCGTCGTGGCACCGCTTCTTCTCGGACAGCCGCCCGCGCCCCATGATCGTCAGCACGGCGTCCGCTTCGGCCTCGGCGCCGGCATCGAGCCGCAACTGCACGCGAAATTCGAGGAGCGCTTCGGCTTCCCCATGGTCGAGGTCTGGGGCATGACCGAGATGGTGCGCGTCCTCGCCGACAACCATCCGCCGCGGCAGGTCGGCACGCGCGCCTTCGGCCGCGCCGTTTCGGGCGTGGAAGTCCGCGTCGTCGATGCCCGGGACCGCGATGTCCCCGATGGCGAACCCGGCGAGATGGTAATCCGCCATTCCGAAGCCACGCCCCGCCGCCACTTCTTCTCCGGCTATCTCGACGACGAGGACGCGACCGCCACCGCCTGGCGCAACGGCTGGTTCCACACCGGCGACACCGTCTGGCGCGGCCCCGGCGGCATGCTGCATTTCATCGACCGCAAGAAGAACATCATCCGTCGCGCCGGCGAGAACATCGCCGCCGCCGAGATCGAGGCACTTCTCCAGGCTCACCCGGCCGTCAAGCAGGTGGCCGTGCTCGCCGCGCCTGATCCCGTGCGTGAAGAAGAAGTGCTGGCCTGCATTGTGCTGCACGACGCCTCGGCCAGTACGCCATCGACGGCCGACACGCTCTTCGAGCACTGCTTCGCCCAGCTCGCCTACTTCAAGGCGCCGGGCTGGATCTACTTCACGGCGAGCCTCCCCACTACCGGCACGCAGAAAATCCAGAAGCACCAGATTTTCCCAGTCGGTACCGATTACCTGTCCCTGCCCGGCATGTTCGACTTCCGCGCGCGCAAAAAGCGATAGACTTCACACCGGGTGCCTCCCTGCACGTTCCGTCATAATTGCGCGACGAAGTCGTCTGATGGTTTCCGCCGCGGGTGATTTCGTGTGGGAGATAGGCATGCGTAGCGCGCTTGTTGCGGCGGCGTTCGTCATCCTGGCCGGTCCGGTCATGGCTGCCGAGGTGAAAGGCACCTCGGCCATATCAGGTGTCACGGTTTTTCCGGCCGGTGCCGAGGTCACGCGCGTGACGCGCGTGCGCATCGCTCAGGGCGATCACGTCGTTCTGCTCACGGATCTGCCCGCGCAGGCGGTACCGGGCTCCATCCGCGTCGAAGGCAAATCGTCGGGACGTCTCGAGATCGGCTCGGTCGATACGCGCCGCCTTGCCGTGCCACGGACCGACCCCGTGGCGGCTGCCAGCGAGCGGCGCACGCTGGAGCTCGAGATCGAGAAATTGAAGGATGCCCGCGCTGTCGCGCAGGCTGCGTCCCAAGCTGCCGAGACGCAGAAGCTCTTCATTTCCAAGCTGATCGACCTGCCGTCGCGCCTGCCCACAGGCGGGACGCAGGGAACGGTGCAACTTCCGGATTGGACTCAGCTTTACACCATCATCGGCGAGCGCACGCTGGAGGCGCAGAAGGCGGTCCTCGAGACGTCCGTCAAGCTGCGCGACATCGATCGCCAGATTGCCGACCTGGAAAAGAAACTGGTGGCGATCGCTCCGGTGCAGGAGGAGCGCACGGAGGTCAAGGTGTTCGTCACTGCCGGTGCCGCGTTGGATGCCGAGCTTTCGGTCCGCTACCAGGTCGCCAGCGCCTCCTGGATCCCTCTCTACGATGCACGCCTCAACACCGGCGCCCGCAACGATGCGCCGCGTCTGACGCTCGTGCGCCGCGCCAGCATCCAGCAGCGCAGCGGCGAGGATTGGACGGACGTGACTTTGGCGCTCTCGACGACGCGGCCGGGCAGCGGCACGGCAGCGCCAGAGCTGTACGCGATGCTTGTGGATTTCGAAGTCGATGCTCCGCCGCGGCCTGTAGCGTCGAGCCCGGCTGTACGCTCCATTCGCCCGCAGCAAGAAGCCCAAGCGGCGGAGGAAGAGCGCAAAGACAAGTTCGGTGCCGGTCTCGCCATGGACGCCGTTTCCGATCGCCGCGCCGTTGTCGAAACCGCACCTTTCCAGGCGATTTTCACGGTGCCGGGTACCGCGACGGTTCTGACCACCGGCGAAATGAAACGCGTGCAGATTGACGAAGCCCAGGTCGATCCCGCGCTCTCCGTGCGCGTCGTGCCGCGTGTCGATCCTCGTGCTTTCCTCTACGCCAAGATCACGCTGCCCAAGACCACGCCCTATCTGCCGGGGCAGGTGTCGCTGTTCCGTGATTCGACGTTCGTTGGCTCCGGCCGCCTGCCGCAGCTGGCGCCCGGCGAGGAGCATGAGCTAGGCTTCGGCTCGGACGATTCGATCCGCGTGCGCCATGCCGTACTTGACGAGAAGCGCGGGGAAAGCGGCATCATCACGTCATCCAAGACGGATCAACGCAACTATCGCATCACCGTGAAGAACCATCACCCGCGTGCCATGACCGTGGCTGTGCTGGATCAGGTTCCCGTGTCCCAGAACCAGGACATCAAGGTCGAGCTGATCGCCAAGGTACCGCCCACGCGCAAGGATCCGGACGACAAGCGTGGCGTCATGGGGTGGGACGTCAAGCTCGAGCCGAACGAGGAAAAGCAGATCGAGTTTGGCTATCGCGTGAGCTGGCCGGCCGACAAGCGCGTCCGCTACGGGCGCTGATGATCGGAGCGGGCGTGCTTGTCACGCCCGCGCCGCCAGCCAGACCCCGGCCAGGATCATGGCGAAGCCGGCCGCGTGATAGAGACCTGGTGTCTCGCCGAGGATGGTGAACGCCATGACGGCGCCGAAGACCGGCACGAGGTGGTTGAAGACACCGGCCCGGCTGCCGCCGATCAGCTCGACGCCACGATTGAACAGCAAGTAGGCAAAGACGCTCGGGAAGATGCCGGCGTAGGCGATCATCCCCAACGTCGCCAGGCTCGCGCGCGGCACGTAGCCCAAGGACGCTTCAATCAGCGCCATTGGGATGTTGACGATGGCGGCGGCAGCGAAGGTGCAGGCGGCAAAGCTCAATGGGGCGATGGCCGGGCGCTTGCGCAGGATGGCCGTATAGAGGCCCCAGCATGCCATGCCGATGAGGACGAGAAGGTCGCCTCGATTGAGGGTCATGTGGGTCAGGGCGGCGAGGTCGCCGTGCAGGACGACGATGAGCACGCCGACCAAGGAGACGGCGATCCCGCATACCTGACGCAGCGTGATGCGATCACCGAAGATCAGATAGCAGAACATCACGATGAAAATGGGCGCTGCGGAGTTGAGAATAAGGGCATTCGTGGCCGTGGTGTAGTTGAGGCCGATGTAGGAGAACGTGTTGATGGCACCGCCACCGATAATCCCGAGGAAGGCTAGCAGCCAGATGTTGCCGCGGATCACAGGCCAATCGGCCTTCAGGCTGCTCCACGCGAAGGGAAGGTGCAGGCAGGTCGCGACGAGCCAGCGCAGGCAGCCCAGCAGGATGGGCGGAATCTCGCCGGCGGCGGCGCGGCCGACGATCTGGTTCCCGGCCCAGAACAGCGAGACGAGCGACAGCAGGAAGTAGGCGTTGGCGTACGCAGCGTCGGCTAGGCGCCGGATCATGTCTCGAAGGTTCCCGGGATGGCGAAAGCCGATGAATAGGCGAGTGGCGGAGCGGCGTCAAAGCGAGAGCCGCAAATATTGTGGGTGTATGAACCCATCGTCAGGTTCCTGTCACAGCACCGCCACGTTTAACCAGCAGCACACACACAGCTAGCTGATGAGGACACGATTCCATGCGCGCGCTGCTTCTGCCGACCTTGGCCGCCACACTTTTCGGAGCCTGCGCCTTCACCGGCGCTGCAACTCTGGCGTCCGACACGAGTGCAGGCGATGGACGCCTGAAGCTGGCGCAGCTCGCGCCCAAGGACAGCAAGGAAGAGGAAGCGCGCAAGAAGAAGCAGGGTGGCGGGCGTCCGCAGGGCGAAGGGCAAGGCCAGGCGCCGCCGGCGCGGGGCCAGCCTCCGGCCGCACGGGGGCAGCCGCCTCAGGAGCAGCCCATCGATCGCGGACAGCGTGTGCAGCAGCCGCCGGTCCAGCGTCCGCTGCAGACTGCGCCAGGGGGCGACTCCCAGCCAAAACGTGTGCAGCCCGGCGGCGGGTTTTCACAACAGCCTCGCCAAGTCCAGACGCCGCAGGACGGCGGCGCTCAACAAAAGCAGAAGGATGAGCAGCCGGGAGGGCGCCGTGAACGGCAGGACGGCCTGCAACGGGGCGACAGTACACCGCCCGTCCAGCGCCGGCTTGAAGGTCAACCGTCAGAACGCGGCGTGCCCAAGCAGGTCGAGCGTCCTCCCGCATCCGATCCGGGTCTGCTGCGCAAAGGCGATCCTCGCGTCGACCCTCGCCGAAGTGCTGATCCGCAGCGGCCGGATGATACCCGCCGGTTCCAAGGCAAGGATGAGCGACCGCAGCAGCCCGGCGGCAGGCCCGGCTTTGGCGGCGCACCGCGCGTCGGAGACCAGGGCCGGCCCGGTGATGGCCGCGCACTGCGCTTCGAAGACATGCAGAAGGGGCGCCGCGAGCGCGTCGAGGACGGCGGCAAGCGCCGCGTGATCGAAGAGCCCGACCGGCGCGTCATCGTCCGGCAGGGCGATCGCGCCATCATTCGGCACGACGAGTCGGCGCGTTTCCGCCGCGTTGCGCGGGATGCGCGCACCGAGCGGCGCAACGACGGTACGTCCGTGACCATCTTCAATCGCCGCAATGGCCAGGTGTTCTCCGTAGTGGACGCCGATGGGCGGCTGATCCGCCGCTACCGGCGCACGCGCGAGGGCCGCGAGGTGAACCTCATCGACAATCGTCGCCACTACGGCGTGGGACGGCGCGTGGCGCTGGGCGTCGGTCTCGGACTGGCGGTTGGCCTGCTGGCGCCTCGCATTCTCATTCCGCGCGAAAAGTATATCGTCGAGTACGAGCACGCGTCCGCAGACGATGTGTACGAGGCACTGAGTGCGCCGCCCATCGAAGAGCTGGACCGGGAGTATTCGCTCGAGGAAATTCGTGCCAGTCCGCATCTGCGCGATCGCATGCGCCGCGTCGATCTCGATGTCATAAACTTCGAGTTCGGATCGTGGGAGATATCGCCAGACCAGTATGGCAGGCTGGAGTGGGTGGCTAACGCCATCAACCGTATCCTCGAGCGCAACCCCGACGAGATTTTCCTCATCGAAGGACACACCGACGCAGTGGGCTCGGAGGAGGACAACCTCAGCCTCTCAGACCGGCGCGCAGAGTCGGTGGCCACGGTGCTGTCGGAGCAGTTCGAGGTACCGCCGGAAAACCTCGTGACGCAGGGGTACGGCGAGGAATTCCTCAAGGTTCAGACCGATGGGCCCGAGCGCATCAATCGCCGCGTCGCCGCGCGCCGTATCACGCCGCTGATGCAGCGGCACCTGTCCGCGCGATAGGCGCTGGCGCGGCTGTGGCTGGTGCGGCCCGGCTCAGCCATGTTCATTGGGCCACGCGGGCAGACTGGCCGTCCGCAAGGGGCGAGGACCGGCGGCATCATGCGTAAGGTCATTCTCTGGCTTGGGGTCTTGCTCATGCTCGGTGCGGCGGGCGTTTTCGCGCAGCGCTGGATCGTCGGGCCGGTCAAGCACGGGCGCTATGAGCAGTCTCGTGGGGTCTCGGACCAGTGGGCAGGCGGGCGTGACGGCGGCCAGCGCACGTCGGGGCGCCGGGATCGAGGCCAAAGCAGCCTGCAGATGTTTGAGATTGCTATCGATCTTCTGAACGTCGTGGTCGGTATCGTGGGCATCTGGCTGGCAATCACAGGGATGCGTCTGCAGCGGGCGAATGAGGCCTCCCGGACCGGTTCCAGAGCGCCCAACGCCTGACCTCAGCCAAATCAGCGCGACCCCCATGCTTCCGGCTTGCGTCGCCATGTGTGTGGCATTACGGGGAAGGGGCGCGCCGTCTCGTGAGCGCGCTACGCGAGGATTTCCATGGCAAATGTGGTGGTTGTCGGCGCCCAGTGGGGCGACGAGGGTAAGGGCAAGATCGTGGACTGGCTTTCGGAGCGCGCCGACATCGTTGTGCGCTTCCAGGGCGGCCACAATGCCGGCCATACGCTCGTCATCGACGGTGTCACCTACAAGCTGGCGCTGCTCCCATCGGGCGTGGTGCGCCCGGGCAAGCTCAGCGTCATCGGCAACGGCGTGGTCCTCGATCCATGGCACCTCGTCAACGAGATCGAAGGTTTGAAGAGGCAGGGCATCGAGGTCACGCCGCATAATTTGAAGATTGCGGAAAACGCCACGCTCATCCTGCCGCTGCATCGTGAGCTCGATCAACTGCGCGAGCAGTCCGCCGGGGGGCAGAAGATCGGCACCACAGGACGCGGCATCGGACCGGCTTACGAGGACAAGGTCGGACGCCGCGCCATCCGCGTGCAGGACCTCAAGAACCTTCACAATCTCGGGCCTAAGGTGGACCGGCTTCTGGTGCATCACAACGCGCTGCGCCGTGGCCTCGGGCAGCCCGAGATCGACAAGGATGCGTTGATCCGCGAGCTGACTGCCGTCGCGCCGAAAGTTCTGCCGTACATGGATACCGTGTGGGCGCTTCTCGACCAGGAGCGCCGCGCTGGCAAGCGCATCCTGTTTGAAGGCGCGCAGGGTGCGCTGCTCGACATCGACCACGGCACCTATCCCTACGTCACCTCGTCCAACACAGTCGCGGGACAGGCGGCGGCAGGGTCGGGCATGGGGCCGGCGGGCATCGGCTACATACTGGGATTGGCAAAGGCGTACACGACGCGCGTCGGCTCCGGTCCTTTCCCGACCGAATTGCTGGACGTCGACGGCAATCCCGATGCCATCGGCCGACTTCTGGGAGAGCGCGGCAAGGAGTTCGGCGTCAATACGGGGCGCGCGCGCCGCTGCGGCTGGTTCGACGCCTGCCTCGTGCGCCAGGTCATCAAAGTCTCCGGCATCAACGGTGTAGCGCTCACCAAGCTCGACATTCTCGACCCGCTCCCGGAGATCAAAGTCTGCACCGGATACGATCTCGACGGCGAGCGGTTGGATCGCCTGCCTGCGGGGCAGAATCAGCAGGCGCGGGTGAAGCCGGTCTACGAGACGCTCGACGGCTGGAACGCATCGACCGCAGGGGCGCGCTCGTGGGCGCAGCTGCCGGCCCAGGCCATCAAGTACGTGAAGCGCATCGAGGAGTTGATCGAGTGTCCGGTGACGCTGCTGTCCACCAGCCCCGAGCGCGATGATACGATCCTGTTGAAAGATCCGTTCGAGGACTGAGCGATGCGATGTTCCCGCCCGAGCGTATCGTCTGCCTGACCGAGGAAACCGTCGAGACGCTCTATCTGCTCGGCGAGCAGGACCGTATCGTCGGCATCTCCGGCTATGTCGTGCGGCCGCCGCAAGCTCGGCGCGAGAAGCCGCGCGTCTCGGCCTTCACGTCGGCTGATATCCCTAAGATCGCGGCGCTCGCGCCCGATCTGGTGCTGACGTTCTCCGATCTGCAGGCCGACATTGCGGCCGATCTCATTCGCCGCGGCATCGCCGTGCACGCGTTCAACCAGCGGACGATCGCGGAGATTTTCGATATGATGCGCATGCTCGGCGCGCTGGTGGGAGCATCCGCGCGCGCCGACGCGCTGGCGCGCTCACTCTCGGACCGTCTCGAGACCGTTAGGGCTTCAGTCGCGCTGATGCGGCGCCGACCAAAGGTCTTCTTCGAGGAATGGGATGATCCGCTGATATCCGGGATAGGTTGGGTATCAGAGCTGGTCGAGGCCGCCGGCGGGATCGACATCTTTTCGGAGCTTTCCTCCGGGCGCAGTGCGCGCGAGCGTTTTGTCGACATCGACGAGGTGATACGGCGCTCGCCCGACATTATCATCGGCTCGTGGTGCGGCAAGAAATTCCGGCAGGAGAAAGTCGCCGCCCGTCCGGGATTTGCCACAGTGCCTGCCGTGCAAACGGGCGAACTGCACGAGATCAAGTCGCCGATCATCCTGCAACCCGGCCCCGCCGCGCTCACTGATGGCCTCGATGCTCTCCAATCGATCATCGCGCGCTGGGGCGCGCGGCACTGAGAAACCTGCTTGTCGCAAGAATTGCTCTCCTTTCGCGTTCCCGGACAGCGCGCAAACTGCGCGGTGATCCGGGACCTTCCCGGCCAGTAAACGAGCGCTGCTGCGCCGCAGCGATCGGGCGCTCGCCCGCCTCGATATGTGAAGACTCCGGCTCGATGCGCTGACGCGCCTCGTCCGGGGACGCAAAAAAGGAGGTCGAAGACTGTAGGGTGTCATCGCCCTTCAATCAGAGTCGAAAATTCACGCGCGATAGCAAGTGCGTGAAATGGGGCTGGTTGTTCCCGCTGTGACAGGTGCGCACGGCAGGTCCAGCTACTCATGATCGTGTGGTCGGCCCGAGGTCAAATGTGATCCGGATTAACGGCCGTGTTGAGACGATCATGAGCAACTGGAGCACAAAAATGTCCATGAAGTCCCTGGCCGTCGCGGTGGCGGTGGCCGTTTCCATCGCCGGTTTCACTGCACCTGCGGCGCAGGCCAAGGGCGGCAAGCATTTCCATCACCGGCACTTCTTCATCAAGCCGTACGTGTACGAGCCCGTATGCGCAAAGTGGGTCTACTCGGTCCGCTACGGCTCTTGCGTTTGCCGCCGGTGGTACTAGTGTTGTGCTGAATGACGATGAGAGCGCCTCGGTTTTGGCTGGGGCGCTCTTGTCGTTTGCCTCACCACGTGGCCTGAACGGGCTTGTGGCCGGCAAGCTCGGCGACGCGGCGTCGCGTTCCGGCCGTTGCGCCGTCGGGCAGTGCGCTGGTGGCGAAGAAATCTGCTTCGGCGATCTCACGGTTTGGCCCCAGAGGCCGCACTTGCTCCCAAGAGCGGACCGCAAACGCGAGCACGTGGTCGCCCGGGAACAGATCGAAATTGGCGTAGATGCCGAGCAATTCCGCAGGCCCGGTCAGATCGATGCCGGCCTCCTCGTGAAGCTCGCGGCGCAGCGCCGTATCCAAAGTTTCACCGAACTCAACGCCGCCCCCCGGAAAGTGCCAGCCCGGCGTATAAGTGTGCCGCACCAGCAGTACGCGCCCCTCGCCGTCTACAACGATGCCTCGGACGCCGAGTGTCAGCGCCCGGGTCATGCGCCAGTAGCGCTGGATCAGTTTGGTTGTCACCCGCGTCAGGATCATATCGCGAACCTCTGCGCTTAAGTTCGACCGCGGGGCGTCGTCGCTGGTCTCGGGCCGGCAATGCAGCTAAGAGCCTTGCCCATGAGCCAGACCTTTACCCTTGCCCATCTGTCCGACGTGCATCTCGCGCCGGTGATCGGATTCAGCATGGCGCATTGGCGCGTAAAGCGTTTGCTCGGCTACATCAATTGGCACCGCAAGCGCAAGGGTGTCCATCTGCGCCCTGTTGTCGACCGGCTGGTCGCGGATCTGGCGACACAGCGGCCCGACCACATCGCTGTGACCGGCGACCTCGTCAATCTAGGACTTCCCCGAGAGCAGGCGGCGGCGCTGGAATGGCTCGCCTGTGTAGGGCCACCCGACCACGTGACGGTCGTTCCCGGCAACCATGACATCTACGTGCGCATGCGGCGCGATCCGGGCACGGCACGCTGGCAGAGTTATATGCAATCGAACGCCGATGGCGCCGGCTATGGTGAGAGCGGCCATCCATTTCCATTCGTGCGCCGTTTCGGGCAGATCGCGCTCGTCGGGGTGAACTCGGCCATTCCGACCCTGCCCGTGCTGGCCAGAGGCCACGTCGGGCGCGAGCAACTCCAGCGCCTGGGCCGCGTTCTGGATGCGCTCGGCGGCGCGGGGTTGGTGCGCATCGTGCTGATTCACTATCCGCCATTGCCCGGGCAAAGCGCTGCCTCGCGCAAACTCCTGGATGCGGAGGCCATGCAGCAGGTGTTGTCGGAGCACGGCGCCGAGCTGGTGCTGCACGGGCACAATCACACCAACACGATAGCCTTCTGCTCATCTCGTGGGGCGTCTATCCCGGTGGTGGGAATCGCTTCGGCATCGCTGGGAAGGCGCTATCACGATGAGCCGCTGGGCCGGTACAACCTGTACCGGGTTACTGTTGACGGCGGGGCGGCTAAAGTCGATCTGACCGCGCGGGGCCTTGCGGATCCCGACGGGCCTGTCGTCGAGCTGGAACGCCGCACGATCGAGGCGCCAACAGCGCATCAGGGTTGAGGAAATCGCAACCCGCCACTGAGGAAATGTCAGTCTGCGATACCGCCCTTTGCGGCTATAACCCCGGGCGTCACGACGCAGTGCGCTCTCATCAACCAGGATAAATCCCATGCAGAAAGCGGTTTTGGCTGCGCAAAGCAACGCGCGCCATGTCTGGCTGACCGTTGTGTCTGCTGCAGCCATCGTCGGCATTTCGATGGGGCTGCGTCAGGTCATGGGCCTGTATCTGCCGCCGATGACAAAAGATCTGGGCATCAGCCGCGAGGCGTTCGGGCTTGCGATCGCTCTTGCCAATCTGGTGTGGGGCCTCGGCGCACCCGTGGCCGGCGCCATCTCGGATCGGTTCGGCGCGGGCCGCGTGATTGTTGCCGGCGCCTTGGCGACGATGCTCGGCTTATACCTGATGCAGGCCGCGACGTCGGAGGCGACTCTGATCGTGAGTGGGATTCTCCTCGGCGTCGGCATCAGCGGTACGGGCATCACGTCGCTGGTCGGCGTCGTCGGCCGCAACGTTCCGCCCGAGAGGCGGACCAGCGCGATCGCCGCCGTAAGCGTCGGCGGCGGTCTCGGCGTTCTGATTGCATTGCCTTACACGCACATCGCCATCGAGTGGTTGGGCTGGAAGGCGTCTCTCGGCGTTTTGGCGGTGACGGCCGCGTTCATCCTACCGCTGGGCCGGGGGCTCTCGGGGAAGCCCAAGACCATCGTGGCCGAGTCACCTCAGTCGATGGGTGAGGCGCTGCGTGAGGCTTTCAGGCATCGCAGTTTCTGGCTGCTGACGGCCGGCTTCTTCGTCTGCGGCTTTCACCTCGCGTTCTACGGCCTGCATCTGCCCGCGTACGTGGCGGATCTCGGCATGCCGTCTAGCGTGGCGCCGACCGCTCTCACTCTGGTCGGCATCTCCAACATGGCCGGCATCTGGCTGGCCGGGAAATGGGGTCAGCATCTGCCCAAGCACTATGGTCTGAGCCTTATCTATTTCGCGCGCGCGGTGGTCTTTCTCGGCTTCCTGTACCTGCCGATGACGCCCGTCACGGTCATCACGCTCAGCGTGCTGCTCGGCTTCCTGTGGCTGTCGACGGTGCCGCTGACGAGCGCGCTCGTTGCGACGTTCTTCGGCCCGGCCTGGATGTCGATGCTGTACGGGTTTGTCTTCCTGTCGCACCAGATCGGGTCGTTCGTCGGCGTCTGGTTTGCCGGCCGGCTGTTCGACATGACGGGCTCCTATGACACCATGTGGTGGCTATCGGTGGCGCTGGGCGTGTTTGCCGCGCTCATCAACTGGCCGATCAAGGAGCAGCCGGTCGAACGCCTGCGGACCGCGCCGGCCACGGGCTGATTTCCGGCCTCGGCCCGCCTTCTCTTCGGCGGGCCGAGGCCTTATATTACCCAGCGAGCAGCCTCGACCGGCCAAGGAACTTATGTCGCGCCGATTGGCACATACATCCGAGCATGACTTGCGCACGAGCACTTTTACGCCTGCGTGGGCGAAGTTTGCCGTCGGCGGTGTGACGGTTGCCGCCGTGATGGGCGCTGTCTATCTGATGACCGTGCGCGGCGAGGCTCTACTCGTGGACCTGTCGGCTCTCGCTGGCCGCGTCTGGTGTTTTTGAGCTGAGCACCCCCCATACGGATTCGTTTGGTTAGCGCC
>CADEFX010000067.1 GCA_902826715.1 uncultured Hyphomicrobiales bacterium | reverse complement strand
TGACGGCGGCGAAGGGGCTTGTTGCCCGCCTGATCCGGCCGCAGGCGGGTGCGGCGTATGCCACGGAATCGGGCTCGGGCTCTACGGGAGATCCGCTGCAGCAATGGCGCCAGATCGCCCGTCGCAACATCGTCGGCGTTGCCGTGTTCTCGGTCTTCGTCAATCTGCTGATGCTGACGATGCCGATCTACCTGTTCCAGATTTCCGATCGCGTTCTGACCAGTCACAGCCTCGACACGCTCGTCATGCTGTCGCTGGTTGCGCTCGGTTTTATCGCCGTGCTGTCGCTGCTCGATACCGTCCGCCGTCAGGTGCTGGGCCGCCTCGCGACGCGCATGGAGACGACGCTCGGTGGCCCGGTTCTGGCCTCCGTCGTCTCGCTCGCGCCGGCGACCGACGGCGGGAGCATTCTCCCGCTGCGCCACCTACACCAAGTACGCAGCTTTATCGCCAGCCCCACCATGCTGGTCCTGTTCGATGCGCCCCTGGCGCCGCTCTATTTTGCGGCAGTGTTTCTGATCCATCCGCACCTGGGCTTCATTTCGCTGATCGCTGGTCTCCTGCTCGCCGCCATCGCGGTGTTAAATCAGAAGGCGACGGCCAATCCTTTGACGCAGGCCGCGCTGCACGCCTCGCGTGCCGAGGCCCAAGCGGATTCACTTGCGCGCAACGCCCAGGTCATCAACGCCATGGGCATGCTGAACGAGAGCGTTCGCCAGTGGGGCCGCAGCGAGGCGGCTGCCCTCACCATGCAAACCGGTGCGCTTGATCGTGGCTACTGGATCAGCGGTCTGTCCCGCTTTGTGCGCCTTCTCACCCAGATCGTGACACTCGGCTGGGGTGCCTATCTCGCGCTCAAGGGTGGCCTGACCGGCGGCATGATGATTGCTGCTTCGATCATTGCCGGCCGTGCGCTGCAGCCGCTCGAAGGCATGATCGAAGGTTGGCGCAGCCTCATGCACACGAAGACCGCCTATGCCCGCGTCTGCGCCGTGGTGGAGTCGCTGCGCAACGAGAAGCCGCGCCTGCTGTTGCCACGGCCGGAAGGCCGCCTCACCGCCGACAAGCTGCTCTATCTGCCGGCCGGCACCAAGGAACCGGTGCTCAACGGCGTCACCTTCGAATTGCAGCCGGGCCAGTCGCTCGCCGTGGTCGGGCCTTCGGGATCGGGCAAGTCCACGCTGGCGCGCATTCTTGTCGGCTGCCTGCTGCCGACGGCCGGCAAGGTCAGGCTCGATTCCACCGAGCTGCGCAACTGGGACCGGCGGCAGTTCGGCGAGTACACCGGCTACCTGCCGCAGGAGGTCGAGCTCTTTCCCGGCACTATCCGCGAGAACGTCTGCCGCATGCGCGACGATCTCCCCGATGAGACCGTCTACAACGCGGCTGTTCTGTCGGGGGTGCACGACATGATCTGCCATCTGCCAAGCGGCTATGAGACAGTGTTGGAGCGCAGCGGTGCACCGCTCTCGGGGGGACAGAAACAGCGCATCGCTCTGGCGCGCGCGTTCTTCGGCGACCCGGCGCTCGTCGTTCTCGATGAGCCAAATTCCAATCTCGATGCGGCCGGCGAGCAGGCGCTCGCCGAGTCGTTGCAGCGCGCCAAAACCAGGGGCATCACCGTCGTCGTTATCACGCAGCGGCCCTCCCTGCTCAACATCGTCGACAAGGTTCTCATTCTGCGCAGCGGCCGCGCCGAGGCCTTCGGCAGCCCGCAAGACGTACTGCGCCGACTACACAGCGCCAGCGCTGGCAATACCGTGCAAAACCCATCGCCGCCTGCCATTCAAAGCCCCAGTGTGGCAGTTGCCGGATAGCCGACAAGGACGGTCATGAGCCTGTGTCCGAGCCTCGACCAGTGGCACCGCAGCGTCCCCTCCGGCACGCGCGGACCGATCCTGCTCGGCGCAGCCGTGCTCCTCCTCTGCCTGGGTGGTTTCGGCGTCTGGGCTGCCGTCGCCCCGCTCGATGGGGCCGTCGTCGTGTCGGGCTCGTTCGTCGCCACCGGTCAGAACAAGCAGGTGCAGCACCTCGAAGGAGGCATCATCCGCGAAGTGCTGGTGCAGGAGGGGCAACTCGTAGAGGCGAACCAGCCGCTCGTGCGTCTCGATGAGACCTCCGCTTTGACCAAGCTGCGGCGCCTGGTCGTGCGCCGTCACCGCCTTGTCATCATGAAGGCGCGGCTGGAGGCCGAGATCTACGGCAAGCCGGAGTTCGCCCTGCCGGCCGAGGCGAAAGGCGACGATGTTGAGGTAGCCGCCATCTTCACCCACCAGAAGCTGGAGCTTGCCGCGCGGCGAGCACGTCTCCTTGACGAGGAGCAGGTTCTGAAGAAGGAGATCGCCGGTCTGCAGGAAGGCATCACCGGCTTGCGCGCGCAGATCGTCGCGACCAACAGCCGTCTCGGCCTGTTCGCTGAGGAGTTGAAGGACAAGACCGACCTGATGAATCGGCAACTCGTCCGCAAGACCGACGTGTTCGCCGTGCAGCGCGCGGAGGCCGGCCTCTCCGGTGAACTCGCGAGCCTGCAGGCGCGTCTCGCCGACTCGCGCGAGCGCATCTCGCGCGCCGAGCAGCAGATTGCGCAAATACGATCAGCGGCCATGCAGAAGTCCATCGAGGAGCTGCGTGCCACCGACACCGAACTCGACGATGTGCGCGAGCAGGCCAACGCCGCCCTCGACGTTGCCGAGCGTTCGGAGGTGCGCGCGCCGGTCCGCGGCATCGTGGTCAAGCTCAATCACCACACGCGTGGCGGCGTCGTGGCGGCCGGCGCTGTCATCCTGGAGCTGCTGCCCGCCAACGATGAGCTGATCATCGAGGCCCGTTTGAATCCCAACGACGTTGCGCACGTCAGGGGCGGGCTCGATGCGTTGGTCCGGCTTACGGCCCTCAATCAACGCCTGACGCCCATGATCGACGGCAAAGTGACCTATCTCTCGGCTGATACCGTCACCCAGGCCGATGCGCGGGCGCGCACCGAGCCCGATTTGCAGCCGCGTCACTCGTTCATCGTGCGTGTCCGTCTCGATGCCGAGGATACGCGTGCCAAGGTCGCCGACTTCCGCCCGACCCCGGGCATGCCGGCCGACGTCTTCATCAAGACCGGCGAGCGCACCTTCTTCGAGTACATCATGAAGCCCGTGCTCGACAGCTTCGCCCGTGCTTTCCGCGAGCATTGAGTTCAGCGGCACCCTATAGCGAATTGCGGAAGTAGCATGAATCTTGCGGCGCCACCCAATGTGACCCTTCAGGGATGTCAACGGCGGCATCGTCGATCCACGTGGCATCGGGCAGAAGCCGCTCGACCGCCCAGCGATGTGGTCGCCAGTTGAGATCGACCCTCAAGCGCAGGTCGCCGCGGATGGCGGCCGTCATGTAGTCCGTCGCATCCGAGACGGAGCCGAAATCCTCGGAGCACGGTCCGAGCATAACGCGACAGCGACCTCCCTCCGTCGACAAAGTCACTGCAAATCCATGAACAGAGACCGGCGACACGGTAATCCGGTTCTTCCGGCAGGTTGCCTTCAAGTGCCCGTGCTGCGCCAGAAGGCCGTCAAGCCATCGCAGTGCAAGGATCTGAAAAGCCCGCGAGACATTCGCTTCCGAGCCCCAGCGGCTGGGGCCGGACGTGCCCGTCAGCGGCATGGGCTCATGATGCGGCGTCGGAACAGGATATTCGGTCAGCATGGCGCAGAGATTGGACAAGGCACGCTCCGATCTTTCAGTTGATCGAATCAGCGTACGGATTTCATGGCGCTGACGTCACTGGCGAAGACGGCAGCTGTCGCAAACGACAGGTGAGCATTAATTACGATGCTTGCCGGAGCAGCGGATAAGCGGCTTATCGGCGCTGCTACACGGCGATGAGCTGTTGGGCCACGGCCTTGGCCACGGCCTGGGTCGTCGTCAGGCAGTCGAGCTTCTCGCGCGCCGCGTTGAGGTGGAAGCGCACGGTCCGTTCGCTGATACCGAGGATAATTCCCGCCTCCCAGGCGGTCTTGCCCTCGGCGATCCACCTAAGACATTCGAGCTCGCGGGCGGAGATGAGCATATCGCGCTCGGTGTCGTGTCCCCAGATGCGCAGCATATGCTGATGGAAATAGCCGCCGAGCGCCTGAAATTCTCGGGACAGTGTCTTTTTCTTCTCCTGCCAGCCGTCAAAGCCCTCATTGGCGGCAATACAGAAACTCGCAATTTCGCCGTGCGATGCCCGCAGCGGGAATGACAGCATCGCCCGTCCGCACGCCCACGAGGCGCGTGGTGTCTCCTGCAAGTCTGCCCAATCGAGAGGCTCACGAAACATGGCTGCCAGTCCGCCGAGCTGACTGGTGCTCACCGGCTCGTGGCTCACGCACTGCTTCAGCCATCGATCGGAATAGGCGCATTGCATATAGCGTCCGGGCTGCCGGCTGATCGGAATGTTGAGGGCGATGTACACCACGTCGGCGAGCGGATATGCCGATCGTGCGACCTTGAGGAAGGCCGCGCCTTCGGAGCGCTCCTGGATCTCGGATGTGCAGATCCCGAGATCTTCTAGAACTGTCTCGAACATGGTGATCCGCGCGAATTGAATGCGTCATAATGTCCAGTAAAGCGTGCGCAGAACAGGGGAAACTGAATTGTATTAAGGGCAACTCGGCAGCGAGCGAAATGGAATATCGATTATAATAATGGCCTTTGTTTCAAATTATCACTTTAGTAATTAGCGGCGTAGTTTCATCCTTTCGGCTTTGCGCCGATGACGCCGTCCGCTGCCAGCGCTGCGATGGCGACCTCGTCCAACCCCAGCAGGTCACGCAATATTTCCTCGTTGTGCTCGCCGAGCGCAGGAGCGCTCCGTTTGACGGTAAGCGGAGCGCCGGCGAAAGCCAGAGGTAGACCTTTGACATCGCGGCCGTCGGGTGTTTTCGCGAACGCCATCTGCGTTTCGCCGTTGCGGACCGCTTCGAGCATATCTTCGCCATTGCGCACGACGATCGCTTGAACGTCCTGCTCTGCGAACGCCGCTGCGAGAGCCACTGCACCCTTGGTCGACCGCCCGCCGGGCGCCAGCGCCTCCGCCGCGCGAGCGAGTTTCTCCTGCGATGTTCCATGACACAGCAGCCATCGCCCGTCGCTTGCCATCACCAGATTCGTTGCCGGCGGCGTTGACGCCTCCGCGGGCGCGGGTACCGCGCCGGCCGAGGCGGCCAGGATGTGCTCGCCGAGGAGGAAGCTCGCCAGCTCTCGTTGGGAGATATCGAGCCACGCGCCGCGCCCCGTTCGGCGCTGCTCCATGACCGCCAGCGTTGCTACGCCCGCCGCATACAGCGAGACGATCTGGTCCGGATAGTTGAGCAAAATGCCGCTGATCAGCGGCACGCCTTGGGAATCGCGCGTCAGATCAGACAGTCCCGACGTTGCTTCCAGCGTCGAGCCGAAAGAGGCAGCTTTGGCATCGGGGCCTGTTTGCCCCTGGCTCGTGACGGACACCAGGACGAGCCTTGGATTGCGCGCCGACAACGTGTCGTAGCCGAGCCCAAGCCGCTCCAGCACACCCCGCCGGAAATTCTCGACGACGACATCGGCATTGGCCACGAGATCGAGAAACAGGTCCTTGCCCTTTGGCGTCTTCAGATCGAGCGCGAGCCCGCGCTTGTTGCGATTGGTGAAATCGAAAAAGCGCGACTTGTTCCACCAGTCTTCCGCACCGAGGCCCTTGTCCCACATGCGGAACGGATCGATGTAGGCGCTCGCCTCGACCTTGATGACGTCGGCGCCGAGATCGGCCAGCATCGCCGACGTGCTGGCACCGGCCGTGATGATGCCGAGATCGATAATGCGGCAACCGGCGAGAGGGGCGCGGCTCATAGCGCCACCTCCGCGGCATCCGCGCCGGAAACGCGCGGGACAAACCTCTGTCCGTTCCACACCGTCGGCACCGTCGGCACCTGCCAATGCTTCGCTGCATGGCGCGCGCCCGATGGCGCGAGAAACCGCTGCGCCGCAAACTGCGCATCATCGAGCAATTCACGCACGGCATAGACCGGCGCCATCGGCAGCCCGGCGGCTTTCGACGCCTCATAGATTTCCCGCCGCGAGCGAGCCGCATACCATGGCTTCACCACCTCGCTGATGAGCCCCATGTTCGCGCGCCGCCCCTCGCGCGTGTCGAGCTCCTTGCCGCCGAGCCGCGCATCGCCGATTAGGCGCACTACCAGCGGCCAATCCTTGTCGAGGTAGACGAAGGCCGCGTAGCCATCCGTACAGGGGAACGTCTGCCACTCCGCCATCGTGCCCTGCCGCGTCGGCGACTTGGCCATGTAGAGCCGCTCGGCGAAGCTCTTCCAGTTGGACCAGATGTTGGCCTCGAGCGCGGACACCGTCACTGCTTCGCGAGCCGCGCCCAGGTCGCACATCGAAAGCGCACCCATAAGCCCGGAGAACGCCGCCAGCCCTGCCACATAGCTCGCCTGATGCCCGCCCAGCGGCACGGGGGCCGCGTCGGGATGTCCGATCAGATCGAGCAGCCCGCTGAGCGCCAGGATCGTCGTGTCGGCCACGCGCGCATCGGGTATGCCCAGCGACGCCGGCACGCCGTGCTCGACCACAACCTTCGCCGGCACCGCGGAAAAATACCGGACAAGCGCCTCGCGATCGTCCGTGAGCACCGCAATGGCCTTCCCCGCCAGCGCTGACAACAGCACGCCGTCCTTCTCCCCGCCGGCCAACGCCAACGATCGCTTCCCGCCGTTGAGGAAGGCAAACGCGGCGCTCTCCGGTCGGCCATCGCTGCCCTGGACGAACGGTCCCGTCCGCCGCAGCGCATCGCCGCCCCGTGGCTCCGCCTTGATGACGGTGGCACCGAAATCGGCGGCAATTCGCCCCGCCAGCGCGACAGCCCACCGGGTGACCTCGCTGCCTCCGGCCGGCACGAACTCGATAATCGCTCTACCCCGCAGCGGGGCGATGATGTCGGTCTGGCTCACGGGATAAGCTCTTGTGATCGCTGGCGGCGTTGCCTCTCATAGCATAAGCCGGCCTCGGCTCTACCCCGGCCGCCGCAAAAATTTGAAACGTTTCCGCAGCCGGGCTAGTAGTAGGCCATCACAACACTGCCGGTCCGTCTCGGGACCGACTCCTGGGAGAACGCTCATGCTTGGCTCGCGCCGCGCCGTCTGCAAGTTCGCGGCACAATTTTTCTCCGTGGCGGTCCTCGCAGGAGGTCTCGCTGGTGCAGCAACTGCGGAGGAGCCGCGCAAGGGCGGAACGCTCGTCTTCGGCGTCATCGGCGATCCACCCACGATCGACTGCCACGCCGCGTCGAGTTTTGCGACCATGCACTACGTGTCGCCGCATTACTCGCTGCTCGTGAAGCTTGATCCAAACGACACGACACGCGTTGTCGGTGATCTTGCCGAATCGTGGACCGAGTCGGCCGACAAGCTCACCTATACCTTCAAGCTAAAGCCAAACGTCAAATTCCATGACGGCACGCCACTCACCTCGGCCGATATCAAGGCGAGCTGGGATCGCATCCGCCAGCCGCCGCAAGGCGTCGTCTCGGTCCGCTCGTCCGTCTACAGCCGCATCGAGGCCATCGACACGCCTGATCCGATGACGGTGATCTTCCGGCTGAAGACCGCCTCGCCTGCGTTCCTCGGCATCATGGGCAGCCCGTTCAACTGCATCTACAGCGCTGCCCGCCTGGCCCAGGATTCGAGCTTCCCGGACAAGGAGATCATCGGCACCGGGCCGTTCGTGTTCGTCGAGCGTGTACGTGGCGCCCATTGGGTCGGACGCCGTTTCGACGGTTATTTCGATCAGCCGCGTCCGTATCTTGATGGGTTCCGCGCGATCAACACGTCTGCCGCAAGCGTGGTCAGCGCGCTGCAGAGCGGCCAGATCATGGCACAATTCCGCACGCTGGCGCCCTCGCAGGTCGACCAGCTCAAGACGGCACTGGGCGACCGCATTCAGTTTAGCAGCACGGCCTACTCCTTCATGGTCCTGGTCGCGTTCAACACACGCAAGGCGCCTTTCGACGATGCGCGCGTCCGGCGCGCCCTCTCGCTCGCCATCGACCGCTGGGGCGGTGCGCAGAGCTTGTCGAAGGTATCCTCGCTTATGTTCGCCGGCGCCACCCAGCGTCCGGGCTCGCCTTGGGCCGCGACGGACGAGGAGCTTGCGGGTTATCCGGGCTTCTCCAAGGACATCGCTGCCTCGCGCGAGGAGGCCAAGAAACTCCTGCGCGAAGCCGGTCAGGAAAACCTGTCGCTCAAACTCGTCAACCGCAACATCAACGATCCCTACACCTCGGCCGGCGTCTATCTTGTTGATCAGTGGCGGCAGATCGGCGTGAAGGCCGAGCACGTGCAGCTCGATGTCGGACAGCTCATGACCTCGATGCGCGGCGGCGCTTTCGACGTCATCATCGATTTCGTCGGCGGCGAGGCCATGGACGATCCGTCGATCGAGCTCGGGCGCTTCGTCTCGGCCGACGTGTCGTCGTACAATCCGAGCGGCTTCATAGACCGTACTGTCGACCAGCTTTACGCCAAGGTCGATTCGAGCTTCGACGTCGCCGAGCGCAAGAAGCTCCTGCGCGAGCTGGAGGGCCGGCTGCTTACCGAGGCCTATCAAGTGCCGTTCTTGTGGCTCAACCGCACCGTCGGCCTGGACAGCAAGGTGCGCGGCTTCGTCATCTCGCCCTCGCACTTCGTCAACCAGGACTTGGCTACGATCTGGCTGGCGCAGTAGCCTAAGAGCGCTCAGTGTCCGGCGCGACCTTGCGCCAACTACGGTGTCATCCTCGGACTTGTTCCGAGGATCCATGGTTCAACGAGTCCGGGACAGTGATATTTGCGTCCCGAACGCCGTCGAATTCGCGGAGCGATGGATCCTCGGGACGAGCCCGAGGATGACAAGTGTGGGTGATGCGGCCTCATCAAATCGAGGCGTGAACTGCTCAAATCACCCCCTCCGCTTCAACCCGGAGCATCTCCCGGAAGTCCGGATGTGCGATGGCAATCAACGCGGCAGCTCGCTCGGACACACTGCGCCCGCGCAGCTCCGCCACGCCGTATTCCGTCACCACCACGTCGGCATCGCTGCGTGACGTCGTGACAACGCCGCCCGCCAGCTTCGGCACGATGCGCGAGACGGCACCGCCGCGCGCGGTCGCCAGCATTGCCACGATGCCGCGCCCGCCTTGCGCCCGCATGCAGCCGCGCATGAAATCGGCATGCCCGCCGACAAGACCGATATGCCGCGTACCCGCCACCTCGGCATTCATTTGCCCCGTCAGATCCACCTCGAGCGCCGTATTGATGCCGAACAGCTTCGGGATCTGGCTCGTCACCAGATAGTCGTGCGTGTAGCGCGGCGAGCGCACGCACAGCGCCGCATTCTTGTGCGCCCACGCATACAGCCGCTTCGTTCCGATCAGCCCGGCGGTTACGGTCAGCCCCGTGTCGATGGGCTTACGCCGATTGGTGATGACGCCGGCATCGACGAGTTTCGCAACCCCGTCGGCAATGGTGCCGCTGTGCAGGCCCAGGTCCTTCTTGCCCGCTAGCGCCTCCAGCACCGCATCCGGCAGCGTGCCGAGCCCAACCTGCAGCGTCGCACCGTCCGGGATCATGCGCGCCACATGCTGGCCGATGGCGCGCTCGGCCGCGCTTGCAGGCGCCGCATGCACCTCGATGATGGGATAGGACACGCGCAGCAGATGATCGACATCGGCCCGCGTCACCGCCGTGTCGCCCGCTAGATGCGGCGCCTGGTCGTTCAGCTCACCGACCACGACGCGCGCGCGCGGCACCGCATCCCGCACATGGTCGAGCGCGGGCGTTAGCCTGAGGTCGCTCTCCGCTCCCGCGAGCTGCACCATGGCCACATCGATCTTGATGACCCCTTGCGCCACCAGATCCGGCAAGGCGGAATAATGTGCGGGCAGCACGTCGAGCGCGCCTGCATCCTGAAAGCGGCGATTGGTTCCTGCTCCGCCGAGCGCCTTGACGTGCATCCGCTTCGCCAGACGGGCCGCATCGATCGTTTCGCTCAAGCCCAAGTTCAGCAGAACCGTCGCGCGCGGTACGTCGTCGATTTGCGCATTGAGCTGCCCGAGGCTGTGGCTCGGCTCGGCCGTGCCGCCAGCCCACGCCACCGTATCGCCCTCGCGGACAATCCGCTTGAAATCGAGCGCCTCAGACATACTTGGCCTGCCGCTTCTCGCGAAATGCCGCCACGCCTTGCGCGAAATCCGCGCTGGCGCGCACCCTGTCGCCGAGCTGCTGCTCCAGCGCCTCCCGGCTCAGCGCATAGTCCGCCATGCTGGCGCTGATCTGTGTCTTCACCGCCTGCACCGCCGCAGGACTGTTGGCGGCGATCAGCTGCGCCTTCTCGACCGCCCAATCCAGCAGCCGGTCGGCCGGCACGACCTGATTGATAAGCCCGATACGCTCCGCGAATGTCGCGTCGACGAGCCGTCCCGTCAGCAGCAGATCCATGGCATGCACATGGCCGATCTGATGCGTCAGCTTCACCGTCGCCCCGCCAAACGGATAGATCGCGTAGCGCACCTCCGGCAGCCCGAACCGCGCATGCGCCGCCGCGGCGCGAATATCCGTCGATAGCAGCAGCTCCACACCGCCGCCGGCGCAATCGCCGTTCACGGCAGCGATGATCGGCTTGGAGAACGTCGATGTCTTGAGCAGCGCCCGATTGACCGTCCGCGCCGTTTCCTCGCTGGCACTCAGGTCGCCGCCGATGTCCGCGCCGGCGCAGAACCCTTTTTCGCCCGCCCCCGTGATGATGACGCACCGGCACGGAGACGCATCGAGCGTATCCCAGAGCGCCGCCAGCTGCCCCAGCATCTCGCGCGACATCGCATTGCGCTTGGCTTGGTTGTCGAGCGTGATGAGCGTGACGTGCGGCGCCACCTCGCGCGTTATGATCGGCATGGCATCTTCCCGTGGCGTGTGGACATTCGGTTCAGCCTCGCTATCTTGCGGCCGAGCAACAATGGGTGAAGAACATGCGTGCGGTCCTCTGCCGGTCTCCGGGTGACGTCTCGGCCCTCAAGGTTGAGGAGGTTCCAAGCCCACCCATGAAGCCCGACCAGGTCCGCATTGCCGTGAAGGCGGCAGGTGTGAACTTTCCCGATATCCTGATGGTCGAAGGCAAGTATCAGGTCAAGCCCGAGCTGCCCTTCACGCCCGGTCTGGAAGTCGCCGGCACAGTGATGGAATGCGGCGCGGAGGTCACTCACATAAAGCCAGGCCAGCGCGTTCTCTCCTTTGCGCGCCGCGGCGGCGGCTATGCCAGCGAGATCGTCCTTCCCGGCGCTATCGTCACGCCCTTCCCCGACAGCATCGACTTCACCACGGCGGCAGCCTTTCCCGTCGCCTACGGCACCGCCCACTTCGCCCTCGACTATCGCGGTCACCTGAAGAAGGGTGAGACGCTGCTGGTGCTCGGCGCCGCCGGCGGCGTCGGCCTTGCCGCCATCGAGATCGGCAAGCTGATGGGCGCGCGCGTCATCGCCGCTGCCGGCGGCGCCGATAAGCTCGCCGTTTGCCGTGAGCATGGCGCCGACGAGGTCATCGACTATCGCAACGAGGATCTGCGCGATCGCGTCAAGTCGCTGACGGACGGCAAGGGCGTGGATGTCGTGTTCGATCCCGTCGGCGGCTCGGCCTTCGAGCAGTCCGTGCGCTGCATCGGCTGGGAAGGCCGCATCCTCGTCATCGGCTTCGCCTCGGGCGACATCCCCAAGGTCGCCGCCAACATGATCCTGGTGAAGAACTTCTCGGTGATCGGCGTCGTCTTCGGCGAGCATAGCTGGCGCTACCCGCAGTCCTCGCGCGAGCGCCTGATGTCGCTCCTGCCGGCCGTCGTCGACGGCCGGCTCAAGCCGCGCGTGTGGAAAACGTTCCCCCTCGATCAGGCACCGGCGGCCCTGGCTGAAATCTCGGGCCGCCGCGTCATCGGCAAGGTGATCCTGACGACCTAGACCGACGTGGGCGGCAGCCCGCCCCCGTCGATCGCTAACGCCTGGCCCGTCATGTAACCGCCGGCGTCGGACGCGAGATAAGCGACGGCGCCGGCGATCTCCTCCGGCAAACCATGTCGTTTGGCAGGAAGGCTTTTCGCCCGTTCTGCAAGACCCGCATCGACGTCTTTCCAGCCCGCGCGCAGCGTCGTGCTGATGGCGCGATCCGTGCGGATGGAGCCGGGACAGATGGCATTCACAGTGATGCCCATCGAAGCCAGATCGTACGCCAGCGACCGCGTGAAACCGATCACCGCCGCCTTGGAGGCGCAATACGCTGCCCGCTGCGGCAATGCATAGAGGCCTGCCACCGACGACATGCTGATGATCCGCCCCCACCGCTGCGCCTTCATCGGCACCACCGCCGCGCGCGACATCAGGAACACGCCGCGGACGTTCACGGCCATCACCTTCTCCCACGCATCGAGCGAGATCGTCTCCAACTCGCCGCGGTCCTTGCCGTGCGGCGCGCCCGCATTGTTGACGAGGATGTCGAGCTGCCCGTGCTGCTTGATGGTTTCCCCCACCATGCGATTGGCATCGGCCTCCGAGGTGACGTCACCTGTCAGCCAATTGGCCGATCCGCCTGACGCCTTGATCTGCTCGACCAAAGTTTCGACGCCGCGCCATGGGCTCTCGCGCTGAACGGCATTGTCGTTCTGCACGCCGGCCGGTGCTACGTCCGATACCACCACGGTGATTCCCGCCGCGGCCAGTGTCCGCGCAATAGCGCTGCCGATCCCGATCTCCTTGCCGCACCCTGTAATCAAAGCTACGCGTTTGGCCACGATCTCATTTCCTTTTCTTGTCATCTCGAATTGCGTGCGGTCTCAGTTCGCCGTCATGCCGCCGTCGATCACCAGCTCGCTGCCCGTTACCCAAGCGGCCTCGTCCGACGCCAGATACAGGCAGCCCATGGCGATATCGCGCGGCGTGCCGAAGCGGCCGAGCGGCGTTGCCTGCAGGCGCGTTTTGGCAACATCGGGATTGGAATGCCCCGGATTGGTCATCGGTGTATCGACGAAGCCAGGATGCACGGAGTTCACGCGGATCTTGTCCGGCGCATATTGGATTGCCGCGGCCTTGGAGAAGATCCGCACAGCGCCCTTGGACGCGTGATACGCCGCGTTTGCGAACGAGCCGACGATGCCGCAGATGGAGGATATGTTGATGATGGAGCCGCCGCCAGCCCGCTGCATCGGCGCGATCACCGTGCGCGTGCCGAGGAACACGCCGGTCGCATTGATGTCCATTACCAGATTCCAGCTCTCCAGCGACTGCTCGGCGAGCCGCGGACCCGCCGTCTGGCTGGTCTGAATGTTCATCTTCGGATCGCGGCCGGAGATGCCGGCGCAATTGACCAGGATATCGACCTTCCCATAGGCCTTCTCCGTCGCCGCGACGACCTCCGCCCACTGCGACTCACTGCGCACGTCGAGCGTGGCAAACTGGCTTGTGCCGCCGGCCTTGCTGATCTCCTCGACCACGGCTTTGCCCAGGGCCGCATTGCCGTCGCAGATCATCACCGACGCGCCCTGCACCGCGAATGCGCGCGCCGTCTCCGCACCGATGCCGGAGGCACCTCCGGTCACGATCGCAACTTTGCCCTGAAGTCTCTTGCCAGGCTGCATGGATATTTCCTCTCTGATGGCGAACGTTCGGCGCTCGGTCTTGCTGCGGTCATCCTAGAACACTATGGCTCCGAATTGGAAACGCCGGTTTGGCGCGCCGAATCTTGCAAACGCGTCTCCAGGCCGTATCGCTTCCCTGCGACGCCATCGCGCTCTACTCTCGGCGAGCCGGAATGAATTCGGGTTATGGGAGAGACATCAATATGAGTGACGCGGCCACGGAATTTGCAGGCGAGCGATTGGGCCGATTTATCGCCGAGACCAAGCTGGCGGATCTTTCCGAGGCGGTGAGGCACCAAGCCAAGCGCTCGTTGCTGAATTTCATGGGTGGCGCGGCAGGCGTGGCCGCTGACCCCGCGGTGGAAACGGCTGTCCGGGTCCTGAAGCCGTTCTCCGGCCCCGCCACAGCAACCCTGATCGGCCGCCGCGAGAAGATGGACGCCATGTGCGCCTCCTTCGTCAACGCCGTCTCCTCCAACCTCCTGGACTATGACGACACGCACCTCAACACGGTGATCCACCCCACAGCGCCCGTCGCGCCACCAGTTCTGGCCCTCGCCGAGCAGCGCGGCCTGTCGGGCGCAGATGTCCTGCTCGCTTTCACGCTCGGCGGCGAGATCGAATGCCGGCTCGGCAACAGCGTGTCGGGGCATTACGCGCGCGGCTGGCACATCACCGCCACGTGCGGCGTGTTCGGCTCCGCCGCCGCCAGCGCCAAGCTTCTAAAGCTCACACCGCAGCAGACGTGGCATGCGCTCGGCATCGCCGCGAGCCAGTCCGGCAGCCTCGTCGAGAACCTCCCGAGCGCCGCCAAGAACGTCGGCATGGGCAACGCCGCGCGCAACGGGCTGTTCGCAGCCCTTCTGGCCGAGCAGGGCTACACGGCCGCCCCCGCCGCCATCGAAGGCAAGCACGGCTGGGCCCGCGCCACCGGCGACACGGCCGATCTGGAAGAGCTGCTGGGCGAACTCGGCACACGCTGGGAGCTCGCCAAGAACACCTACAAGCCGTACCCCTGCGGCATCGTCATGCACTCCATCATCGATGCCTGCCTGCAGCTCCGATCGAAGTCCAACCTGAAGGCCGAGGACGTCGCCTCGGTTGTCGTGCGCGGTGACGCGCTTCTGCTGGCGCGCGGCGATCGTCCCGTTCGCAACGAGCGCGACGCCAAGGTCAGCATTCATCACAGCGTGGCGGCGCCGCTGATTTACGGGCGCGCGGGCGTACCGGAGTTCTCGGACCCCATTGTTTCCGATCCGGCTGTCCGCGCGTTGCGCGAGAAGGTCCGCGCCGAGCTCGATGCCAGCTTCCCGACTGGCGCCTGCCAGGTGATCGTCCAGACACGCGACGGCAAGACGCTGGAAGCCACCGTCACCCACGCACACGGCAGCCTCGAGAATCCGCTGTCGGATACCGAGATCGAAGGCAAGGTCCGCGACCTCGCCGCCATGGGCAAGTCGGGCTGCGACATGGACGGCATCATCAAGTCCGTCTGGGCGCTGGACAAGCTGCCCAACGTCACCACGCTCATGCAAATGGCCGCCGCCCGGCCCGCGTGAGCGCATGGCTGATCCGCAAGCAACGCAGAGGGAAAGCTAGGCTCGTCTGACCTCAAACACGCAATGCGCATGTCCTTGCGACGCGCATTGCGTTTCCTCGCCCGACAGCGTCAGCGGCGCGCCCATGTCCTGTGCCGCCCACGCGAGCGCGCCTGGCCCCCAGCCCGCATACATGACGCACTGCCGCCGGCCGGTCTGGACCAGATGCAGGGCCATGATCGAATTCTCCAACCGGATGCGCGCGCGGCCCTCGACCACGTCCACGTGTTCGGGATGAAAAAGTCCCCAACCGCGCTGCGACAGTCGGCGCATGTAGTGGTGGAATACGTCGAGGCCGCGCATGCCGCTCGCCTTGGAAACGCCCGCGCACCACTCGAACGCCGCCTTGCGTCCCTCTTCGTACATGCGCTTATGATAGGCCTGCTCTCCAAGCGCTTCCGCCATTGCCGTCTGCAGATTCACGAAGTAGTGCCGCGGCACATAGATCATGGGCAGCGCGTCGGTAGTCCAAACACCGGTCGCTGGATCGACGTCGATGGGAATCTGAGGCGCGGCCATCGTCTAACTCCATGCAATGAGAATGGTGGGAAGCCCCGCTGGTCCACCCGTCGGCGGTGGCGATTGCTCGTTAGCGTGCGCCACTATCGTTCAAGGCTCCGGGCCCTGTCCATGCAGCGCGCCCGGGAGATACGCCGTGATCGTCAAAGGTGCGCCGGCCCGCTAGGATCACCGCCCGAATCGCGGAGAGACTTTGTGACGGAACCAACCATCGATCGCGAGGCCATGGGGCGCCTGGCCAAGGCGCTGGCCTTCATCTGCGGCGCCGAGCATCCGACCACGGTCGCCCTACGCACGGCCGCCGAGAGCGGCACCGAAAAGGACATCAAGGCCGCGCGAACCTTGTTCCTGCGACTCAAGCCCAACGAGCGCAAATCCGCCCTGGCCATGATCCAGGAGGATTGATCCGGCCCGGTCGGGTACCTTCTCCCAGCCCCGCCTCCAGCGTTGCCCGCCGGGTCCCGTTCGCCCTATGATGCCTCATCCCATCCAAGCTCAGGAGCACCACCCCATGTCTCAGGACGTCATTGCCGAACTCGCGCCCACGGGCGTCCTGCGGGCAGGCATCAACATGTCCAACTTTCTGCTCGTCACCGGCAAGGCCGCCAATGGCGATCCCGATGGCGTATCGCCGGACATGGCGCGCGAGCTGGCGCGCCGCCTGGGCGTCCCCGTCAAGCTCATTCCCTTCAAGTCGCCGGGCGAGCTGGCGGACGAAGCCGGCAACAATGTCTGGGACATCGGCAACATCGGCGCTGAGCCGGCCCGCGCCGAGACGATCGCTTTCACCGCCGCCTATGCCGAGATCGAGTCCACCTACCTCGTGCCGGCCGGATCGCCCATCAAGAGCATCTCCGAGGTCGACCGCCCGGGCGTGCGTATCGCCGTCACCGGCCGCAGCGCCTACGGCCTCTGGCTCGACCGCAACATCAAGCATGCCGAGCTGGTGCGCTCCGACACGCTCGACAGTGCCGTCGAGCAATTCGTCAAGGACAAGCTGGATGTGCTCGCGGGCTTGAGGCCGCGCCTCCTGACCGACGTCGAGAAGCTACCCGGCGCCAGGATCCTCGACGGCCAGTTCAGCGCCGTGCAGCAGGCCATCGGCACGCCGAAAAAGAACACGAAGGCCGCCCCCTACCTGCGCGCCTACGTCGAGGAAGCCAAGGCCTCCGGTTTTGTCGCCAGCCTCATTGAAAAGCATAAGGTGCGTGGTCTCTCCGTCGCTCCTCCGGGCTGAGTTCGCATGCGCATAGCCACCTCGCTGCCCCAGGATGACCTTCGCAAGGTGAAGGCCGCAGCGAGATCGCTGGAAGGCGACGGCTATGGCATCCTCGGTACCGTCGAGAACAAGCACGATCCGTTCCTGCCGCTCGCCATCGCCGCGGTCGAGACGGAGCGGGTCGAGCTTTCCACCGGCATCGCCATCTCCTTCTCGCGTTCGCCCATGGCTGTCGCCAACGCGAGCTGGGATTTGAACGAGGCGAGCCGCGGCCGTTTCGTGCTTGGTCTCGGCACGCAGATTAAGCCGCACAACGAGCGCCGCTTTTCCGTGGCCTGGACTCCGCCCGCGCCACGCATGCGTGAATACGTGCAGGCGCTGCGCGCGATCTGGCGCTGCTGGCGTTTCGGCGAGAAGCTCGCCTTCCAGGGCGAGCACTATCGCTTCAGCCTGATGCCGCCGTACTTCGTGCCGGAAAGCCTCGGCCTGCGCCTGCCTCCGGTAACGCTCGCCGCTGTAGGTCCCGCCATGCTGCGTGTGACGGGCGAGGTGGCCGACGGCGTGCGGCTGCATCCCTTCTGCACAACGGAATATCTCGAGACCGTTGTCATGCCCGAATTGCAGACCGGTATGGCTCGCACTGGGCGTCAGCGGGCGCACTTTGAGATCACCGGTGGCGGCTTCGTTGCCACCGGCGCCACCGACGAAGCCGTCCACAAGCAGCGTGAGTGGGTGCGCGGCCGCGTCGGCTTCTACGGCTCGACACCCGCCTACTACCCCGTGCTCGAGGCTCACGGCCTGCACGACCTTGGACCTAAGCTCAACCGCATGACGAAAGAAAACGCCTGGGACAAGCTCGCGGCCGAAATCTCCGATGACGTGCTGGACCTGTTCGTCGCATCCGGCCGTCACGACCAGATCAAGGCGGCCATCGAGAAACGCTTCGCCACCACGTCCGACACCATCTATGCCGGCGCCAACTCGGACCAATCTGCCGATCTGCCGCCGGACCTTCTGCAGGACTTGGCAGCCATCAAGACGCCCTTCCAGGGCTTCGCGCCGGATAGTCCCGCAAACAGTAGCGCGGGAGCCAAGTCATGAGCGGCCCAGGCGAAGTGTCGACGTTCGTCACGCATCTTGAATGCGGCCTGACCAGCGAGCGCTATCCTGCCGACACGCTGCACAACCTCTCGCGAGGCGGCAAGCCGCTTATCGTCCGCTACGATCTCGCCGCCCTCAAGCAGGCAGCCAGTAAGGAAACGTTGCTCTACCGCGCGCCCGATATGTGGCGCTACCGCGAATTCCTGCCCGTCCGCCGCAGCGAGAACGTCGTTTCGCTCGGCGAGTGCATCACACCGCTCATCGATGCGCCGCGCATCGCGAAGCGGCTCGGTGGCGGCCAGATTCTCGTCAAGGAGGAGGGGCGACTGCCGACCGGCTCGTTCAAGGCGCGCGGGCTCGCCATGGCCGTCTCGATGGCGAAGGAGCTTGGCGTCCGCCGCATAGCCATGCCGACCGCCGGCAACGCCGGAGCGGCGCTCGCCGCCTATTGCACGCGCGCGGACATTGAATCCTATGTCTTCTGCCCCGACGACGCGCCCGAGGTCACCGTCAACGAGACGGCATTGCTCGGCGGCAATGTCTATCGCGTCAACGGCATCATCACCGATCTCGGACCCATCATCGAGGGCGGTCGCGAGCCGATGGGCTGGTTCAACCTCTCCACGCTAAAGGAGCCGTACCGCGTCGAAGGCAAGAAGACCATGGGCCTGGAGTTGGCCGAGCAGCTCGGCTGGGAATTGCCTGACGTCATTTTCTATCCGACTGGCGGCGGTACCGGCCTTATCGGCATGTGGAAGGCTTTTGACGAGTTGGAGGCCATCGGCTGGATCGGCAGCAAACGGCCGCGCATGGTCGCCGTGCAGTCGCGCACCTGCGCGCCCATCGTGCGCGCCATGGAGCAAGGCACCGAGTTTGCTGTGCCATGGAACGGTGGCCACACCAGCGTGCCAGGATTGCGCGTGCCGTTCACCGTTGGCGACTTCCTCATCCTGCGTGTGCTGCGCGAGAGCAAAGGCTTCGGCGTCGCCATCGATGATGACGAGGTCGAACCCGCACGTGCGGAGTTCGGTGCCGGAGAGGGCATCCATCTCTGTCCCGAGGGTGCCGCCACCTACCTCGCCTACAAGATGGCGCTGGCCGACGGCCGCGTCTCCAAGACCGACCGCGTCGTGCTCTTCAACTGCGCCACGGGCCTCAAGTACCCTATGCCGGCCGTCTCGCGCACCCTCAACCGCCATGCGCCGATCGATTACCGCGCGCTTTAACCCGCGGACGGGCCTGGGGTGGTAGCTCCTCGCGCCGCGAGCTTTGCGCAGCCGCATGGAGCCACGTGCGGAATGCGGCGAAGCCCAGCTCTTCCGCGCGAAACGCGCGATAGATCAGAAACCACTGCTCTCCACTCGGGATGGAATGAGCGAACGGCGTTACCAGCCGGCCGGCCTTCAGGTCGTCCTCGATGTACGGCAGTAGTCCCATGGCTACGCCGACGCCATCGGCTGCCGCCTGCAGAGCCTGACCGTAGTATTCGAACTCAGGCCCCTTGGCCGAAACCTTCGTCAGCTCTGCTGACTTGAGCCAGCGCGGCCAGTCGCCCGCCGCATGCGCGACGCGCAGCAGGCTCGCGCCCGTGAGATCACCCGGCGTCTTCAATCGCGCGGCGAGCGCCGGGGCGCACACCGGCACTAGATCGGCGGGAAACAGCGGCTCGGCAACGAGGTCCGGCCATTTGCCGTCGCCGAGCTTGATGCCGCAGGTCCAGTCGTCGCCGAAGGCCGCCGCCGCACCGCCCGTGGTGAAGCGCACGTCGATGTCGGGATGGAGCTTGCGGAAATCGGCGAGCCGCGGGATCAGCCAGCGGATCGCAAATGTTGGCCCGACCCCCACCGTCAGCACACGCGTATTGCCGAGTGCCGTCACCCGCTCGGTCAGGTTCGCGAGCGCATCGAAAATCTGGCTGAGGCCTGCTTGATAAATTTTTCCGGCCGGTGTCACCACCAGCCGGTTGGCCGTGCGCCCAAACAGCGCCACGCCGAGCCTCTGTTCCAGCAGATGCACCATGCGGCTCACGGCAGCGGGGGTGACATGCAACTCCTGCGCAGCCAGCGCGAAGCTTCCCAGGCGCGCGGCGGCCTCGAATGCCTTGATGCCGTTGAGAAAAGGCAGTCTGCGCATATTCACCATCAGAAAAACTGATGCTCAGGGCAAGGTAACTCAGTTTGCCGGCGTATGGCAATGCGCGCACACACGGGGGCGGAGGAGCACTGCCATGACCCCAACCTTGATCCTGGCGCTGACCGTCACCATGGTCGCGACGGCTTTCCTGTCCGGCATCTTCGGTATGGCCGGCGGTATGATCCTGATCGGCGTGCTATTGTTTCTGCTGCCCCTGCCAACAGCCATGGTGCTGCACGCCGTCACCCAGATGGCCTCCAACGCATGGCGCGCGATCCTGTGGTGGCGGTACATTGTTTGGCGCCCCGTCGCCGCCTACGCCTCCGGCTGCGCGCTCGCGTTGCTGGCGTGGTCGGTGTGGCGGTACACGCCCAGTACGCCCATAGCATTGCTTTTGTTGGGGGTGACGCCCTTCATGGCCCGCGCTATGCCCGACAACTTCAAGCCCAATCCCGACAGCCCCGTCCAAGGCACTTTCTACGGAACGATCTGCATGACTTTGCTTCTGCTGACCGGCGTTTCAGGCCCGCTCATTGATACCTACTTCCTAGGCGGCAAGCTCGACCGGCGCCAGATCGTGGCCACCAA
>CADEFX010000066.1 GCA_902826715.1 uncultured Hyphomicrobiales bacterium | reverse complement strand
GGCTTTGCAGTTCGCCTCCATCGAGAAGCACATGCGGGATGTCGAGTGCCTCCACGATCTTGCGCAGGGCATGCACGGCTGCTTCCCCGCGAGGTGTGGCGGCAGCCTTGATCCGCCCGGCCTGATGCAGATCGCATTCGATCCCGTACTGCGAGATCAGGGCAAGAAGCCCGTCGAAACCCTCGGTCACGTAGCGATTACGCAGGACGTTCTGTTTGACCGCGCCCGCGTCAGCGCTGCCCGCAATGACGGCGCGCGTCAGGAAACCGGAATTGCGCGCGGACGAACCCTCACCCACGGTCGTCGCTTCCAGGATCGCGATCTCTGCATCGGGATCGATTTCATGCAGCCGTCGCGCGGCGGCCAACCCCGTGAAGCCGGCTCCCACGATCGCATACTTGACGCTCATCGTGCCCGTCGCCGGCGGCCGCGGCGCCCGTGCGGGCAGCATGGCGTTCCAGCCGCATGCATCCGGATAGACCGGAAATGTCCGGATCGTCATGGTCTCACCGTTCCACGAACCACCCCAGCCGGTGCAGTCGCCACGTGCTCACGGCCGCCTCGACGGCATAGGACAGCATCCACGCGATGATGCCAAGCGTAGCGCCGTTGAGGTCGGGGTTCGCGAACACGATCGAGCACGCCGCCGCGGCGGTGGCGATGCGCAACACACCGCTGGCGGCGAGCGATCCCGTCGTGCGCGCCGTGGCGAGCAATCCTCGGAACAGTGCGGTGCAGCCCCAGAACGCCGCCATCAGGAACGAAATCGCCATGGCCGGCTGCGCGTAGGTCGCAAGCTCCGGCGTCAGCCCGATCAAACCCCTGAGGATGGTGTCGCGCAGCGGCGGGGTTTGGAACAGGATGAGCCCCAGCAGCGCGAAGATGCCCACAAGCTGGCTGGAGAATACGATGATGGTGCGCACATCCTCGCGCCGCGCCACCAGCGTCTGCGCCGACTGGGCTAGATTGCGCACCGGCGCCATCAGCAGCGATACGAGTCCGTGCACGACGCCGAAGGCCGCAATGGCCAGTTCCGCCGACGGCAGGCGCCCGAGGAAGACGTTGATCGTGAAGATGGAGCCAAGCTCCGCCGACGCATTGATGATCAGGGGCCAGGCAAAGGTCCAGTATTGGCCGATGGTCTCATGCACAGGTCGCGTCGCCGGCAGTGCCATCAGGCGTCGCCAGGCGAAGGCCCATGAGAAGATGGCTTCGGACGCCATGCAGATCACCAGCGCCGCCGCACCAATCGCTGCCCCGCTCAGCCACGCCGGCAGGATGGCGAGCGATACGGTCAGCGACAGCAGCCGGACGAGCGTGCTGAACGTGATGACGATCGTGCGCCGCGCCAGCATCAGCAGCGCGAAGGCGTTGGCGCGGCACAGCAGGAACGGCGCGCTGATCATGAGCAGGCCGACCGCGCCGCGTGCTTCGGCCATGGCCTGTCCGCCCAGGCCGAACCAGCTTCCGAACACCACGTCGCCGAGCGGTGTGAACGCGACCGCGAGCGCAATTGCGATCGGCAGCGAAAGAATGATGGCGATGAACCCGCTCAGCCGGAGCGAGTCGGCCCGCGACTTCAGGAACGACAGGCACAGCACCACTGTCACCTCCGACGCCGACGTGATCGCGAAGTAGAAGGTGAAGGCTGCATTGAATGCCGCCAGGGCCGCGCTCGGATTGTCGGTTCGCGCCAGGAAGGCGTGAATGACCGACTTCGACATCATGTTCAGCTCGACCATCAGGACGAGCGGCACAAAAAACCAGATGCAGTCGCGCAGCCTCAGCGGCGGCCGTTTGGCGACCTGCATGGTGTGTGGGTGGCTCATCGCAACTCTTCGGGATTTCCGGCAGGACAAGCGCACCGGACGAGGTGAAACAAGCTGTCATACTTGAATCGGCGGCATTTGGCATCCGCGCCCTGCGAATGCTGCGCGGACCGGGGTCGCCGCCCTGAAAAATTTCGCTCTCCCGTGTCGGTTCGGCGCCGCTCCGTTCGTCCTCCGAGAACAACGACCAGGCCTTCTGAACATCCATAGCTAAGGAACAGGAGTCCCCAAACGACGCGAAAACGAGATGGAAACGGGCGGTCCGAAGAGCCGAAGTGCCATCGATGTGCCGCAGGCTGCCGGCAATTTAAGCGTTCCCACGACACCACACAGGAGAACCATCACGATGAAACCAATGGCCCAATACGTCGACGGCTATATTTTGGCCGTGCCGAAAAAGAACCTCGACGCCTATCGCGCCATGGCCGAGACAGCCGGCGCGGTCTGGAAGAAGTACGGCGCCATCGACTACGTCGAATGCATCGGCGACGACGTGAAGCCCGGCAAGGTCACGTCGTTCCCGCAGGCCGTGAAGCTTGAGCCCGACGAAATCGTGATCTTCTCCTGGATCACCTACAAATCGCGCGAGGACCGCGACCGGATCAACGCCGCCGTCATGAAGGACCCTTTCATGGCCAATTATGATCCCAAGTCCATGCCCTTCGACGGCACGCGCATGTTCTGGGGCGGCTTCGAGAAGTTCGTCGAGCTTTGAGGGCGCTTCCTCCCCACGCCGAACAATGGGAGCGGCGCCGCGCGCCGCTCAACAGTGCATGATATCAGGCCGGGACCGTCTCGACGCTGCGCGCATGAGCCTATTGAATTTCCACGTTCACCTCCTCGCCGGCCTTCAGCTCGACCTCCATCTTGCGCTGCTCCTCGGACAGCGTCTTGATCCAATTGTCGATGTCGATGTGCAGGACATATTTGCCCGGCGGCAACGTCACCATGTGACCCGGGCTGGCATCCCGGCCGACCTCTTCACCGTCCATGTTTTTCACCGCGAAATAGAGCGTGCCGACGCGGCTGGTGACCCTGATCGCTCCCGTTCTGACGGTCGTCGTCTCGCCGGGCTTCACGACGACTTCTTCAGGCCACATGACCTTGCCGAGTTTGAGCGCGAACCGGCCGGGAATGAGCGTGGTCGTCGACCGGGTCGAGTAGAGCTCGTCGACCTTCTCGCGCGTTTCCGGCTCGAGCACGTCCACAGCGGTTGCCCCTAGCGGCTCCACTTTGAGATAGCCGGGTTTGATCTCGGTGGTTTCTCCACCCTTGACCTCGATGCTGGTCCAGGCACCGTTGCCGAATTTCACGCTGTACACACCTGGGCTGAGTTTGGCCTCGCCATGGACCGCGCTCAACTCATCGACCGTTTTTCCTGTCGCATCCATCACCTGGTGATCGGTCGAGAAGCCCTGCACCTTCATTTTCAGCGTGCCCAGCTTCGGCGTCGCAATGGACACGACCTTTTTTTGCACGGGCTTCTCCGCATCCTTGACGGCGGCCTGGCCAAGGGCGCGGGTCAGCTCGGAGGTGCTGTTGGCATCATAGTAGCTGCCGCGTGCCACGCGGGCGATGCATTGCAATTGACTGCGCGTCACACTGTCCACCCCGATTCCGACCGTGTGCACGACGAGTTTGGCGTCCGCTTCCGCGAGCGCCTTTGCAGTGGCGCACGGGTCGCCCGGGCAGGTCTCCTTCCCGTCGCTCACGAGCACGATCGTCCGCGTGGCACTTTCCTCGTGGTCGAGGCCTCGCGCTGCAAGCATGAGTGAATAGGTTATCGGCGTATATCCTTGCGGCTCCAGCGCCCGCGCTTGGCTAATGATCGCCACCTTGTTTTGGGAGGAAACGTTGAACGGCGTCAGCAGGCTGGTGTCCTTGCAGTCCTTCCTCGACGTTGGCGACTGGTGACCGTAGGCCCAAAGCGCAACGCGCGTGTCGTGGGCCAAGCCGGTGGCAAACTCGGCGACCGCGACCTTTGCCGCCTCCATGCGCGTCTTGCCGTCGGGCAGAGCCGCTTTCATGCTCCCGGACGCATCGAGAATAAGAGCAACACTGCGGGAACCTTGGGCCTGCGCCCCTGCCGCCATCGGGGTCGCGAGCACGAGCGCCATTGCGAGCGCTTTAGAGCCATGAAAAGTGGGCATGTCGTTCTCCTGTCAAGGACCGCTAACTGTCGCGTCGGTCTTGTGTCGTCAGCGCTACGTCATGGTTCCCATACGTGGGGGGTGGTCGAGTTCGCGATTTTGCCCGGCTTCGGGAACGCGAAGTGCTGAGCTGGTTTGCAACGTTGGTCGCGGCAGCAATGCCAATGGTTCAAAAACAATATTTCGAGGGTCTTGCCGCGTTGACCGAACCTCGCGCGGAGCGATTGCACACCGTTCGCATGCGCGTTGGCGGTTGCGACGGTCGGGCCTCTACGGTCTGTGGCGTTCAGGGCCTATGACGTGCAGCAATTGATCGGATGCCGAGGGAAAGGTCTCAAGGAGGTCGTCGTCCAATGAGTCTCACAGCAACCTGCCACTGCGGCGGCACGCGCATCGAACTGCCCCGCCTGCCGGAACGGCGGCTGGAGTGCAACTGCACCTTTTGCACCAAAGCCGGCGCGGTGTGGGGATACTTCGGTGCCGGTGAGATGAAGATCGTCAAAGACGAGCATGACCGGTCCTATTCCAAGAGCGGTCTCAACGATCACCATTTTTGCGGCCGTTGTGGCATGCAAACCTGGGGCGACTCGCCGGCCTGGTCGGAAATCTACAATCACGATGGCACGCCCAAGGCCGGGCATGCTCCTGGTGATATGCCGTCTAGCCGCACCTATGCGATGAACCTGAAGCTCCTGGACGACGTATCCAGCCTGACTGCCGAAAAGGTCGACGGGCGTCGCAACTGGTAACGCCTGCTTGGTCCGAAATAATCGCGGTTAGCGCCGCGATCGCCTGGACTGCTGGTATCTCGCCACCTCGATTGAGGTGAGCTCACCAGCCCCCATCAGCGCTTCGACGCAGGGCTCGGCTAATCTTGGGCCGATTGCGCGCATGCAGCGGCGGACATCCGGTCCATCAGGATCGTATTGGCTGCAGTACGCCAGGTAATCGCGCTCGCAGGCGGCTCGTACGCGGCCATCGACAGCAGCCGCTTGCGTGGTTGCGATAAATAAGACCGCCAGAGCAATATAGCCCCTCATTCCAACCTCCAGGTCGATACCGTTCGCTACCTTCCGAACGCGTCTTCGAGCCTGAAGGTTGCAAAATCGCCGGTGCGCGCTGTGCGCTGCGAGGCCAGGACTACCTGAACCGTAAATTCCCGCGCCCAAGCTGATCCACCGACGTACACCCCATCAGCTTCATGTCCCGCTCGAGCTCCGCCCGCATTAGGCCGAGCGCGCGCTCCACGCCCGCCTGGCCCGCCGCCGCCAACGGAAAGAGATAGTAGCGCCCCACACCGACCGCCTTGGCGCCGAGCGACAGTGCCTTCAGCACGTGCGTGCCGCGCTGCACGCCGCCGTCCATGATCACATCGATCCGATCGCCGACCGCATCGACGACCTCGGCAAGCTGATCGAAGCCCGTGCGCGAACCATCTAATTGCCGCCCGCCATGATTCGACAATATGATGCCCGTGCACCCGATCTCGGCCGCGCGCTTGGCATCCTCCACCGACATCACGCCCTTGAGGCAGAACTGGCCATCCCAAAGGCGCACCATCTCGGCCACGTCGTCCCAGGTCATGGACGGGTCCAGCATCTCCGTGAAGTAGCGGCCGATGGACATGGCGCCGCCGCTCATGTCCACGTGCTCGTCGAGTTGCGGCAGCTTGAAGCGTTCGTGCGTGACGTAGTTGAGGCCCCACATCGGCCGGATGACGAACTGCGCCATGCCGCCCAGCGTCAGCCGGAACGGAATGGAGAACCCTGTGCGCAGGTCGCGCTCGCGGTTTCCCCCGGTGATGCTGTCCACTGTCAGCATCATGACGTTGACGCCCGCCTCCTTGGCCCGCTGCAGCATGGTCCGGTTCAACCCGCGGTCCTTGTGGAAATAGAACTGATAGGCCTGCGGCGTCGCGTGCGCCTTGCGCAACTCCTCCACGCTCACCGTGCCGAGCGACGACACACCAAACATGGTGCCGTACTTCGCCGCTGCCGCGGCTACCGCACGCTCGCCATCATGATGGAACAGCCGCTGCAGCGCCGTCGGCGAGCAATACACCGGCAGCGCCAGCTTCTGCCCCATCACCGTCACCGACAGGTCGACCGCCGCCACGCCGCGCAGCACGTTGGGCACGAGGTCGCAGTCCTCGAACGCCGCCGTGTTCCGCCGTAGCGTCACCTCGTCGTCAGCTGCCCCGTCGATATAGTTGAAAATCGGGCCAGGCAGCCGGCGCTTGGCGAGCCTCCGGAAGTCGTGGAAGTTATGGCAGTGCTGCAAGCGCATTTCCGTTCCCGTCCGCTGCGTTCCGTTCGCCGGTTCAACCCGGTCTCGCCGCCGCCGCATCTTTATCATTTCGATGGCAGGCGTATCGCAATTTCTGCCGGGCACTGCTGTGTCCGGCCTCGCCGCACTCACGCCAAGGCGTCGCGCATGCCCCTGCCGACGACGATCATCAGCGGTATGTTCGTCGTCGAGAACTGAGCCATCGTTTCGGTGGCGGCACTGGCGGCGGCGAGCCGATTGAGCGGCGGCAGATACTCTGCGATGGAGGCCGCTTCACGGGCCATCGCCTGGTGCACGGACTGCGCCGCCCGCACCAGGCTCCCATCGCGCAGGCGCGGCACGAGCATGATGTGGTGCGCGGCGAGATAGCCCGGCCAGGGCGTGAGGTGGCGATAGAGGCTCGGCACGATCGGATTGAGCGTCGAGCGGTCGCCGGGTCCCAGATCGTTGATGAGCAGCCGCAAATCCGGCGTCATGGCGTCGGGCGGAGTCATCTCCGGCAGCGGGCCGGGTATGGCTTTCGGCGGTGTCCAATCGCCTGCCGGCTGCGGCTTGGCCGCACCATCGCGTTTGAGGCGGGCGGAGAGGCTCAGCATCGCGAGCACGTTGACCGGGTTGGCGCGGTTGTACGCATCCAGCACGGTCCGCACCTGGTCCAGCGCGCTGCCTGTCAACCCTAGCACGGTGCGGGCATGCCCTTCGATCGGCGGCAGCACATTTGCCGCCGTCATATCGCGCGTGATGCGCCACGCGGCCTCCTGAATGCGGCCGGTGCGAAACAGCGGTCCGATGCCGTCCCAGATCTCTTCGAGCACGCCCGGATGCGTGGCAAGGCTGCGATAGATCAGCGCCGCCATGGGCACAGCGCTCAGGCGGCAGATGTCACGATAGATGGCACGGATGTGATCGGGCGCGTCCGCTTCTCTCAATTCCGGCAATACGCGTGCGGCTTCCGATGCTGACATTGCTATCACCTCAGGTTGCGAATTTGGAGCGTGGCGCAAATGCATACCACGCCGCGATCCTTCCATCTTGCCCGCGCCGCGCTTCCTTGCTGCCGTCCGAACCGCTAAGCTGGCCGCATGCTCCATCTCCTTCATCTGATTGTCGCCTCGGTCCTCGTCGTCGCCTCCGGCCTCACGCCAGCGCGCGCGGCCAACTCCACTCTCGTCTCCGTGCAGACGCCGCGCGGCGTCAAGCAGGCATTCCTCCTCATCAAGCCCGACAAGCCCGTGGCCTCCGTGATCCTCTTCGCGGGTGGGCACGGCGGCCTTGGCCTCAAGAGCGCGTCGTCGATGACCTGGGGCGCTGGAAATTTCCTGGTGCGTAGCCGCGATCTGTTCACCTCCCAAAATCTCATGGTTGCGGTTATCGATGCCCCCTCGGACAAGCGGCAAGGCATGAACGGAATTTTCCGCATGAGCCGCGCCCACGCCGACGACATCGGCGCTGTCGCCGCCTATCTGAAGAAGGAGGCGGGCGTTCCCGTCTGGCTTGTCGGCACAAGCATGGGCACATTCTCTGCCGCCGGCGGCGCCATCGCTGCGAAGAACATCGACGGCCTCGTCCTGTCGTCTACGATCACCCGCGCCAAGCCGCAGTGGAAGATCGCGCAGAGCCACCGCGACGGCGTCGCCAGCATGCCGCTGCAGCAAGTCTCGGTCCCCACGCTCATCGTCTCGCATAAGAAAGATGGCTGCGACATCACGCCCGCGGGCGACGCCCCGAAGCTGACGAAGCGCCTGACGAAGTCCGCCAAAGTCGATGTGGTCCTGCTCGACGGCGGCAGCCCGCCCCAGTCCGATCCCTGTGAGGCGAAATCCCAGCACGGCTTCCTCGGCATCGAATCCCAAGCCGTCGCCGCCATGGCCACCTTCATCAAGGCCAACGGGAAATGACATTCGTACGAGTGAAGCTGAGCCATGCAATTCGATACCAAGATCGCCATCGTCATTCGCAGCGACCTGCAGGCATGGCAGAAGCTGAATGTGGCCGCTTTCCTGGCCGGCGGCATCGCTGCGGCTTTTCCTCATTGCATCGGTGAGCCCTACGAGGACGGCTCGGGCACGCGCTATCACGCACTCATCGGCCAGCCCATTTTGATCTACGGCGCCGATCAGGCGGCTCTCACGCGCGCTCTTGATCGGGCTATCTCCCGCGACGTCAAAGCCGCGGTCTATACCGAGGAAATGTTCAAGACCACGCACGACGCGGCCAATCGCGAGGTGGTGAAGGCCGTCGCGCGAACCAGCCTCAATCTCGTCGGTCTCGCCTTCCGGGCCGACCGCAAAGTCATCGACAAAGTCGTCGACGGCCTCAAATTCCATAGCTGACGGTCACGGCAGAAAGCTCTCGTCCGCCCGCGTCAGACGCGGATGATAGTGGGGATCGTGCGCGATGACGCGACCCCACCGCTCCCGGAAGGCCGCGCTCTCCCGCTGATACTGCACCAATCGCGCCGATGCATAGTCCCGTTCGCGCGTCGCCGTCTCTTTGTGGCGCAGCACCGCGTACGGCGTCCAAACCGTCTTAAGTCCGCGCGCGCCAAGCCGCAGGCAAAGGTCGACGTCGTTGTAGGCCACCGGAAACGCCGCTGCGTCGAATCCGGCAACCTCGTGGAACGCCGCGCGCCGCACCAACAGGCACGCCGCCGTCACTGCCGAGAATACCTGCGTGCACGCGAGCCGCTCCATGTAGCCCGGATGCTCGGCCGGATAAAGCCGGTGGGCGTGCCCTGCGAGCCCGCCAAGTCCGACGATAACGCCAGCATGCTGTACCAGCCCGCCCGGGTAGAGCAGCTTCGCCCCCACCGCGCCGACATCGAGACGCAGCACATGCCCCACCATTTCTCTCAGCCAATCCGGCGCCATCACCTCGATGTCGTTGTTGATGAACCCCAGCACGTCGCCCCGCGCCAGCCCCGCCACGCGATTGTTGATCGCGGCAAAATTGAAGTCGCCCGGGCACGGCACGACGCGCACGCGGGTGTCCAGGGTGATCGACTCCAGATACGCGCGCGTCGGCCGCCTACAGCTGCCGTTGTCGGCGATCAGCACCTCGATAGCCGGATAGTCCGTCCTGCGCAGCAGTCCTTCCATGCACGGCCGCAGCAAATCGAGCCGGTCACGCGTCGGCACGATGAAACTCACCAGCGGCGGCGGATCGGGCAGCGGCCATGTCACGCGCACATGCCCATTCGCGTCAGGCGTCGCTGCCGCTCCGGTCACTCGCGCCACGCAGCGTGCGTGTGCCTCGACGTCTGCGCTCGCCTGTGCCGGCCTGTGACTGAGCACGTGCGGCACATGCCGTACGCCGTCAGTGCCGGCGGCCGCTGTTGCCCGCACGACCAGATCGAACCACGCCGCCCGCCCGGCGCTGGCGTCCGCGCCGCCCGCCGCCAGCGCGTGCGAGCTCGACACCGCCGCCGACCCGACATAGTCCTGCGCCCACTGCAGGTCGGCGTTCCAATCGGGTTTCAGCCGCGGCGCGCGGACCAGCCCGTCGCCGCGTACGATGATGTCGTCCCAGTACAGCAGCGCCGCCTCGGGTGTGGCGGCAATCTCGGCCGCAAGGCGTAGCAGCGCATTGGGTTGCAATTGCTCGCCGTTTGCAAGATGCACGAGCCAGCGGCCACCTGCGCGCTCCAGGGCCGCGTTGAGCGCCGATGTGCTCACTATAGGCGCGAGCGTCCAGTCTTCATACTGCTGCGCCTGCACGGACTGTTCCGTGTTCGCGGCCACCGCTTCCCCGTCGCCGATCCCCACGCACACTGTGAACTGCGGCCACTCGCCGGCATTGAGACGTATTCCGATCTCCCGCAAATCCTGCGCCGAGTCGTGTCGCTTCGCAGCGCATCCACGAAAATCGAAGCGGGGCAGGGGCGCGAGCAGCCGAAGGAACCTGTTGCGGGCGCGTATCTTCTTGCCCGTGACGCGCCACCAAACAGCGCGCAAGGCCTCCGCCGGCGCCTGCTTTGCAGCCAGCAGAGCCAGCCGCGCTGCCGATACGCGCGCGAGCCGCGCAGTTCCGGCCGGGCCTTCGGCGAACGTCAGTCGTGCGCGATAGAAGCGCTCGCCGACGCGCAGCATGTGGCGTCGCGCACCAATCTCCGCGCTCGCCGGCAGCGGATACTCGACCCAGGCCTCGCACGCCGCATCATGAGCCACAAGTAACGACGCGGCGCCGCATCTCCCGCTGAGTTCCAGCACGAACCACCCAGGCGCAAGGCCCTTGGGCGCATCGGCAAGCTCGATCCTTGTGCCCAGACAACCCCTCAAAGTGCGAGCCCGCCTCGATTGTGCTGACGTATATCGGACACCGTGGCGCAGCATATCAAGCCACTGCGCGCTTTACTCGCGTTGCCTATTGCTATGACGGCCACGCTGTGGCACGGGGCATCATCGCCCGTGTTTTCATTGCGTCGTCCTGGATATTTGAAGGCGAGATGCGCGTCATTCTTTTCCTGCAGGGGCACCCTTCGTTTTTTGCCCGTGATTTGGCCAACGAAATCGAGCGCCTCGGGCACCGCGCGCTGCGCATCAATCTGTGCGCCGGCGATGCGCTCTATTGGATTGGCCGTCCGTCCGTCAGCTATCGCGGCCGCCTGTCCGCGTGGCCGCAATATCTCGCCGCCTTCATCGCCCGCGAGGGCGTGACTGACATCGTCTACTTTGCCGACCGGCTGCCCTACCATCGTGCCGCGCTGCAGGTGGCGCGCGCCGCCGGCGTGCGCGCGGCCACCTTCGAGTTCGGCTACCTGCGCCCTGACTGGATCACGCTGGAGCGGTCGGGCATGTCGGCGCAGTCGCATTTCCCCGACGACCCCGGCGCTATCCGCCGCATTGCCGCCGAGGTGCCCGCCCCCGACCTGGAGGAGCGCTACCGCTACGGCTTCCTCGCGGAGGCAGCCAACGAGGTCGCGTTCAATCTCGCGACCTATTTCGCGTGGCCGCTCTTCCCGCGCTACGACGCCGACAAGTACTACCATCCCCTCGTCGACTACCTGAGCTACATCCCGCGCCTCCTCGCCTCGCGCGGACACGGAAAAAAGGCTGTGGCGCTGATGAAAGACATGCTCGCCGCCCGCACGCCCTACTTCCTCGCCCCGCTGCAAATGCAAAGCGATTATCAGCTTCGCGCCAACTCACCCTACCGCCATCAGCGCGACATGATCGCGGAGGTCGTGGCCTCCTTCTCGACCAATGCCGCGGCCGACGCGCACCTCGTGTTCAAGATCCATCCGCTTGACAACGGGTTGGAGCGCTGGCCGCGCGTTATCGCCGCGGCCGCCGCCAAGCACGGCGTGAAAGAGCGTGTCCATGTCATCGACGGCGGCAACCTGGCGCTGATGATCCGCCATGCCAAGGGCACGGTTCTGATCAACAGCACGGTCGGGCTCTATGCCTTGCGCCTCGGCTGTCCGGTGAAAGTGCTGGGCTTCGCCGTCTATGACATCGATGGCCTGTGCCACCGCGAACCGCTCTCCACCTTCTGGCGCGATCCCATGCGGCCCGGCAAGGACTTGACCGCCGCCTTCGTGCGCGCGCTCGCCGGCACCATCCAGATCAAGGGCAACTTCTTCACGCGCGAAGGCCGACGCACCGCCGTCCCGGTGCTCGCGCAGCGCCTCGTCGGCGACACCGTCAACGCCCCCGGCGCCTTCATCGATCCACCGCCGCGCTTGGCGCGAGCGCGGGCGGCGGGTGTGCCGAATCTCGATGAGTAGCGCCCGTCATCATCGCCTTCTCCGTATTCCCTGGCACAGCCCGCGCTGCGCGCTCTCCGACAATCCCCTCTCCCCGTGCGGGGAGTGGGCTTGGGTGAGGGCAGCGGCATGCGCAGAGCACCCCTTACCCCCATTGAAGAAATGGAGAAAGGGAACGGCCGTGCACGAGGCTCACTCCACTCTCTTTGCAGAACGAAGCCATTTACTCTTTGCAGAACGAAGCCATTTAGCCTCCGCACCTTGACAGGTGACTAATTAGTCACCTATGGTCCTCCGTGTGATGGACGACGACCTCGTATTCAAGGCCCTTGCCGATCCGACGCGTCGTTTCCTCCTGGACCTGCTCTTTCAGCGCGACGGCCGCACGCTGAAGGACCTGGAATCCGGTTTGGAAATGACACGTTTCGGCGTCATGAAGCATTTGAAGGTCTTGGAGGAGGCAAGTCTCGTCGTCACGCGCCGGTCAGGCCGGGAGAAGCTGCACTACCTCAATGCCGTGCCGATCCGAATGATTCACGACCGGTGGATCGACAAGTACACAGAACCGAGGTTCTCGGCGGTGCTGGCGCTAAAGGACGAGCTAGGGAGCAAGGAGTAAGCGATCATGGCGGACAAACCCGCTGGCGTTCAGGTCCACAGGATCTACATCAAGGCCAAGCCCCAGGCGATCTGGGACGCGATCACCAAGCCCGAATGGTCGGAGAAGTATGCCTATGGCGGCCGCGCGTCCTACGAGCTGAAGAAAGGCGGTATCTATTTCCACGAGGCCAGTGCCGAGATGAAGGCGTTCGGTGTTCCCGAAAAGTGCATCCTCGGCAAGGTCGAGGAGAGCGATCCGCCGCGCAAGCTGGTGCAGACGTGGCATCCGCAATTCACGCCTGAGATGATCGCCGAGCCGCCGTCCCGCCTCACTTGGGAGATCCGCGAGCACGAGGGCGGCTTCTGCACGCTCACCCTTACGCACGATACGACAGGTGCGCCGATGGTCGACGGCATGGTGCGCGGCAACGACGAGCCCAACCAGGGCGGCGGTGGCTGGCCGTGGGTTCTCAGCGATCTCAAGTCGTTGCTGGAAACCGGCAAGCGCATGGCCGGCTAGTGCCGCGATCGTCTCGCATGGAAGCACTTTCAGCTTCCATGAACGCGCGGCACCCACTTTCCCCTCTCCCCGTTCTTACGGGGAGAGGGTCAGGGTGAGGGGCAGCGTCCAACGGCAGATGTCTGCCGCGCCGGCATCGGCGGAGGATTTGCTGGTCAACTCCCGACCAAAGGCGCGAGAAAACAGCTCTTAGTGAAGTATCGCGACGGCCGCCCTACTGCGACTTGAACAGCGACGTCAGCGAGAACGTCGACGCCGTCATGATCGGCGCCGCCTCCGCGATCTGCGGGTGAGGTTCGTCGACGTGCACGGTCAAGCCTGTCGCGCGGCCGTCCTTGATCAGCCCCGAAACGTAAGTCCAGCCCTGCGGCTCGAGCCCCAGACACGCCTCAGACATCTCGCCTTTGAGGCGCATATGAATGGCGATGTTGCTGCGCGCCAGGATGGCCGCCGTCTGCGCGCGTGTGTACCTTTCCTTGTGCCACAGCTTGTCGAGATAGACGCCGGCGACCATGCGCTTGCTGGTCGGCCCCCAGGTCACGCGGTGGCTCTTGTCCGCGAACGAATATTCGCCGGGTGGTAACGGGCCTACGGCTCGCGCCGCCAGGCAATCGGGGTCGGGATTGTTACGGCAGATCTCGCGGCCTGATATCGCCCAAGCGATCGTTTTGCCATTGTGCTGCGGATCATCGGCGATGATGAACAGCCGTCCCGTTCGGATGGTGTAGCCGAGCCGGAAGCTCTTCAGCGCCTCCGGCACCTGGTGCACGATATCGCGGAACGGGCTGCAGATTTCACCGCCCGTCAGTTTGCGCTCATAACCCTTGTGGCGGATTGTGACGAAGTCGACGTTGGAGGCGCAATCCCACTGCGGCAGGACTTTCTTGCTGGCCAGAGCCACGGGTGCCGCAAAGCGTTCCGGCCCAGCCTTGGGCACGACTGGTTCAGGCTTCCGTGGCTTGGCGACGGCGACGTCTGTGGACCAATCCTTGGGTGGCGCTGATTTCGACGCGCTCCGGATCTCCTCGCACTTCTCGGAGAGCTTGGGCGGCTGGATCTGCTTGACGGCGAGCTGGCGCGCATAGGTGCTGCTCGCCCCCTGCGCGACGTAGGCCTGGATCAACGCCTGCTGCACGTCGAGCTGCTCCTCCGACAGCTCGAAGATGCACTCGTCGTAGATCTGATCGCCGAGCTGGCTGAACGCGTTGGCAATATGGTCCGCCGCCGACGTCGCATCGGAGACAGGGGCATCGGAGGCGGGTGCATCGGTCTGCTGCTGCGCGCGCGCGTGCTGCACCGGCAGGAGAATCAGGGCTGCCACCGCAACGGCCAAGCATCGTTTCAACCGATCAAACCCCAGCACGCGATCCCACCTGGCGTCTGCCTTGTGCCTTGTCCTACACTCCTGCGTCCGCCGAATGTACGTTCTGGTCGTTAAGCCATGTCGGCGCAAGCAATTCCGCCCCCTATTAGTCTGCGATTCCCGCGTGCAAATTGCGGCAGGTCTTTGACTCGCAACGATTGCGTCGATTCGCCCTTCCTGGACCACCCTATTACGAAGACCACCCTATTACGAAGTTGTAGCAGTCATTTTTGCTCCGACCGAGGCTTTGCTCGGCGGCCTTCGGCGCTCCTCGGTCACGATTGCGTTCGGCGAAGTCGTACCTGCGCTCGAAAAGGCGTCGTCGGCTGCTGCGTCACCGGCACCATGCCGGCTTACAAGGCGTCTTGAAAAGCTGGGGCAAGCGCGGCGGCGAGGTCTGCGCCGCCCGCCGGAACGAGCTTATCGGCAAGAGCTACTCACTGTCCGCGAAGATCAATTGACGACGTGCGGGACCGGCTGGATCGCAGCCGGTCCCTTGCTTATTCTCCGGGGCTCGGATCGATTCAAGCCTGCACGAGGCGGCCCCGGTGCCATCAGACCTAAGCGATCGCCCGCGGTCCTTCCTGTTTCTGCAAGGTCCTCTGTCGCCGCTCTACGCCCGCGTCGCCGGGCAGATCGAGGCGGCCGGACATCGCGTGAGCCGCATCAATTTTTGCCCCGGCGACTGGCTGCACTGGCGCCGCGCCGGCGCCGTCGACTATCGCGGCACGCCTGCCGACTGGTCCGAATTCGTCCGGCGTGAGATGGCGGCGCGCGCCGTCACAGACGTGATCCTCCATGGTGATCGCCGGCCCTATCACGCCGCTGCCATCACCGCCGCCCACAAGCGCGGCGCGCGCGTCTTCATCACCGAGCTGGGCTATCTGCGTCCGGATTGGATGACGCTGGAGCGCGATGCCGCCGGCGCCGCCTCGCATTTTTCGCGCGATCCCGCCGTCATCGAGTGGCTGGCGGTTCAGTCGCGCCCGCTCGATCTCGTGCCGCGCTATCAGGCCGAGTTCGGCAAGGTCGCCATTCCTGACGTAATCTACAACCTGTCGAACACGTTGCTGCGCGTCCTTTATCCCCACTACCAGCGTCACACCATCTACTTCCCGCCGCTGGAATATGTGGCCTGGCTCTTGCGCCTCGCCACCCGCCCGCTGCGCGACAGTGCCTCCGCCCGTATCGCCCGGGAGCTTGCCCAACACGATCATGTGTCGTTCTTATTCGGCCTGCAGCTTGAAGGCGATTACCAGATCCGCAGCGCCACTCGCGACGGACTCACCGGTGCGCTGGACGAGGTCGTCGCCTCCTTCGCCACCCACGCACCTGAGCACACCCTCCTCGTCGTCAAGTCGCATCCGCTCGACAACGGGTTGGAACGCTGGCGCAGTGTGCTGCGCGATTTAGGCCGCCGCCATGGCGTCGCCACGCGCCTGCGCTTCGCCGACGGCGGGACGCTTGAGCCTTTGTTCGCGCGGGCGTCGGGGTTCGTCAGCGTCAACAGCAACGCCGGCATCGAGGCCCTGCGCGCCGGCGTGCCGGTGAAGACGCTGGCTCCTGCCATTTACGACGTGCCGGGGCTCGTGCATGCAGGATCGCTCGAAACGTTCTGGCAATCGCCGCAGAAGCCGGACCAGCGTCTCCTCGGCCTTTTCCTGCGCGCGCTCGCCGCAAACACGCAGGTGCGCGGCACCATCTATTCCGATGCGGGCCTCATCGCCGCCGTCAACGGCATGGTCGAGCGCATCCTCGCCGATACTGGCGCCGCTGGCGCCTATCGCCCGCCAAGCGTGGACACACCGCGAGCGCTACGCAGCGGCGGCAGTAGCTCGGGGTCGACACATGAAGGATGACATCAACTGGCGGGCCGTTGCGCCGTGCGGGCCAACCGTCGTGGAAGTTCCATGAACAGCGCTCCGTGCAAGTGGAGTTCACCACGGTTGCCGGGGAACTCACAGGCAAGTGTCGCGCTAGGTCATACGCCCACGCATGGTGTAAACTGATCGTCTTGGCGGGGTGATTTTATGCGTAAGTTTCGAATGAACATCGCTGGTATTGTGTTGATTGCCATGGCTTTGGTCGGCCTTTTTACCAAGCCGGATGAGCCGCTACGATAGCGCCCAACCTCAACGCGCAGTTCATCGACCACTGCATCTCCGCCGGCAGGGTCGTCGCGATCAACTACGTCTCCGGGGCTGCTCTCTCGCCAACGGCACTCGCGACCAGCTTCGCGTTCTCTATCGCGTGAGTTGAGGGCATCCGCCCCCTAAAGCCCCAGCCGCCGCCCGAGCCACGACAGGTGCTGCCGCGTCCGCTGCTCCAGCACATGGCGGCGTGTCTGGCGCTGCCGGCTCAGCCGCTGCACCTGCTCCTCGGCTGTGCACACGCGCTGCGTGTCCGGATCGACATAGCGGCAATACGCGACGAGCGTCAGGTACACGAGCTCGTCGAGCGAACGCTGCCGCGTGCGCCGCGCACACGATTGCACGTCCTCCGTCAGTCCCCAGCCCGCGTAGAACGGCAACCCGTGCACGCTCACCGGCTTAGCCCGCAGCAGCGCCTCGAAGCCCGTGAGCGACGACAGCGTCTCCACGCGCGCGGCCACATCGATCAGGTCGGCGATGTCTGTGTTGCCCGCGATATGGTCCGCGAGCGCCAGCGCATCGGCCCGCGCGATCGCGCCCGGCCTCAAGCCCGCCGCCACATCGGGATGCGGCTTGTACACGATCACCGCGGAGGGATGGCGCATCCGCACCGCCTTCAGCAGCGCCAGATTGGGGTTGGCTTCGCCTGACGCCAGATGTGCGCCCACGTTCGCGACCGCAGCATCGCCCGCCACTTGCCCCGGCACCAGGATCGCGCCCGTTGGCACCTCGGACAGCGATCGCCGCCCGACATTGTATTTCGACAGCCGCGCTTCGCGGATCGCGTGCACCAACCGCTGCCCCCTCGCGCGCTGCTCCGCCGTCACCTCCGCCGTTTCGAGCAGACGCTCGAGATCGCTCGCCCAGTTGCCGTCGTAGTGGATGCCGCGCGCGTCCAGCACGAACGAGCCGCCCGCCGTCAGCCCCGCGCCGAGCCCTACCGAGCGCAGAAAGCCATCCTCGATGCGGATTATCCGCACGCCGCGCGCCTCTGCCTCCGCTTCACGCTCGGGCGTCAGCTTCGACGCCCACGCCACCAGATCGCCGGTGATGATGGAGGCCCGCTCCAGCGCCTCGGCGAAATCCTCGTAGAACGGCGGACGCCACGTCGGCTGCGCCAGCAGCGTCGCAACGGCACGATGGTTCCACCACGACACGCCGAAGCATACCGGGCGGCACAACGCCAGCGCATCGATTGTTGCTTCCCACGCCGCGTTTGCCGTCGCCTCGCTCATCGTCCCGCCGATTTTTTCGCCAGAACGCCCGCCGCCAGCTTTGACAGGCCGAACTTCTCCGCCTCGAGCCGCGCCAGCTCGCGCCTGGTCGCGGCCACCGCTGTCTCGATCTGTGCCGCCGTGTGCTCGCTCGACAGGAAAAATCGCAACCGTGCCGCCTGCATTGGGACGGCCGGATGAATGATCGGCAGCGCGTTGATGCCGGCCTCGAACAGCCGCTCGGTCAGCTTCGCAGCGCGCAGCGAGTCGCCGATCATGATGCCGATCACGGCGTACCCCTGCGCGAAGCCCGTATCGAGCCCTGCCGCTTGCGCGCGCTCGAGAAACAGCCGGCTGTTGGCCTGCAGCCGCGCGACTCGCTCTGGCTCGCGCGCCATGGCATTGAGCGCGGCCAGCGCCGCGGCGGCGATCGGCGGCGGCATGCCCACGCTATAGACGAACCCCGCCGACGTGCATTTCAGGATGTCCACCAGGGCCTTCGATCCGGCGATGAACCCGCCGCACGCCGCGCACGTCTTGCTGAGCGTTCCCATCCAGATGTCGACCGCGCGCCCGTCGATGCCGCAATGCTCTGCCGATCCGCGCCCGCTTGCGCCCAGCACACCCAAGGCATGCGCTTCGTCCATCATCAGCCAGGCGCCGTAGTGCGTCTTGATCTGCACCAGCCGCTTGAGGTCCGGCACGTCGCCGTCCATGGAGTAGAGCCCTTCCACGGCGATCAGCACGTTCTGATGGCGCCCGCGCAGCTCCGCCAGCGTGCGCTCCAGCGCGTCGAGATCGTTGTGCGGAAAGCTGCGCCGTGTCGCGCCAGACAACTGGGCTCCGACCATCACGCTATTGTGCACCAGCGCATCGGACAGGATGAGATCGCGCGGACCGAGCAGCGTGCTGATGGCCGACACGTTGGTGGCGTGTCCGCTGACGTAGACCACGGCGTCGTCCACGCCGTACACCTCGGCGATTCTGCGCTCCAGATCGCGATGCACATCGCGCTCGCCCGCCACCACGCGGCTCGCCGATGCCGACGTGCCAAGCCTCTGCATCGCCGCGTTCGCCGCCGCCGCCACGGCCGGATGAGCGTTGAGCCCGAGATAATCGTACGACGCGAAGTTGATGACCTCGCGGCCGCCGATGCGCGTCGTCGCGCCCGCCCGCGTCTCGTGCACGCGGAAAAACGGATTCTCGATCCCGAACAGCTCGCCCGCGCCGCGCTGCGTCTGCAACTCCTTGTAGGCGGCGAACTCGGAAAAGCCAGTCGCCGGCCACGCGCGCTCTGCCGGCTGCGTGCGTCCACCAGCGCTCTTTTTCACGAGGGACATCACCGTGTCCTTCATGGCCTTGGAGAGCACCTCGGCTGATCGCTTGTCCGTCATTCGGCCGCCTCGCGTGCCGATGCCGTGCGGTCTATCTCGACGATGAGCGTCTGCAGTCGTTCTGCATCGGGCAGATCGGCTGCATGCTTCTCCGCCAGATCGTGTTGCACGCTGCCGCCTGCGGTCCGCGAGCGCATGCGTGCCAGCACCTTGCGCCCGACAGCTTCCACGGACAGGCCGTCGGCAATGGCCGTGATTGGCAGCTCGATGCCAAGCTTGCGATGCACGGCGAGACGCAATTCCATCGCCATCAGCGAGTCCATGCCGAGATCCGCGAGCGAGCGCCGCGCGTCGATATCCTCCGGTGCCAGCCGCAGGATAGCCCCCATCTCGGCTTTCAGATGCCGGGCAATCAGCGCCAGCGCCGCCGGATCGTCGAGCGTCGGTACGATGGTGTCCAGGTCCAGGGCATCGGGCGCAGTCGCGGGCTCGCGCGCCGCGCGGATATCCCCGAACAGCGGCGTCTTCAGCACCGCGAGGCCGGCGGCCGCCAACCCCCAGTCGATCGGCGCTACGGTCAGTACGGCTTCATTGCTTGCGTCACGCTCGCTCATCGCCGCCGCCAGCATGTCGAGTGCGTCGCGCGCCCGCAGTCCAGTGGCGCCCGAGCGCCGTGCCAGATCCGCGCCGGTCTTGGCGTTTCGCGCCAGCACGCCCGTATCGCGTATCGCGCCCCACCGCACCGCGAGTGCCGGTCGTCCCTGCGCGCGTCGCTGCTGCGCCAAGCCTTCCAGATAAGCGTTTGCGGCCACATACGCCGCCTGCCCTGCGTTGCCGAGCAGCGTCGTCACCGACGAGTACATGAGGAAATAGTCGAGCTTGTCGCCGCGCGTCACCCGATCGAGGTTTGCTGCGCCATCAGCCTTCGGCCGCAGCACCGTGCCGATGCGCTCTGCATCGAGGTTGGCAATCAGCGCGTCATCCAGCACCATTGCGGCGTGCACGATGCCCTTGATCGGATGAACGCGCCGCAGCTTTGCCAGCAGCTTGCCGAGCGCCGCGCCGTCGCTCACGTCGCAGGCGCACGTCCGTACATCGATCCCGCGAACCCGTAACGCCTCGATTTCGCCTTGTGCCTCAACCGACGCAGGCCCGCTGCGGCTGACGAGCGCGAGCCGTTTGGCGCCGCGGTCCGCCAGCCACGCCGCTGTCGCCAACCCGAAGCCGCTCGTGCCGCCGGTGATGACATGCCACCCCCGGGCGTCCACACGCATCGGCCGCGCCGATGTCCCTGGCGCCAGCTCCCGCGCATCCGGCGGGGTCACGACGATCTTTCCGATATGCCCCGACTGCTGCATGAGGCGGAACGCGTCGCCGATCCGCCTGGCCTCGAACGCGCGATAGGGCAGGGGACGGAACGTCTCGTCCGCAAACAGCGCCGCCAATTCGCGCATCAGGTTCTGCGCCAGCTCCGGCTGGCCGGCCACGAGCTGGTCGAGGTCGACGCCGAAATACGATACGTTACGCCGGAATGGCCGCAGGCCTACGTGCGTGTTGGCGTAGTAGTCGCGCTTGCCCAGCTCCACGAAGCGGCCGAATGCTTTCACCAGCCGCAGGCTGAGTTCCGCGACAAATGCCAGCGCATGTTCAAGGAAAAACTGCGCACTTCGAGCATTG
>CADEFX010000065.1 GCA_902826715.1 uncultured Hyphomicrobiales bacterium | reverse complement strand
CGGTCGCCGCCCTTGGCCGTGACCTTGAATTTCTGCCCCTTGGGCTTGATGAGCCCCGCGGCCACGGCGCGCAGCACTTCATTGGCTGCCAGCAGTTGGCAGACATCGGTCATGATCGGCAGCACGCGGCCCTGCGTCATCCAGCTCATGATGGCCATCTGCGCCAGGAAGTACGGAATGAAATGCGCTAGCGTATCTTCAACGTTGGCGTGCACCGCCTCTACGCCGCCCAGCAGATAGAGGATCGGAATGATGAGCCCGGCCACGCGAAATGCGTGCGCAGCGCTCCAATAGAGGAAAGTCACGGACAGGATGACGCGATCGACAAGTGTGAGGTTGCTGTTAAGCCGCCATGGTCCGCTCTGCCCGCGGCAGATTTGCACGAAGCCGAGGCACCAGCCGCTGCGCTGCACAATGTATTCCTTCAGCCCTTCAGGGGCGAGGCCGAGCGAGAGCCGCTCGTTGAGATAGACCGTTTGGTAGCCGATGGCGCGCAGCCGCAGCGTGACGAGATAGTCCTCGGTCACCGAGTCGGTCGGAAAGCCGCCAATTTTCATCAGCGCCGCGTAGCGCAGAACCGATGACGTGCCGCAGCAGAAGGCAGCGCCCCAGGCATCCTTCGATGCCATCAGAACATCGAAGAAGTAGCGTTGCTCGTCGGGCCAAACGCGTCCCGTGGACAGGTTGCCGCCGATGGGATCGGGATTGATGAAGTGCTGCGGAGTCTGCACGATGCCGACCGTCTCGTCCCGGAACAGCGTCATGGTCCGCGTGAGGAACTGCGGTGTCGGCACGAAATCGGCGTCGAGGATCGATATGAACTGCGGCGGGTCCGGCAGCGTCGACAAATGCTTCAGCGCATTGTTGATGTTGCCGGCCTTGGCGTGGGCGTTGTCGTTGCGCGTGATGTAGCCGCAGCCGAGCTTGTCGCACAGTTCACGGAGCCAGGGCCTCCGCCCGTCGTCGCACACCCAGACCCTGAAATTGGCATACTCCATCGCCGAGGCGCCGACGATGGTCTGTTCGAGAATGTTTTCATCCTCATTGTACGTGCAGATCAGCACGTCGACGCGCGGCGGGACGGGTTGGCTGGCGAGCCAGCCCATGTTCTGTTCGACGTCTTTCGAGCGGCTGCGGATCCGGGTCAGAAAGAAAAAGGACAGGCTGGTCGACAGCAGGGCCAGCGCCTCTACCGCAACGAACAGGACACCCACAACATAATCCGCCGTAAAACCGGCATCCGGAAGCGTCTGGGTCACGCGCCAGAACATGTATTGCCATCCGAGCGCGATCGACACGGCGATCACAATCGTGCGCGCCACCGAGCTTTCACGACGCAGCCACGGCAGCAAAGCGACGACGAGGCCGGCGGCCACGATGCCAGGCCAGGCCCCGTTCATGATCGTGGTCGCGATCGGGCTCATTTCGAGAGCGCTGGCGCGGCTGCAGCCTCGCCTGAACTGGAGAACAGAACGCGGCCCGTGCGGCCAAGATCGCAGGTCGCCGACTTGGCGAGATCAGGCACCTTGACGGTCACGCGATAGGATTCCCGCGTCAGCGCCGACGGAGCGATGGCGAAATTGGCAGGAGCCGCCGCCACACCCGTCAGGTGAACGATACGTCCATCCATATCCTTGCTGCCGTCGCGCAGGCGGAATTTCGCCGACTGGCCGACGCGCAGCCGGTTGTAGACCGACTCGCTGACGGCCGCCGTGACGACCGCCGAATTGCAATCGAGCATCCGCGCTAGCTCTTGCCCGCGCCTCACCTGCTCTCCCGGTGCCGTGAAGACCTCCCACACGCTTCCTGTCGACGGTGCAACGACCGATACGTCGGCAATGTCTGCGTACCTTGCGGTTTCGCCCTCCAATTCGGTCTTCAACCGGGCGATGCGCGCATCGCGCTGCTTGAGCTCCGCGCTCAAATCGCCGATCTGCTGCTGCATCTCGTCGGCGCGCTGTGCCGAGCGCGGCCGGTCGTTGTAGCTGTCGCCGAGGAAGAAGCCATTTTTCGCCGCCGCGAGTTCGATCTCGATGGACTTCAGCCGGTGCTCGGTGGCCGCGATGGTGTGGATGAGGATCTCGTGATCGCGGCGTGCCTTATCCAGCGTGGCGCGGCTCTGCGCGCCCCTCGATTCCAGCTCCGACGCCCGCTGCAGCACGGCGGCAGCTTCTTCGCGCCTGGCCCGGTTGGCGGAAATGTCACTGCGCACCTCCCTGACACGAGCTTCGAGTTGCTGCACGCGGCCGTCCTGAAACTGCTTGGTCTGCTCCAGGAACTCGGCGCGCAGGGCGGTAGCGCTGGCGAGCTTGGCCTGCAGTGAGGCGCGCTCGTCTTCGAACTGTCCGATCATGCGGCGCAAGTCGTCGAGCCGGGCGCGATCGGCGCGACGGTCGACGATCCTGGCGATCGGTGTACCTGGAGAAAAGGCAGTGCCTACGGCAAGCACATCGGGCGTTGCAGCGATCTCTCCGTCTATGGGCGAGCGCAAGGTAACAAGTGGTGCGTTGATAATGGCTTCGACACTGGTCGTCTGCATCAGCCGCTGCGCCGGCCCCCAGCCGACGAGGATGGCGATAGCCAGCGCAATGGCGGTCTTGAGCACCTTGCGTGATGTTTCGCCCTTGATCGCGTCGGCAAGCGGACTGGCGCCGTCGGCGCGGCGCCACAGGCCGTCTTTCACGGAATGAGCCCACGGCAGATAAAGTCTCTGCCACTTCCGCTTCAGGTTGCGCAGCCCGCTCGTGCCGGTCTCTGTGGCTTGGCGGCCGTGTCTCAACCAGCGCGCGTCTTCGAGGGCCTCCCGGAGATAGGCAATGCGCTGGTTGCCGTCGAGCGCGCTCATTTCGTTGGAGCGACGCCCGTCCGCGGCCGGGGACGCAATGCGGGAGTCGGTGTCCGCCGGCGAACGCGATGTCTTGGCACTCTTGAAACTCGACATACTCAATCCTCTTGCGGCCGCTGGGCTCGCGTAATGCTTGCAGTTGACGTTACGAGCGCGTTGCTACTCAACCGTTTCAAAGCATTTATGCGTTGCACAATCTTGCAATTCGGTAGAATTTTATGTTTTACGATGTTTTATATAATCACGGTGTATTTTATATTAACGGTAACCTATTGTTAGATTGTGTAAACGAAATGATAGGATGGACGATAGGGTTTGTTGGGAGAGTTACATATATTATTTGCCAATATTTAAGCAACGCGCCCCTAGTGTGCCCGCGTATCGCCTGTTTGAGGGGAACTGGCCGTGCGTATGCTGTCCGCGTTTTTGAGGTTTGCCCGCGCCAAAAGTATGCGCAGGCTGTTGTCGCGTCCGTCGACGGCGCGAGCCCTGATTGGCCATCTGGGCAACGCAACCATAGCCATCACAGTTCTCGCGCCGCCGCTGGCGTATGCGCTCATGAGCTACGCCGAGCTGAGTGCCCGTGCGCGCGAGCACGCGACTGTTGGCGCACGCCACATCGAGATGCGACTCATCAAGGTGGGAGATCCCGAAGCTATCGGGGAGATTGCGCCCGGCATTCTATATGCGACGAATGGCGCCCACGAGACAGTTGCTGCGAGCTGGGTCATCGGAAAAGACGGGCATACCATTGCCTTTGCCGGCCGGACGCTCCGCTGGCCTGAACTCACCGGTCGGGCACCGATCCGGGCCATTGGGTTCGAAGGAACGTTTTTCGCCGCGTGCAGCACTGGCCCGATCATCATCGGTACGCTCCACGCACTTCTTGCCTTCCTCGCCCTGGGGTTTGCTGCCTGGTATTGCTTCCGGCGCCTTCCCCTGACGGCCTTGGATACCGCTCTTGGACTCCTGCAGCAGGCGCAGGCCGAGGCTCAAGACAAGAACGTGCGCTTCGATACGGCCCTCGACCACATGTCGCAGGGGTTGTGCATGTTTGACCGCGACCAGAAAATTCTTGTTTGCAACAAGCGATATGCGGAGATGTACGGACTCACGCGCGAGCAGACCCGGCCCGGCACGACGCTGCGCGAAATTGTGCAGTATCGCATCGCCCAGGGGCTGTATTCCGGCGCAACTCCGAACGAATACATGCATGAGCGCACGGCGCGCGTCACTGCCGCCTCCAATAGCGTGCAGCAGCTGAGTGACGGTCGCTTCGTTGCCATTGCGCGGCGGCCGATGGCATGCGGCGGTTGGGTGACGACGCACGAGGACATTACCGAGCAGCGTCAGGCCGAAGCCAAGATCGCCTACATGGCCCATCACGACGCACTCACGGGCCTACCCAACCGGACATTGCTGCACGAGCGCCTCGATCAGGCCATCGAACGCGTCGAACAGGGCGAAGCACTCGCCGTGCATTGCCTCGATCTCGATCGCTTCAAGGAAGTCAACGACACGCTGGGACACGCCGTCGGCGACGCCCTGCTGCAGGCCGTGACGCAGCGCGTCGCGGGCTGCATTCGCGAAACCGATACGCTTGGCCGGGTCAGCGGCGACGAGTTTACCATCATACAATCTCCTATCGCATCGACCGAAGAGGCGATGGCTGTCGCCGCGCGCATCGTGGAAGTCGTGCAGGAGCCGTTCTCGCTAATGGGTCATCAGGTGATGATCGGCACGAGCGTCGGTGTGGCGCTCGCTCCCAAGGATGGCGTCGACGGCGAAATGCTGCTGCGGAACGCGGATCTGGCGCTCTACAAGGCCAAACAAGACCGGCGGGGAACCTACAGGTTGTTCGAGCCAGATATGAACTCGCATCTACAATCGCGCCGGGATCTGGAGGTCGCGCTTCGCAGCGCTCTCCAGAACGGCGAGTTCCAGGTCTTTTACCAGCCCCTTTTGAATCTGGAGCACAATGAAGTCTGCAGTTTCGAGGCGTTGGTCCGCTGGAATAGACCGGGGATCGGGATGGTGTCGCCCGGCGATTTCATCCCTCTTGCGGAGGAAACCGGTCTTATCAATCAGATCGGCGAGTGGGTGATGCGCGAAGCTTGCCGTGAGGCGATGTCGTGGCCCGATCACATCATGGTGTCGGTCAACCTTTCGTCGGTTCAGTTCAAGAATCGCTCGCTTGTGCAGATGGTCATGAGCGCGCTCGCGGCATCGGGCCTCGCACCGAGCCGCCTCGAACTCGAGATCACCGAGTCCGTCCTTGTGCAAGACAGCGACAGTGCGCTCGAGATGCTCAAGAGTTTGCGTCTTCTGGGTGTGAAGATTGCGCTTGACGATTTCGGCACCGGCTATTCGTCGCTGAGCTATCTGCAGAGTTTCCCGTTCGACAAGATCAAGATCGATCGGAGCTTCATCAAGGATCTCACGAGCGGCAATGAAAACGCGCTCGCCATCGTCACTGCCGTGGTCCAGCTTGGCAGCTCTCTCGGCATAGCGACGACAGCGGAAGGTGTCGAAACCACCGATCAGCTCGAGATAGTGCGGTCGCGCGGGTGCACCGAGATCCAGGGCTATCTGCTCAGCGCCCCGAAGCCGGCTCAACAGATTGGCCAGTTTTGCACGAGCCGCGCAGTGTCCAGCGACGCGGCCTGAGCGTAGGCCAGGCCCCGGCTTTACAACTGTCGTCTTCGGCAGCCGGCGATCATCCCTGGCTGCGCCGCTTCGCCATCGGACGAGCCTTTCCCTTTCCGCCCAATCTGCGTCTAAGATCGCGCACGGTCGCCGTTCGAACGGGTGGCTGGCGATTTTAGGCAGGCGGATGGGGAAGGCATGTATCGCATCGGCGTCGATATCGGCGGCACATTTACGGACTTCGCGCTTTACGACGCGCGCGGCAGCAAGATGGCCATCTACAAGTGCCTCACCACGCCGCAAGACCCGTCACAAGCTGTCTTGGACGGCGTCAAGGCCCTGATCGAGCGCGAGGGCGTTCCCATCGCGGATGTTACCGACGTTATCCACGGTACGACGCTGGTTACGAATGCCGTCATCGAGCGTCGGGGTGCGGTCACCGGCATGCTGGTGACGGCCGGTTTCGGCGACATCATGGATATGGGGTTCGAGCGCCGCTACGACCTGTTCGACCTGCGCATCAAGTATCCATCGCCGCTGGTTCCGCGCCGCTTGCGCGTCGAGGTGCCGGAGCGGGTACGCTTCGACGGCACCGTGGAAACGCCTCTCGATGAGGCGGCGGTGCGAGCCTCGGCCGCGAAGTTCGAGGAGCTTGAGGTCAAGGCGGTTGCCATTTGCTTCCTGCACGCCTACGCGCATCCCGAGCATGAGCAGCGCGCGGCAGAAATCCTGAGGGAGGCGGCGCCCGAACTGTTCATTTCCAGCTCGGCCGACGTTTTCCCGCATATGCGCGAGTTCGAGCGCTGGACCACCACGACCGTCAACGCGTTCACGCAGCCGATGTTCGATCGCTATATCGACCGGCTGGAGAAGGGCCTCGCCAGCATCGGCTTCGGCGGGCGCCTCTACATCATGGCGTCCAGCGGTGGCACGCTGACGACCGAGACTGCGCGCCGCTTCCCAGTGCGGGCGCTCGAGTCTGGGCCTGCCGCGGGCGCATTGCTGAGCGCATGGCAGGGCAGGGCGCTGAAGCTCCCCAATCTGCTGTCTTTCGACATGGGCGGCACAACGGCCAAGGGCGCGCTTGTGCGCGACGGGGAGCCAATCAAAAAATATTCCATCGAGGTCGCCCGCGTGCACGAGTTCCGGCAGGGCAGCGGCCTGCCGGTGAAGATCCCTGTCATCGATATGATCGAGATCGGCGCCGGTGGCGGCAGCATTGCCGAGCTCGATGCGCGCGGCCTGCTGCGCGTGGGCCCGCGCAGCGCGGGCGCCGATCCGGGGCCGGCCTGCTATGGCCGCGGCGGCACGCAGCCGACGCTCACGGATGCAAATCTCGTGCTCGGCTACCTCGATGCTGGGTTCTTCCTCGGCGGCGCCATGAAGCTCGACAAGGCCGCCGCCGAAAACGCCATCGCCGAGGGCGTCGGCCGCACCCTGAAGCTCGAGACGATGCGCGCAGCGTGGGGTATCCACGATCTCATCAGCGAGGACGTCGCCCGCGCTTTCCGCGTGCACGCCACCGAGCGCGGTTTCGACTATCGCAGCGGCAGCATGGTGGCATTCGGCGGCTCGGGGCCGCTGCATGCCGCGTCCATCGCCCGTAAACTGAAAATCCCCCGCGCCATCTTCCCGGTGGGCGCGGGCGTCATGTCGGCGCTCGGACTGCTCATCAGCCCGCTGGCGTTCGAGGTGGCGCGCTCGCGGCGCATACATGTCGACGATATCGATGCCGAGTCTTTTGCAAGCACCTTTGCCACGCTCGAAGCCGATGCCTCGGCATTCCTCCGGCGCGCCGGCGTTGCCGACCGTGACATCCGCATCACACGCCGCCTCGACATGCGCTACCAGGGCCAGGGGCACGAGATCGAGGTCAGTCTGCCCGATGCGCCGTCCGCCGGTCCGCTTTTTGCCGGCATGCCGGAGTTGTTTGCACAGGCCTACGAGAAGTCTTACTCGATCCGCCTCGACGAACCCGTCGAGATCGTCAATTGGAAGGTCGAGGTCATCGGGCCGGCGCCGAGCCTCGGCGAGGGCTATACGCTCACCGGTTCTGCCGGCTCAGCCAAGGCCCGGAAAGGTACGCGGCTCGCCTACGATCCGGCGCGCGGTGGCATGACCGAATGGCCGGTCTACGATCGCTACGCCCTCACGCCTGGCGCGACCGTGACGGGCCCCGCCTTGATCGAAGAACGCGAAAGCACCTGTGTCATCGGCGCTGGCGACAGAGTCACCGTCGACGCCCGCTACAATCTGATCGCCGAGCTTGGAAGCTGATTGCCATGACCAACCAAACCTTCGACGCCGTCAGTCTCAGCATCATGTGGGACCGGCTGGTTTCGCTTACGGACGAGATCGTCTCGACGCTGGTGCGCAGCTCGTTTTCGACCATCGTTTATGAGAGCTACGATCTGTCCGTCGTCGTTCTTGATGCGGAGGCCAACTCCATCGCACAAGGCACCTTCGGCATCCCTGCGTTCATCGGCAGTGCGCCGGTCACTCTGCGCCACATGCTCAAGCGCTTTCCGGCTGAAACACTGAAGCCCGGCGATATCGTCGTCACCAACGATCCCTGGCTCGGCACGGGCCATCTTTTCGACATCACCATGATGCGCCCCGTCTTCCGCAAGGGCCGCATCGTCGCCTACACCATCAGCATCACGCATCTGCCCGACATCGGCGGCACCGGCTTCGGCTCTGCCGCGACCGAGATCTATCAGGAAGGCCTGCGCATCCCGATCTGCAAGCTGTACGACGCGGGCAAGCCCAACGAGCTGCTGATCGATATCATCCGCACGAACGTGCGCGTGCCCGAGCAGACCATGGGCGACGTCATGGCGAACGTGAGCTGCAACGAGGTGGGCGGCCGGGAAATCAACGCCTTCATGGACGAATACGGTCTCGAGGACCTGATGCCGCTCTCGCGCGCCATTCGTGGGCAGTCCGAGACAGCCATGCGCGCCAAGCTGCGCGAATTGAAGGACGGCACCTACCGCAACCGCATCAAGCTTGAAGGCTTTGATGGTCCGGTGGAGTTCGCGGTGCGTGTCGACGTCGCGGGCGATAACGTGGCTTTTGACTTCGACGGCACATCGGGCTGCGTGCGCGCCGGCGTCAACGTTCCCTTCTGCTACACCAACGCCATGGCATTGCATGCGATCAAATCGTTGACGCTGCCGTCGATCCCCAACAACGCCGGCTCGCAGGCCCCGATCACCGTGTCCGCCCCCGTCGGCTGCATCCTCAACGCGCAGCCGCCGTTCCCGACCGGCGGCCGCCACGCCATGGGCCACTTCGTGACGCCGCTGGTCTACGGCGCGCTGGCCGATGCCATCCCCAGCGAGGTACAGGCCGATTCCGGCATGATGAACCTCATCAACTTCCAGGGCAGCCGCCGAGACGGGCGCGCGTTTTCGACGCTGTATTTCGCATCCGGCGGCTATGGAGCGCTCAACGGCCTCGACGGCTGGTCCACGTTGCCGCATCCCTCCAACATGGCCGTCGTTCCGGTCGAGGTTTGGGAAACGCTGACCCACACGACTGTCGAGCGCAAAGAGTTGCGCACGGACTCCGGCGGCACCGGCCGCTGGCGCGGCGGCCTTGGACAGGAGGTCGTGCTGCGCAACGATACCGGTCATCCGCTGACGATCCTCGGCATGGGCAACCGCACGCAGTTTCCGGCCAAGGGTGTGTTCGACGGCGGCGACGGTACGTTGCGCGTACACGCCGTTGAGGGCAAGCCGGTGCATGCCAAGGGCCGGCTCGAGGTGGCGCCGGGTCAGCGCATCACGGTCACCGAAGCCGGTGGCGCCGGCTACGGCAATCCGAGGGAGCGCGATCGCCAGGCTGTGGCCTTCGATGTCGCCAACGGCTTCGTCAGCCGCGAGGTGGCGCAGAAGGTCTACGGCTGGCAGGAGTAGTCCAGCGGCTCCGGCCGCCGCTCGACCATTGAAACGGCCCTTGCACCGCCCAATTTATGCGCCATCGTTCACGCCTCTCAACCTCGGCGGCGCGGGGCCGTTGTGGTGTGGAGTCCGAAGGAGGCCGCCGTGCTTTCTCGATCCATTCTCGCAATTGTCTTGGCGATCGCACTCACGCCCGTCGCTTTGGCGCAAACCGGGCCGCAGCCCGTGCCGTCCGGCCTCCACCGCACCCAAATTCCTTCGCCGTTCGGCGTCGATCCTGGGTTCCAGGTCCCCGGGAAGGAACAATGCACGCCAGACGATCGCAAGCGTCGCACGATGCAGATCCAGGCCTACGAGAAGCTTCAAAGCCTCAGCCGTAACGAGGCGGACCAGCTCTGTACGCTGCTGGAGAGCACGGAGGATCTCGGCAAGTTGGCGGACGGCCGTGTCCTGGAGAAGATGCTTCCCGTGGCGTTGCGCGACCTTCTGAAGGCGCTGGGTGTCGATTTTGCCAAGACCGACATGAAGGCGGTCCTCAAGATGCTGGGCGTGGATCTCGACAATCTGGATCTGCGCAAGGTCAAGGCCCAGTGCCGCCAGACCCAGGGCGAGGCCGACCGCATGTTCACCAGCGAGATCGGCCGTTTGAAGCGGGAGCTTCTCTTGTGTGACGACACCATCTGATCATTGCGCCAGAGTTTCTTCGATCCGGCGGGCTCTGTTGACTCCTTGGCGGCCGCGTGACGAGAGCGCAATCGTTTTCACATGGGTTTACGTTCCGGCCTGGGTCTTCGCGCGAGGCAAGGTGAGTGAATCCGCAGCGATCCAGCTCTGACGCAACGTTCTAGGTTCGCGCTCGCCCGTCGCCGCGGCCCGTGCCAATCCGCGCGAGTGACGCAATCGCGCATCACCCCTCAGCCGACTTGAAACGGAGAAATCGCTGGTTGCTTGCGCCATCGTCTCTCACGTGACATGTTACATCATAACATATGCGAGAATGTACAAATGCGAATGATGGCGCGAGGCGTCCTGATTGGTGGGGCGGCCGCAGTTGGCCTTGTGAGCCATACAACCGTACTGCAGGCCCAAACTCCGCTTCCGGGTATTGTCGTGACGGCGCCGAGCCCGGTGGTGAAACGGCGCCCCGCCCGCACTCAGCCAAGCACGCCGGCTGCGGATACCACCCAAGGCGACACCGCCGACTTGACCATCGATTCCGCTCTTCCAGGCGCGCTCATCGTGACCGACGACGCGTTCGTCCCAATCACTGTCACCACGTCTCAGGAGCTTGAGGCCACGCGCGGCGCTACCATCACCGATACGCTGCAGCAAAAGCCGGGCATCAGCGGCTCGACGTTTGCCGCCGGCGCCAATAGGCCGATCATCCGCGGCCTCGATAACTTCCGCGTGCGCATCCAGGAAAATGGCATCGGCAGCCATGACGTTTCCGCACTTTCGGAAGACCACGCATTCCCCATCGACCCTTTTGCTGCCGACCGCGTCGAGGTCGTGCGCGGCCCGGCGACCTTGCGCTACGGCAGCCAGGCGATCGGCGGCGTCGTCGCGATCGAGAACGAGCGGATCCCAACCTTTGCGCCGTCGCGCGGGTTTTCAAGTGAAGTGAGAGGTGGTCTGCAGTCGGTCGACGAGGGACGGGATGGAGCGTTCAAGGTCACGGCCGGCTCGGCAGCCGGCTTCGTCGTGCACGCAGACGGCTTCAAGAGACAAACGGACGACTACGATACCCCGCACGGCAAGCAGGCCAACACCTTCGTCGACAGCGAGGGCTTCTCCGTTGGCACCTCGTACGTGTGGCAAAGCGGCTTTGCCGGCATCGCCTTCAGCCGCTTCTCCAGCCTGTACGGCATTCCGGGCGAGGAAGCGCTAGAAGCCCGCCCGCGCATCGACATGACGCAGGACAAGGTCATGTCCAAGGGCGAATGGCGCGTACGAGATTACGGCATCGAGGCCATCCGCTACTGGTTCGGCGCCTCGGACTACGCGCACAACGAGGTTATTTTCGAGCAGGCCGACGGCCACGACATCGTCGGCACCCGCTTCACCAACAAGGAGCAGGAAGGGCGGCTCGAGGTCCAGCATCTGCCGGTCATGACCGGTCTTGGCGAAATGCGTGGCGCCATTGGGGCGCAGTGGGGTCATCGCAAGATGGCGGGCGTTGCCGTCGACGAGCCGGTCGATGCCCTGCTGTCGCCGGCGACGACCAAGACCAGCGCAGCCTTCATTTTCGAGGAGCTGCAACTTACTCGCCAGCTGCGTCTTCAGGCTGCCGCTCGAATCGAGCAAGCCAATGTGAACGGCGCGGGCCTTCTCGAGTTTTCAGATCCCAACAATCCGGTGGCCTTCGCGGGCGAGCGGTCTTTTACGCCCCTCAGCGCCAGCCTCGGCGCGCTGTATGAGCTGCCGCTCGGTGTCGTGGCGCGCCTGACGGGGCAGTACGTCGAGCGGGCGCCCGATGCCGCAGAGCTGTTCTCCAGGGGCGTGCACGAGGCGACCGGCACGTTCGAGATCGGCAATCCGCTGCTGGAAAAGGAAGATGCCAGCACCATCGAGCTGGGCTTCAAACGCTCCCAAGGCCAGTTCAGGTTCGACGCCTCGGTTTACTACTCGAAGTTCAACGGCTTCATCTTCAAGCAGGTGACCGGCGTCGACTGCGCCGAGACGCTCGCCACGTGCGGTGACGGAAACCCAGACAACGATCTGGCGCAGGTCCTATACCAGCAGCGCGAGGCGACCTTCTACGGCGCCGAACTCGCCACCCAATACGACATCCTGCCGATCTGGCGCGGCGTGTTCGGCATCGACACGCAATACGATTTCGTGCGCGCGCAGTTTGACAATGGCGAGAATGTGCCCCGTATCCCGCCGCACCGGCTGGGCGGCGGCATCTACTACCGCGATGCCAACTGGTTCGCGCGTGCGGGCGTGCTGCATGCCTTCAAGCAGGACGAGATCGGCGTCAACGAGATCGACACGCCCGGCTACACGCTTGTTTCCGCGGAGCTCAGCTACACGACCAAGCTCGAGCAGGGGCCGAACTGGGCCTCCGAGATGACGATCGGCATCAAGGGCGAGAATCTCGCCGACGATGATGTGTTGAACCATTCCTCGTTCAAGCGACGCGAGGACGTGCTGCTGCCCGGCGCCAACGTCCGCCTGTTCGGCAGCATCAAGTTCAACTAGGTCCTGGTCTACGAGGTCGTTGGCGGCAATCGTGTCGCTCAAGCGAAGCCGAACATCCTGGGTGCGAACATGAGTGCCGCAGCACCGATGGCAACGCCGTAAGGACATTGTCCAAGGCGCGCCAATTCGATGACACGTCGCGCGACGATCGTCTGGCCCCACGGATCGGCTGCGCTCGGAAAGCTTCGGACGATCATAAGCGTGATAGCCAGCGCGGCGCCCAGCAGAGACATGACCATAAGAAACTCCGGTGCCGCACTCGGCCCCAGCCAAAGAATGATTGCAGCTAGAAGCTTGATGTCTCCGCCGCCCATCCAGTCGGCGACGAAAAAGATCATCGATATCAGGAATACGAGCACAGTAACGGCCACGTGTGCGGGGATGCGATCCCCCCCGGCGTGCAGCAAAGCGAACACCGGAAACGTTACGGCCAGCGCAATCGGGATCCAGTTAGGAATGATCAGCCGGCGCAGGTCGGACACGATGGCGTAGGATACGCAGAAGACGAAGACTAACTGCGTCAGGAACACGAGCGCCGCTGCTGTCACGCGTTTGTCCCCCGCATCATCGCGTTACCCGCAATTGATTGATACCCATGGCAATGTGAGCGAAAGCGCCGCTCAGCTGCTCCGGTGCAGGCACGTCGTAGTAGCATTGGTTGCCCGGGCACGAAGACGGCGGCGTGGCGCAGGCGCGCAGCAGATTTTGCGCCTCGACTTCGCCCTCCATGGCGAAACTGATTGTGTACAGGTAGATGTCCTGGGTGTTCGGATTGCCGTCCTTGTCGGCCTTGATGTTGTTGCAGAGCGTGGCCGTCTTGGCATCGAGCGATTGCCGGGTCTGCGAGCCATCTACAGGCCCGATATGGCCTGATGCCGCGTAGCCGTAGGCCGAAAAGAAGGAGTGGTTGTGCCCGTTGGCAGCTTCGACCTGGTTGCGGCCGTCGGTCAGCAGGATGAGAATCTTGCTGACATTCGGATCGCCGTAAGGCGCGCCTTCCGTATAGGGCGGCGTCGGCGACAAGGCGCGCCATCCCCAGGCGAGCCCCTCGGGGATAACGGTGCTGCCCGATGCAGCCATAGCGGTAATCGCTGACGAAATAACTCGCTTGTCGTTGGTCAGCGGCTGGATCGGGCGCGGCACGCAATTGTAGTTCGGGCCTTGCGGCGGATTGCGTGCCAGGTTCGCGTTCGAGATCAGCGCACCGATGTACTTGAGAGCATTGCGTTGCTTGGCAGCGTTGTTGCCCGGTATCAAGGTGTCATTGACATAGTCGTTCGTGTAGCCGCCACTCGGTCCGTCGCCGGAGCCAGGCTCGTCCGGTGCGAAATACGGAACGAACAGCGTTTCTCCCACGGCAAGGTTGGGCGTCTCATCCGTCACGTCATAACCGCCAGGTCCCGTTCGCGCGCGAATGCATCCTCCCCAGCCCACATTGGAAAACCGCCCCACCAGGCCCAGCAGCGTCTGGCCGATGGGAAGATTGATGTCTTCTATCTGCAGTGGCGAAAGGCCGGCCTCGTCGAGCCAGCCGCTGCCGATCTTGTCCGTGCCGATGTTGACCGCGCCGGAGAACGGCACCAGTCCGATTTTGACGTTGTCGGATAGGACGTCGGCGCCGAACAGGATTTCGACTAGTTCGTTGGCGGCCACCTTGAGTTTGTCGAATTTCGCCGCGCAACTCGGCTGGCACATGGAGCCGGTGTTGTCGAGTGCGAGAACCACTTCGAGCTTGCGTTGCGCACGCGCCACCTGCGTGCTGACGCGCACATCCAGGGCAGCGACGTTGAGCACCTTCAGGAAGGTCGTTTCAAGCCGGGCATGCACGGTGACGTTGACTTGATTGTTCGTCGGCGCGACCGAGAAACTCTCCAGATGACTAAGGCCCTCGTCGCGATAGTGCGCGCGGATGAAAGCTCCGGCCATTGCAGTGGCTTCGTCCGCGGTCAGATTTGGCCGCGTGCCGACAGCAAGCGCAGCGGCATCGGCAGCGTTGATGAGCCTTTGTTTGACCAGCAAGAAGCGGCTGAGATCGATGCCGACGGCAACAACGGCCAACAGCGGTACGAGAAAAACCGTGAAGAGCACAAGCGCCGCACCGCGCTGATCGTTCTTCAGCCGGCCGAGCGCCGCAATACGCAAGCGTCGCATATCCCCCGTCCCCCACGCACTACAAGCCGGCGAGCCTTTATCCCCGAATGGTTCGCCAACAGACTAAGGACGATTGAGCATAGGCGAGGTATGCAACGTACTCAACACGAATGATCCGCCGACTGAGCCTTTGCGCTTTTTGCCGCGGCGGTTTATGTACGTGACGTTCCGGAACAGTTTTGCGTTATCCGCGATAGTGTCATGTCAGGCTGCTCGAACTCTTTTGGCAATCGTGCCGCGTGCGGCGTCCGGCAGCTTCGCCGCGATCGGCGCGGAGCGACGCTGGTCGAGTTTTCGCTGATCGCGTTTCCCTCGCTGATCCTGCTGCTGGGCACTTTCGAGATTGGATTTATCTACTGGGCCAACCAGGAACTCGAGAACGCGACCAGAGACGCTGCCCGGTTGGTGCGTACCGGCGAGGCGCAGGCGCGCAACCTCAATCAGGCTCAATTCAAAAGCGAGGTGTGCAGCCGGACGGCAATTCTTGTCGGCTGCGGATCGCGGCTCAGATTGGACATCCGCAGTGCGCCGAGCTTCGATGCCATTACGCCACCTGAGCCCAACGACGGCAGCGGCGGATTGAAATCGGACGGTGAGTTCAGCTACGCGCCAGGGGTTGGCAACGACGTGGTTCTGGTCTCGGCCTTCTTCGATTGGAAGTTGCTGCTGTCCGGGACCACCATCATTCGCGCAGCTACACCCGCGCGCAACGAGCCATTCTGACGATGCGCAAACCTGCTTCATCCCAAAGCAACTGGTTGCGTCGCGTCAGTCGCAAAATCGCCCACGACCGATCTGGCCAGGCGCTTGTCGAGGCGGCCCTGGTATTTCCCATCTTCATCAGTCTGTTTCTCGGAATTTCCGAGTTTTCTGAAGGGTTTACGCTCCGGCGGCGGTTGGAGGCGGCGGCCAATACGTCTGCCGATCTCGTTGCGCGCGTGAGGTCATTGCGCACGGCGGAACTGAATGCGATCAAGCCCATGATCGACGAGATCGTCAAACCGTTTCCCAACGCCACTCTGGGCCTCGTCATGACAAGCGTTGTGGCAGACGAGACGAACGCCACACGCGTCGCCTGGAGCCACGCGCTGGGGCCGGGCGTCAGCGCTCGCCCCGTGGGTGCTGCTGTCGCGCTGCCGGTCGGCCTTGCGCAGCCGAACACGAGCATCATTTTCACGGAAGTGAGATACGTATTCCATTCGACACTTGGCAGCATGATCGTCGGCGACATGCCATTCCAGGCAGCTGCCTATATGCGGCCGCGGCTTTCCGGCGAGGTCGATAAACTCGACTAGCTGCTCACGCCACGCGTTACTTCGCTTCAATGTGCAACAGTCATGCATGCGTGGGGCTGTGCATTCATGGCCGCAAATTGCATTCGAGAATGCGTGCGTGCCGCAATCGTTCGAGCGCGCGCGCCACCTTTCTGCCATTTTCAACGCGTCGTGACATTCCCGCCACGGAGGATTTGCTCTACCACCTGCGACGCATTAATTGGCGCGCTCGTACGCCTATGAGAAAAGGACGACAAGCCTTTGCGAAGGAACATAAAATATTGACTGCGATGTTCGTGTCGAAAATCACGTTGAGCATCATGGTTGGTTACGTCTTTCGATCGCGGCGTAGGTATCTGAGTCGGCGGATCAAACGCGTACGCTCGTTCGTTGCGGCGCTGATGTCTGTGGACAGATGGTTGGCTTTGCGCATGATGCGAAGACCGCTGACGATTGTAGTGAGCATCGTCAGCAGGGCTTGCAGTGCTGGGCAGTGGGCCGTTCAAGAAACTTTGAGGGCCCGATTTGAGTGTGGGGAGTTTGCGTATGCGTAGGTCAATCAAGGACGTGGCGGTTCGGCTCTGGAAAGACGAGCGCGGAGCGTCGCTTTTGGAATACTCGATACTGATTGGATTGATCACTGTGGGAGTTGTTGCGACTGTCACCAACGTCGGCACCTGGATTTCGGGTCGCTGGACAGCGCTCTACAACGCTCTGGTACCGCCGGCCTGATCGCCGCGATACGCGGGGAAATTCTGACATAGCGTCGTTGGTAACAATACCGGCCGATTCGCGATCTCTGCGCCGCATCCTGATGCGCGGAGGCAGGGGTCGAATCTGCGGGGAGTGTGGGGGGTGGGGCCGTGCGGGTCAGCACCATAGGCATGTTGCTGGGAGCAGCGGCTTGTGCAGCCGCTGCGGCCCTCCTTGCCAAGTCGTGGCTCGTCGCCACGCCGGTGCAGCAACCTGTCGTCGTGCGCCAAGACACGGCCTCGGGCACTCCTTCAGCGACGGTCGTCGTGGCGGTGCTGCCTCTGAAATTCGGTATGACACTTTCCACCGACATGCTCCTTGAAGTGCCTTGGCCCGGAGGCGCGGTGCCGGTCGGGTCTTTTGCGAGCAAAGGGGCGCTCATCGGAGCTGCCGGTGAGCGAGTTGTCCTCGTGGGCATTGCCAAGAACGAGCCGATCCTGGCGTCAAAAGTTTCAGCACCGGGCCAGCGACCATCTCTATCGCTGATGATCGAGGACGGTAAGACCGCCGTCACGATCAGGGTCGATGACGTCCTTGGCGTTGCCGGCTTCGTGCAGCCGGACGATCGCGTGGACGTTCTGCTGACGCGTGCGGATCGCACCGGCGGCAAGACCGGCGGGTCGGCGTTTACGGATCTACTTCTGCAGAACACGCGCGTGCTGGCGATCGACCAGCTTGCCGATCGCAACACACAAGCCAAGCCTGTCAAGGCCGTGACGCTCGAGGTCGACACGGAGAGTGCGCAGAAGCTCGTTCTCGCCGCCTCTGTCGGGCAGCTTTCTCTCGCTCTGCGGCGCGCCGGTTCGGCGCGCGTTGGCGAGTCCCGGCGCATCGGGCTCGAAGATCTGCCGAGTTCGCCGCGTCAGCCGGACACCGCATCGGTGCAGGAAGAGCAGGATCGCGGACCGACCGTGACGGTCATTCGCGGCGTTACGGAGCGCAAGCAATACGATGTGTCGCTGGAGGCTAGGAGATCCATGTTGGAGCTGCTCGCCGCCGACGAGAAGGTGAAGGCGGCCGAAGCGCGCGCCGAACGGGATAGGACGGAGGAGGCGGGCGCAGCGCCGCAACCGCGGTGAGCGCGCGAGTGGAGTGAGAACCTAAGAGTTTGACTTTGTAAGGTCGGGGGACCGCGTGATGCTTGGGGTATCGTTGGGGAGCTTGCTGCATCGGTGTCTGCCAGCGCTGCTGGGAGCGTGCGCGCCGCTGGTTGCCGCGATGACGTTGGGGTTATGCATCATCACGCCTGCTGCTGACGCGAGCAGCCCGATCCGCCAGCTCGTGACCAACGGCAATCTGGTCAATCTCCAAGTCACCCTGGACAAGGCCGAGACCGTAGCGACGGATCGCGATTTCTCCGACGTACTGGTCGGCAACGCACAGACCGCCGACATCGTCGCGCTGACGAGCAAGACGCTCTACATCTTGGGTAAGAAGATCGGCACTACGAGCATTTCTCTGCTCAGCTCCGACAAGCGCGTTATGGGGGTCATCAGCGTCGAGGTCACATACGACCTCGAGGGTCTCAGAAGCCAGCTTCGCAAGCATGTGCCAAACAGTGATATCACCGTCAGCTCGATCGGCGGCAAGGTCCTCCTAACCGGCGTCGTGCGTGATTCGGTCGCCCTTTCGCGCGCGCTGGCGATCGCCGAGCAGATCGCGCCGCAATCGATTACGAATGGGTTGAGTGTACGCAGCTCCCAGCAGGTGTTGCTGGAGGTCCGTTTCGTTGAAGCCGATAGGGAAAGCTCGCGTGAGATCGGCGTCGGGTGGGATGTCTTCGGCAAACACGTCGCCGCTGCAACCGGCATAGCGGGGTTCGCGTCCGGCGGTGCACCGATCTTTGGCCTGGCCTCCAACAGTGTGCCATTTGGCGCCGCCATTGCCCGTCTCCTCGATGGCGGAACCAAAGCCGATGTCATCGTGCAGGCGCTGGAGAAGCGCGGTCTCGCACGCCGTCTGGCCGAGCCTAATCTCGTGGCTCTGTCAGGTGACACCGCGAGTTTCCTCGCCGGCGGCGAGTTTCCGTTTCCCGTGCAGGCCGAGGACAACAAGATCACCGTCGAATTCAAGAAGTTCGGTGTCGGCCTCGCCTTCACCCCCACCGTGTTGTCGGACGGCCTGATAAACATCAAGATCGAGCCGGAAGTCAGTGAGCTCGATCCGACATCGTCGCTGCGCGTCGGCGGCGTCGAGATCCCGAGTCTCGTCGTGCGACGGGCGCAGACGACCATCGAGCTGCGCGACGGACAGAGCTTTGCCATCGCCGGTCTCATTCATGCCAACAACTTCAAGAGCCAGCGGCAGTTGCCTTGGGTTGGCGACGTGCCGGTGCTCGGTGCGCTGTTCCGGAGCGCTTCGTTCCAGAAGAAGGAGACCGACCTCGTCATCATCGTCACGCCGCGCCTCGTAAAGCCGAAGCAACCGGGTGAGAAGCTGGTGACGCCGTTCGATGGCCAGGTGTCCAGCAACGATCCGGAGTTTTTCCTGAGAGGCGAGCAGGAGCGCAAGATCGGCAAGCCGCCGTTCGAGCATGGGCACATTCTCGACCTTGTTGCGCAAAGCCCGGTCAATGGCGATCTGAAGAAAGGTCCGCAGAAATGAGCCGCAATCGATCCATCGCGCTCGCGGCGCTGATGATGCTGATGTGCGTCGCCGTCGGGGGCTGCAACGACGAGGTCCGCGAGCGCTACTTTGGCCACTCCGACACGGTGACGCTCGGGGCGGGCGATTCCGCTGCTTCCAACATCGCAACGCATACGGTCGATGTCTGGCCGGATCACGCTCGGCGCACGAAGATCAATCAAGACGGCAAGCGCGCGGCTATCGCGGTCAAGCGCTACGAGACCAATACCAGCATCAAGCCGAAGGGGTTGACCAACGGTAACGGCCTCTATTCTCCACCCACCGGTGCGGTAGCAGTGCAAAACTAGCGGAGAGGTCGTAGATGTTCTCAGCTAGGGTCAAGCTGAAGCAGCGGGTTGCAGACATCGCGCTCGTCAGCCCGAGCCAGGACCTGCAGGAACGCTTGCGTGCGGCGTTCAAGGCAGACCAGCGCTTCGACTTCTGCGCCATCGATGGCTCGGTCGCCAATTTTGCCGGTAACTTCGATCCCGCATCCGGTCCCCAGGTCCTGGTCGCAGACCTTCACGATGACCGTGCCGGCGCACTCAGCGCGCTTGAAGCCGTTCGGCGTGGCAAGTTCGAGGGGGCCATCGTTGCCATCTCTGACAACTTGGACGAGGACGCCGTACGCAGCCTCTTGCGCTGGCGCATATCCGACTGGCTGCCCAGCGACGCGAACACGGCCGATATTGTCACCGCCTGCGAACGGGCCATGGTCGACAAGGCTCCACGCTCCGAAGGCACCGACCGGGCTCTGTGTATCGCGATGCTGCCGGCCGCAGGCGGCGTCGGGACAACGACGTTGGCCATCCAGACAGCATTTCTTCTGGCGCGACGCGACCGCAGCCCTAAATCGACATGTCTGATCGACTTGAATTTCCAATCGGGCGCCTTGACCGACTATCTGGATTTGGCGCCGGGCTTCAAGCTTGAGACGGTTGCAAGCGCGCCGGAACGTCTTGATGCGCATCTGCTCGAAGTCATGCTGTCGCGGCACGAAAGCGGTCTTGCGGTGCTGGCTGCGTCGCGATCGCCGGCCGATTGCGTTTATCCCGATCCAAATGTCGTCGCGCGCGTGCTGAGCGTTGCTTCTGAGCTTTTTCAGACAATGATCATTGACATGCCGCCGACCTGGCAGCCTTGGGCCAATGACGTCCTGGCGGGATCCGATCGCGTCTACGTCGTCACCGAGTTCACCGTGCCCGCTTTGCGCAAGGCGCGGGAATTGACGACGGTCGTAAATGAAAGACTGGGCCAGAAAGCCAAGGTCGGCACTATCGTCAACAAGTACCGGCAGCAGTTTTTCAGCAACGGACTGAGGCGGCGCGACGCCGAAGAGATGCTGGGAGAGCGGCTTTCCGGATTCGTGCCGGAGGATTACGGGCTGGTTCGCGATGCGATCAATCGCGGCAAGCCGCTTGGCTCCCTGCGCCGGTCCAATCGCATCGATCGGTCGCTGACGAAGATCGTGGCTGCGGACAAGTGAATCGGGCACGCGGGAGCCAAGGGCAGATCATGCGCTTTTCCTTCAGCAAGTCGTCCGGCGTCCTCAACGG
>CADEFX010000064.1 GCA_902826715.1 uncultured Hyphomicrobiales bacterium | reverse complement strand
CCATGCTGCCGCCGGTGGCGGTGGTGATCCTGATGCAGCGCTGGTTCGTGAAGGGCCTGGTGGAGACGGAGAAGTGAGCCATTTATCCGCCGATAATGGCGTCACCCCCACCCGATGCGTCCAGCGGCTTAGCCCGGCCGCTATCCCGGTTTTGAGACTGCGGATGGCCGGTCTAAGCCGCGGACGCATCGCCCTCCCCCGTCGAGGGGGAGGGAAGGCTATTGAGAGTGGAAATGTGAGCCACGCTCTGACTTATTCCCCTCCCCCTTCGTGGGGAGGGGCTAGGGGTGGGGGGAAGCCCTGCGTTGGATGCTCTGGGATCCCCCCCTCCCTGACCCTCCCCCACGAGGGGGGAGGGAAGAGGGAGGCGTTGCCCTGTGGCTGAATCCGAGCTCCGCAACTTCACAGTCAACTTCGGCCCGCAGCACCCGGCGGCGCACGGCGTGCTGCGGCTTGTGCTGGAGCTGGACGGCGAGGTCGTCACGCGCGTCGATCCGCACATCGGCCTCTTGCATCGCGGCACCGAGAAGCTGATCGAGAACAAGACCTACCTGCAGGCCATCGGCTACTTCGACCGCCTCGACTACGTGGCGCCGATGAACCAGGAGCACGCCTTCTGCCTGGCGGCGGAGAAGCTGCTGGGGCTGGAGGTGCCGAAGCGCGCCCAGCTCATTCGGGTGCTGTTCTCCGAGATCGGCCGGCTGCTGTCGCACCTCCTGAACGTCACGACGCAGGCTATGGACGTCGGTGCGCTCACGCCGCCGCTGTGTGGCTTCGAGGAGCGCGAGAAGCTGATGGTGTTCTACGAGCGCGCCTCGGGCTCGCGCATGCACGCCAAGTACTTCCGCATGGGCGGCGTGCATCAGGATCTGCCGGTGAAGCTGATCGAGGACATCGCCCGGTTCTGCGAGACGCACCCCAAAATCCTCGACGACATCTGGGATCTCGTCATCGAGAATCGTATCTTCAAGCAGCGCAACGTCGATATCGGCGTCATCAGCCTGGACGAATGCTTCCAGTGGGGATTCTCGGGCGTGATGGTGCGCGGATCGGGCGCCGCTTGGGACCTGCGCAAGGCGCAGCCCTACGAGTGCTACGCGGAGCTGGATTTCGATATCCCCATCGGCAAGACCAACGACAACTACGCCCGCCAGGTAATCCGCATGGAGGAAATGTACCAGTCCGTGCGCATCATGAAGCAGTGCTGCGAGAAGCTGCTGTCGGCCGAGGGGCAGGGCCCGCACGTGGCGCCGGACAAGAAGGTGGTGCCGCCCAAGCGGGGCGAGATGAAGCGCTCCATGGAAGCGCTGATCCATCACTTCAAGCTCTACACCGAGGGGTTCCACGTGCCCGAGGGCGAGGTCTACGCCTGCGTTGAAGCGCCCAAGGGCGAGTTCGGCGTGTACCTGGTGTCAGACGGCTCCAACAAGCCCTACCGCTGCAAGATCCGCGCACCCGGCTTTGCGCATTTGCAGGCCATGGACTACATGAACCGCGGGCACATGCTGGCCGACGTCTCCGCGATCCTGGGCTCGCTAGACGTCGTGTTCGGCGAAATCGATCGGTGAGATGAGCACCTATGGCCGCACGCAGACTTGATCCGAACCAGCCCGCCGCCTTCGCCTTCACGCCCGAGAATCTTGCCTGGGCTAAAACGACCATCAGCAACTATCCCGAAGGCAAGCAGGCCTCCGCCGTGATCCCGCTGCTGTGGCGGGCGCAGGAGCAGCACCAGAACTGGCTGCCGGAGCCGGCCATCCGCCTCGTGGCCGACATGCTGGGCATGGCCTACATCCGCGTCTACGAGATCGCGACGTTCTACACGATGTTCCAGCTTTCGCCGGTGGGGAAGAAGGCGCACGTGCAGGTGTGCCATACGACGCCGTGCATGCTGCGCGGGTCCGATGCGCTGAAAGAGGTGTGCGAGCGCGTGATCCATCATGATCCGCACCATCTCTCGGCCGACGGCGACTTCTCCTGGGAGCCGGTAGAGTGCCTGGGCTCCTGCGCCAACGCGCCCATGGTGCAGATCTTCAGCGACACCTACGAGGACCTGACGCCGGAGTCGTTTGAGAAACTGCTCGAGGCCTTCAAGCGCGGCACCCCGCCCAAGCCCGGCCCGCAGACGGGCCGGCAGGCCTCTTGCCCCGCGGGTGGGCCGACAACATTGAAAGACTTTGCGAAGGCTTGATCTGATGGCTCCGCGATCGGAGCCGAGGAAGAAGAACGCAGCCCATGCTCGACGACAAGGATCGCATCTTCACGAACGTCTACGGCTTCCAGGACTGGAAGCTCGCTGGCGCGCGCAAGCGGGGTACCTGGGACAACACCAAGGCGCTGATCGACAAGGGCCACGACTGGATCATCAATGAGATCAAGGCGTCGGGTTTGCGCGGCCGCGGCGGTGCGGGCTTCCCGACGGGCCTCAAGTGGTCGTTCATGCCCAAGGCCGACGTGCGGCCGTCGTATCTGGTCGTCAATGCGGACGAGTCCGAGCCTGGCTCCTGCAAGGACCGCGAGATCATGCGGCACGAGCCGCACCTGTTCCTAGAAGGCTGCCTCGTCGCCAGCTACGCCATGCGCGCGCACGTTTGCTACATCTACGTGCGCGGCGAGTTCATTCGCGAGCGCGAGCATCTGCAGGCGGCGATCGACGAGGCTTATGCGGCCAAGCTGATCGGCAAGGACAATGTGCACGGCTGGGACTTCGAGTGCTACGTGCACCACGGCGCCGGCGCCTATATCTGCGGCGAGGAGACGGCGCTGCTGGAAAGCCTCGAAGGCAAGAAAGGCCAGCCGCGCCTGAAGCCGCCGTTCCCGGCCAACTCTGGCCTCTACGGCGCGCCGACAACGGTCAACAACGTCGAGAGCATCGCCGTGGCGCCGACGATCCTGCGGCGCGGGGCGACGTGGTTCTCTGCCATCGGCAAGCCCAACAACACCGGCACCAAGCTGTTCCAGATCTCCGGTCACGTGGAGAAACCCTGCGTGGTCGAGGACGCCATGGGCGTGCCCCTGCGCGAGCTGATCGAGCGGCACGCGGGCGGTGTCCGTGGCGGCTGGGATAACTTGCTGGCGGTCATCCCCGGCGGATCGTCGATGCCGCTGCTGCCGTCCGATCAATGCCAGGACCTGACAATGGACTTCGACAGTCTCGTCAAGCTCAAGTCGGGGCTCGGCACGGCGGCCATCATCGTCATGGACAAATCCACCGACATCGTGAAGGCCATCGCGCGCATCGCGCATTTCTACAAGCACGAGAGCTGCGGCCAGTGCACGCCCTGCCGCGAGGGCACGGGCTGGATGTGGCGCGTGCTCGAGCGCATGGCGGTGGGCGCCGCCGACAAGCGCGAGATCGATCTGCTGTTCGACGTGTCGAAGCAGATCGAGGGCCACACGATCTGTGCGCTGGGCGATGCCGCGGCATGGCCGGTACAGGGGCTGTTGCGCAATTTCCGCAGCGAGATCGAGGCGCGCATCGACCGCTATCGGGCCCCCGTTCCGCGCGAGGCGGCGGAGTAAGCCTCACGCCGTCTGGCATCGGAGTAGCTTGCATGACGCAGCAGTTCGCCTCCGATAACAACGCCGGTATCTGCCCGGCGGCGCTGAGCGCGCTGATCGAGGCCAATGCCGCCGGCCATGCGGTCGGCTATGGCGACGATCCATGGACGTCCAAGGCGGCCGATGCGGTCCGCGATGTGTTCGGCGCGCCGGCGGCCAAGGTGTTTTTCGTCTTCAACGGCACGGCCGCCAACGCGCTGTCGCTGTCACAGCTCTGCAAGCCCTATAACTCCATCATTGCGCATGCTGTCTCGCACGTTGACACGGACGAGGCCGGGGCGTGCTCGTTCTTCAGCGGCGGGGCCACGATTCTCCCGGCCGACACGCCCCTGGGGAAGCTGACGCCCGAGGCAGTCGAGCGTCTGGCGACGCGCTTTTCGGGCGTCCATCACGTCAAGGTGCGGGCGGTGTCGATCACGCAGTCGACGGAGATGGGGACGGTCTACTCGCTTGCGGAGTTCGCCGAAGTCTGCGGCGTTGCTCGCCAGCATGGCTTGAAGGTACATGTGGACGGCGCGCGGCTCGCCAATGCCATCGCCACGCTCGGCTGCCGGCCTGCTGAGGCCGTACGTGGCGTCGATGTACTGTCGTTCGGCGGCACCAAGAACGGTCTCGGCTTTGGCGAATGCGTGGTGTTTTTTGATGCGTCGCTGGCGGAGGAGTTCGATTGGCGAGTCAAGCAGGCAGGACAGCTTAACTCCAAGATGCGCCTTGCCACTGCGCCATGGCTGGGGCTCTTGGGCAACGGCGTGTGGCTCGCCAATGCGCGCCACTCAAATGCTATGGCGGCCCGGCTGCGCGACGGCATTGCCGACTTGCCGGGTGTGAGCATCATGTTTCCGGTGCAAGCCAACGCCGTGTTCGCCGACATCGATCCCAAGGTGCAGGCGGCGCTGCGCGCCAAGGGGTGGACGTTCTATACTTTCCTCGGTGACACCGGCTGCCGCCTGATGTGCGCGTGGGATACGACGCCGGAAACGGTGGCTCGCTTCGTGCGAGATTTCGCCGAGGAGGCGGCCGGGACTTAGACGTCGCGCTTAGCCGGCAGGCGCGGCCGTGCGAACATCCGCCCGTCGATGACCAGCAGCGCAAGCCCGATCACCAGGGCGCCGACGATGTGGCGCATCTCCAGCACCTCACCCAGCACTGAGACGCCGAGGCCGATGCCCGTGATGGGAATGAGCAACGTCGTCAGCATGACGTTGGTGGGGCCTGACACTGCCAGGATGTGAAAGAAGATGACGTAGGCGAGCGACGTCGACAGCGCGGCGAGACCCACAAGGGCGAGCAGTGCCTGCGCCGAGGGCCGCGGCAGTGTCCAAGGCTGATCGATGAGTACAGCGAGCACGCCGAGAATGACGCTTGAGACCATGAGCTGGCTCGTCGCCGACACAAGCGGTGGTGCAGCACGCAGGCGGCGTCCCCATTGCCCGGCGAGGCCGTAGCTGAGCGGTCCCAGGAGGCAGAAGATGATCCCGGCAAGCGTGGCGCTGCCGGCGTCAAGGCGTTGCAGGCCGATGAGAATGGCCACGCCGACGACGCCCAGCAGCACTCCCGCGAGCTTGCGGGCACTGAGCTTTTCATCGGAGAAGACGTGCGCGGCGACGAGTGCAAACAGCGGCGTGGTAGCGTTGAGCACGGAGGCGATGCCGCTCGCCACGGTCTTCTGGCCCATGACGATGAAACAGAACGGCAGCACGTTATTAAGGACGCTCATGCCGGCGAACGGGAGCCACTCACGCGGTGTCTTGGGTAGCTGCAAGCCCATCAGGAACACGACCGGCAGAAGGAGAGCGGCCGCGAGCGCCACGCGCACCAGAACGATTGTGAAGACCGGCAACTCCTTGACCGCGACGCCCACGAAAAAGAACGACCCGCCCCACAGGACGGACAGCGCGATCAGCAGAAGCCATTGCGAGCGGGACATGGACGGGCCTGTTGACGGGACAAGGCGGCAATAGCGCGTCGCGTCCGCGAAGCAAACCCGATTCGTGTGCAGGTCAGATCGTCAGCGGCCTTCGATCAGCGTCTTGATGTCGGCGCCGACGGCCATGGCTTCGGCGAACTGGTTGGCGTCGCAGTGGCCTTCCATGCGCGAGAGCGATTCCTCGACCTTGTCGAGCACGTCGTCGGCGAGGCTCTTTTCCTCGGCGGCCTGGGCCAGATCGAAGGCGGCTTTCAGACAATCGTCCGGCGTGGACGGGACTTGGACCTGCTGGGCGGTCACCGGGCCTGTGAGAAGCAGCGCAGTGGTGGCTGCAATGGCGACAAGCTTGATCATTCGGCACCCTCTCAGCTTGGCGCCAGAGGCGCGAGCGGCGGGGATATGAGCCGTGATTATGGCGCAACGGCGACTGGGTCTGAACGATGCTTCAGCCGCTGGCCCGGGCTCGTAGGAGGCCTTCGATGGCGCCTTCCAGTTCGCCGTAATGGCTGATGACGGCGTCCGGCGAAAGGTCGGTGACCGGCACGTCGGTATAGCCGAAATCCACGGCGACGATGGGGATGTTCGCGGCCTTGGCCGTGGCGATGTCGACGTCGCTGTCGCCGACCATGACAGCGTGATTGGCGTGTCCGCCGGCGAGGCGGATCGCGCCGAACAAATGATCGGGGTGCGGCTTGCAGACGGGGAACGTGTCGCGGCCCGCGAGTGCCGCGAAGCGCGGCGTGATGCCGAGCGCCTCGAGCAACCTGCGCGACAGGCCTTCCTGCTTGTTGGTGCAAACCGCGAACCGGGCACCGCGTGCGGCGAGGCGATCGAGCGCGTCCGTGAGGCCCGGAAACAGATGGCTGCCGACGGCGATGTTCTCGGCGTAGTAGGCAATGAAACGCGAGAACAAGAGTTCCAACTCGCCGTCGCAAACATCGTGGCCGCGGAAGGCCAGTCCCTTCTTGATCATGGCGCGGGCGCCGAAGCTGATGAAGGGGCGGATTTCCTCCGCCGCCACGGGTTCCAGGCCACGCATGGCTAGCGCATGGTTGGTCGCGTGGACCAGATCGGGCGCCGTCTCGACGAGGGTGCCGTCGAGGTCGAAGGCGATGGTAAGGCCTTTCATGGCGTGGATTTTCCCGATCCGTTTGCGCGCACGCTATCGGCTTCACAGGTCCGTGTCACGCCCTCCTCGGCTTGCGCGTTAGGGGCAGGGGGCCTAGGAATAGGCCTCAGTAAACAGCTTGATCGGCACGGTGCGGCCGAGCCTGACCCGCACCCTCAACACAACGGCAGGAGGCCCCATGGACAAGAAGGTCATCACCCTTCTCAAGCGGCAGTGCTACGTCGATGGCCAATGGATCGGCGAGCCGGCGCTTTCCGTCACCAATCCCGCAACGGGAGCGGAAGTGGCCAAGGTGCCGCTGATAGATGCGAAAGGCACGAAGGCGGCGGTGTCCGCAGCCGAGCGTGCGCTCGTGCCGTGGTCGAAGATGCTGGCGAAGGAGCGCTCCAACATCCTCCGCCGCTGGTACAACCTGATGATCGAGCACGCTGGCGAACTGGCGCTGCTGATGACGCAGGAGCAGGGCAAGCCGGTGGCCGAGGCCAAGGGCGAAGTCATGTACGCCGCCTCGTTCATCGAGTTCTTCGCCGAGGAGGCCAAGCGCATCAACGGCGAGACGGTGCCGACGTTCAAGTCGGATGCGCGCGTCGTATGCATCAGGCAGCCGGTCGGCGTTGTCGCGGCGATCACGCCCTGGAATTTCCCTGCCGCCATGATTACGCGCAAGGTCGGGCCAGCGCTGGCTGTCGGCTGCACTGTGGTGTGCAAGCCGGCATCGGAGACGCCGCTGACAGCCCTCGCACTGGCCGAGCTCGGCGAGCGAGCCGGCATCCCCAAGGGCGTATTCAACGTCATCACCGGCCGCGCCAGCGTCATCGGCGCGGAACTGACATCCAACCCCGTCGTGCGCATGCTGACGTTCACGGGCTCGACAGAGATCGGCAAGGTGCTGATCGAGCAGTGCGCCAAGACGGTCAAGAAGGTGGGCATGGAGCTCGGCGGCAATGCGCCGTTCATCGTGTTCGACGACGCAGACCTTGACAAGGCCGTGGTCGGCGCGATGGCGTCCAAGTATCGCAACGCCGGGCAGACATGCGTGTGCGCCAACCGCATCTACGTGCAGGACGGCGTCTACGACACGTTTGCCGAGAAGCTGGCGGCCGAGGTGAAGAAGCTCAAGGTCGGCGACGGCACGGAAGCCGGCGTCACCACCGGTCCGCTGATCAACAAGGCGGCGGTCGAAAAAGTCGAGGAGCATATTGCCGACGCTACAGCCAAGGGCGCCAAGACCATGCTCGGCGGCAAGCGCCACAAGCTCGGCGGGAGCTTCTTCGAGCCCACAGTGCTGACGGGCGTGACGACCGACATGAAGGTTGCGCGCGAGGAAACGTTTGGGCCGGTGGCGCCGCTGTTCCGCTTCAAGACCGAGGACGAAGTCATCAAGCTCGCCAACGATACCGAGTTTGGTCTGGCGGCCTATTTCTACTCGCGCGATATCGGTCGGGTGTGGCGTGTGGGTGAGGCGCTGGAGTACGGCATCGTCGGCATCAACGAGGGCATCATCTCGTCGGAGGTGGTGCCATTCGGCGGCGTGAAGGAATCGGGGCTCGGCCGCGAAGGTTCGCAGCACGGCGTCGAGGAATTCCTCGAGCTGAAGTACATGCTGATGGGCGGCATCTGAGCTTTTGAGGGGACACGGTGGCCGCCCGGCTTCGGACGCGGGCGGCCACGGCTTTTTTTTGGCAGCAACGCGGGGAGGCTGCGCCGATGAGCGCTGATGATTTCAAGCGGCAGGCTGCCGCCAAGGCGCTCGAGTTTGTCGAGCCCGGCATGAAGCTCGGGCTCGGCACGGGCTCGACGGCGAAGCACTTCGTCGATCTGTTGGGCGCGCGCGTGAAGGCGGGGTTGAAGGTGCTGTGTGTGCCGACATCAGAGGCGACACGGCGGCAGGCCGCGGCGCTCGCAATTCCTCTGACGACGCTTGATGAGGTGCTGCAGCTCGATCTCACGATTGATGGCGCCGATGAATTCGACGGCGATCTGCGGCTGATCAAGGGCGGGGGCGGCGCGCTGCTGCGCGAAAAGATCGTGGCGGCCGCCTCGGAGCGCATGATCGTCATTGCGGACGCGTCAAAGCGTGTGCGCATGCTGGGAGCCTTTCCCCTGCCGGTCGAAGTTGTGCGTTTCGGTGCCAAGGCCACACGCGTCATGATCGAGGAACTGGCCGCCGACGCGGGGTGTGCCGGCGACATCAGCTTGCGCCTCAAGACGGACGGTCAACCGTTCGTGACGGACGGTGGCAACTACATCTACGATTGCGCTTTCGGCAGCATCGAGGAACCCGAACTGCTGGACGAGGCCTTGAAGGTCGTCCCTGGCGTGGTGGAGCACGGCCTTTTCCTGGGACTGGCGGACCTTGCCATCATCGGTTCGCCGGCAGGCGTCGAGATGATCGAGGCGGGGTTCGGCGTCGATGACGCTGTTTAGGTGGCGCTAACCACGCCCGGTCGCCGATCCGCGCAGGGCCACGGGAGTCGCGGTGCCGGGGAAATTCTGGCATTCTTTCCCCTCGTTCCTGCCAGGCGCCGCCGCGGCAAGCACCATCGAGGATCGCATGATCACCCGCATTCGGGCGCTCGCCATGCTGCTCGGCGTCATCTTGATGCTCAGTCTGGGCGGCCCCACGTTCGCTCAGGACGCCCAGCAACACAAGCGCGTGGCCGCAGCGCAGGAGTTGATGGCTGCGGCGGGCTCCGCCAAACAGTTCGACCAGTTCATGCCGCTGATGGCGGCCAACATGACCAAGGCCTTCGTCTCGCTGGCGCCGCACGCGCAGAAGGAAATCCAGGAGGTGATGGGCCAGTTGCTGGATCGTTTCTCGAAGCGCAAGGGTGAGTTGATTGATCAGATCGCCAACCTGTACGCGGAAAAGCTGACGCTGGAGGAGCTGCAGGAGCTGACGCGCTTTTATTCGTCGGGCGTCGGCGCCAAGTTCATCGCCATGCTGCCCGAGTTGATGCAGCAGTCGATGCTGGTCGGTCAGCGCTGGGGCGAGGCGATCGGGCGCGAGATCGAGTCCGAGGCGCGCCAGGAGCTCAAGAAGCGCGGCATCAATATCTGAACCCGAGGAACAGTCGCGATGGCAGCGTATGACTATGACCTCTTCGTCATCGGCGGAGGCTCGGGCGGCGTGCGTGCGGCGCGGATTGCGGCCGGCCACGGTGCCAAAGTGGCGCTGGCCGAGGAATACCGCATGGGCGGCACGTGCGTCATTCGCGGCTGCGTCCCCAAGAAACTGCTGGTCTATGCCAGCCGCTTTCGCGACGAGTTCGAGGATGCGGGGGGCTTCGGCTGGAGCGTCGGCGAAAGCACGTTCGACTGGCCGACGCTGATTGCCAACAAGGATCGCGAAATCGCGCGGCTCGAAGGCATCTATCGCAACGTTCTGAAGCGGCCGGGCGTCGAGATTTTCGATACGCGGGCCGTGCTGAAGGGGCCGCACGAGGTGCATCTCGCGAAGCCGGACCGGACCGTGACAGCACGGACGATCCTGATTGCGACGGGAGGTTGGCCCGTCGTGGATCGGAAGGTTTCTGGATACGAGCACTTCATCACGTCCAACGAAGCATTTCATCTTCAGAAGATGCCGGAGCGGATCGCCATCGTCGGCGGGGGATATATCGCCGTTGAGTTCGCCGGTATTTTCGCGGGTCTCGGTGCCGAGACGACGCTCGTCTATCGGGGCGAGAAGATCCTGCGGGGCTTCGACGAGGAGCTGCGCGACGATCTCACCAAGGAAAGCCGGCAACGGGGCATCCGCGTTGTCACCGGCAAGGTGTTCGCCAAGATCGAAAAGACGAAAAGCGGCCTCGTCGGCACGTACAACGACGGCGAGACGATCGTTGCCGATCAGATCATGGTCGCGACCGGACGGGCACCAAATACCGCCGGAATCGGCCTGGAGTTGGCCGGGGTCGTGCTCGGCGAGCGCGGCGAGATCAAAGTCGATGCAACCTCGCAGAGTAATGTGCCGGGTATCTATGCCATCGGCGATGTGACCGACCGTGTGAATCTGACGCCGGTTGCCATACGCGAGGGCCATGCATTTTCCGATAGCCTGTTCGGCAAAAGAAGCTGGACCGTCGACCACGATCTCGTCCCGACGGGGGTGTTCTCGACGCCGGAGATCGGGACGGTGGGACTGCCGGAGCACGAGGCGGCGAAAACCTATGGAAAGCTCGACATTTACAAGTCCCGATTCACGCCGCTGAAAGGCACGCTGTCGGGGCGCAAGGAAAAAACACTGCTGAAGCTCGTGGTCGATGTCGCGTCGCAAAAGGTGGTGGGGTGCCATGTCCTTGGGCCCGATGCAGCCGAGATCGTGCAGATGGCCGCGATCGCCATGCGCATGGGTGCCACCAAAGCTGATTTCGACGCAACCATAGCGCTGCATCCGACCATGGCCGAGGAGCTGGTGACCATGCGCGAGAAATGGATGCCGCTGGCGGCAGCGGCCGAGTAGCGGGCGATTCGCCAGATTTCGCGCCATTCATGGAATTGGCTGGCATATGCAACGTCTGGAAGCTCTGATTGCGCTTGTGACCGGTGCCGGCAACGGCATCGGCCGAGGCATCGCACACCGGTTTGCCAGTGAAGGCGCCGCCGTTTTCGTGGCGGATGTCGACGGCGCGGCGGCCGAAGCCGTAGCGCAGGAATTGCGTGGCGAGGGGCGCAGTGCGACGGCGCTCACGGCGGACGTGTCGCGCGGCCAGGATGTGACGGCCATGTTTCGCGCCGTCGCCTCGGCGCACGCGCGGCTTGACGTGCTCGTCAATAACGCCGGGCTCAACGTCCGGGGTGACTTCCGCCACCTGTCGGATGCCGACTGGGTGAAAATCCGGGAGGTGAACCTGGATGGCGTCGTGCGTGTGGCACGGGATGGCTTCGAGCTCTTGCGGGCCTCGGGGCGCGGGTCGCTTGTCAACGTGGCCTCGATCATGGGGCATCGCGGCTTGCGCCAGCTCACGGCCTACTCTGCCACCAAGGGGGCAGTGGCCGCCTTGACGCGCGGTCTGGCCGTCGAATACGCGCCGTTCAACATCCGCGTGAATACGCTGTCGCCCGGTTTTGTCGAGACGGCGCTGACGGGGCGCGTGCTGCGCAACCCGCTGGTGAGCAAGGCGCTGATCGACCAGACGCCGCTTCGGCGGTTCGGCACCGTCGAGGATATGGCCAACGCGGCGCTGTTCTTCGCCTCCGACGAGTCGGCCTTCATTACGGGGGCGGAACTCGCGGTGGACGGCGGCATGACGGCAGGGCTGTAGGTTCGTCATTCCCTCCCCTCGACCCTCTCGCGGCACGCGGGAAGAGGGGGAAGGGAACCTGGGGGCGCATGTGTCTCGCCCGGCCACGCCCTTGTGACGTGCGTCTGCCCCATTCTCAGCGTAGTCACGCATCTCGAACCGTTCTGTAAGACATGGCGAGACGTGAAGAAGGCAAGCGATGCTGAGATTCTGCAGGGGATGGATTGGGTTGGCGGCCGTGACGGTGCTCGCTGGAAGCATGTACGTGCCTCCGGCGCGCGCCGACACCTATGCGGTTGACCCCGATCACACCAACATCACGTTCAGCTGGAACCACCTTGGCATCTCGCGGCAGTCCGCCCGCATTCTGGATTTCGATGGCACTCTGGATTTCGATCCTGAGAATCCGGAGAATGCCGCCGTCGATGTGACGATGAAGGTGGCGAGCTTGTCCTCAGGCGCGAAGGCGCTCGATCACGATCTCAAGTCATCCGATTTCTTCGATGCGGCGCGCTATCCCGAGATCGCGTTCAAGAGCACGCTTATCCGCAAGGTCGGCGAGCGCAGCGGCGAGGTCGCGGGCGACCTGACGATCCTGGGTGTGACGCATCCGGTTGTCCTTCAGGTGCGCTGGAATTTCTCCGGCGACCATCCGCTGGGCGACATCAATCCCGCCTACAAGGGAAAGTACGTGGCAGGCTTCTCAGCCGTGACGACGGTGTTGCGTAGCGCCTGGGGCTTGAAGCGAGCCATACCGCTCGTATCGGATGAGATCGAAGTGGCGATCGAGGCCGAGTTCCTGCGCAAGTAGCGGCGCTATGAGAGGCTTGATCAGCGACATGACGCGCATGCTTTCATGAGTGCTTGCGGCCGGGCAATGGGCGGCCTACGCCGAGTGTCCGCCCTTTGGGGCGGGGCGATAATAGGGCCGACTCACCCTCTGGCCCTGGCCGCAACAATGCCCTATAAGCGCCAACCATCACGCCCAGTCATGCGATAATGACGCAAAACGCGGCACGGCGGCCAATGTGGGCCGGCGTCCCGCCAAGGCATTTGAACTTGAGGAGAGTGTCATGCCGGCACCGTGGACGCCCGAAAGCTGGAGAGGCAAGCCCATCGTCCAGGTGCCCGATTTTGCCGACAAGTCTGTCCTGGCCGACGTTGAGACCAAGCTTGCCACCTATCCGCCCCTGGTTTTTGCAGGCGAGGCGCGCCAGCTGAAGAAGGCTTTGGCCGACGTGGCTGCTGGCAATGGATTCCTGCTCCAGGGTGGCGACTGTGCCGAAAGCTTCCTGGAGCATCGCGCCGACAACATCCGCGACTTCTTCCGCGTGTTCCTGCAGATGGCGGTGGTGCTGACGTATGCCGGCGGCTCGCCCGTGGTGAAGGTCGGCCGCGTGGCCGGGCAGTTCGCCAAGCCGCGATCTTCGCCTATGGAAAAAAAGGTTGGCCAGGAGCTGCCGAGCTATCGTGGCGACATCATCAATGGCCCGGAGTTCACGCCTGAGGCGCGCAAGCCCGATCCGCAGCGGCAGCTCGAAGCGTACCGCCAGTCGGCGGCGACGCTGAACCTGATCCGCGCCTTCGCCCAGGGCGGCTATGCCGACCTTGAGCGGGTGCACCAGTGGACCCTGGGCTTCGTCAAGGACAGCCCGCAGAGTCACCGCTACGAGGAACTGGGCAGCCGTATCACGGAAACGCTGAGTTTCATGCGCGCCTGCGGCATCACGTCGGAGAACACGCCGCAGCTCCGGACCACCAATTTCTACACGAGCCATGAGGCGCTGCTGCTCGGTTACGAGCAGGCCATGACGCGTCTCGATTCAACGTCAGGCGACTGGTACGCGACGTCCGGGCACATGATCTGGATCGGCGATCGCACGCGCCAGCCGGATCATGCGCACGTCGAGTACTGCCGCGGCGTGAAGAACCCGATCGGCTTGAAGTGCGGTCCGTCGCTGGAGCCAGATACGCTTATGCGCCTCATCGATGTGCTCAATCCGAAGGATGAGGCGGGGCGCCTGACGCTGATCTGCCGCTTCGGGTCGGACAAGGTGGAGAAGCAGCTTCCGAAGCTGATCCGCGCCGTGCAGCGGGCGGGCCGCACGGTCGTGTGGTCGTGCGATCCCATGCATGGCAACACCATCAGCGCCGCAAACGGCTATAAGACCCGTCCGTTCGAGCGCATCCTGAGCGAGGCGGATCAGTTCTTTGCCGTGCATCGCAGCGAAGGCACGCACGCCGGCGGCATCCACATCGAGATGACCGGTCAGAACGTGACCGAGTGCACCGGCGGCGCCATGGCCATCAGCGAAACGGACCTGAGGGATCGCTATCATACGCACTGCGACCCGCGCCTCAACGCGGACCAGGCGCTGGAGCTGGCGTTCCTGATGGCCGAAAGGCTGAAGCAGGAGCGAGAGACCCGCACCGGCATGCTGCGCGTGGTGCCGACGGCGGCGGCGGAGTAGAGCCGAGCCATTGTATGAACCGCCAGAGACGGCGGTTCATACAAGCCATGCAACTGCCGCGTTGCGCGGAGGGTGGGGCCGCCCCTAAATACAGGGCATGGCAGACGCAACGACACTCAAAATCGCCCTGGCGCAGCTCAATCCGGTGCTCGGCGATATCGCCGCCAACATGGCCAAGCTTAAACGCGTGCGGAAGGACGCGGCGGCGCAGGGTGCCGATCTCGTGCTCTATCCCGAGCTTTATGTCACCGGCTATCCGCCGGAGGACCTGGTGCGCAAGCCGGCCTTCGCGGCGGCATCACGCGCCGCGGTGGAGCAACTGGCAGAAGACCTCGGTTCAGGCCCCGCGATTCTCGTCGGCTGCGTCTGGCCGGATGGTGACAAAGTCTACAACGCCGTCGCACTGCTGGATGAGGGTCGCATCGCCGCGGTGCGCTTCAAGGTCGATCTGCCCAACTACGGCGTGTTCGACGAGAAGCGCGTGTTCGACGCGGGGCCATTGCCTGGCCCTGTCAGCTTTCGCGGCGTGAAGATCGGTGTGCCGATCTGCGAGGATATCTGGGAGGAAGAGGTCTGCGAATGCTTGGAGGAGTGCGGCGCGGAGATGCTGCTGGTGCCCAACGGCTCGCCCTTCGACTGGAAGAAGCCGGATGTGCGGCTGAACATTGTTGCGGCACGAGTCACGGAGACGGGGCTGCCGCTCGCTTATCTCAATCAGATCGGCGGGCAGGATGAACTGGTGTTCGACGGCGCCTCGTTCGTGCTCAACCCAGGTGCAGCGCTCGCGGTGCAGATGCCGGCCTGGGAAGAAGCGATCGTTCTTACCGAATGGGAGAAGGGCGCGGACGGGTGGCGCTGCAAGCCGGGCGTGAAGACGAGGATCGAAGAAGATGACGCGGAGGCCTATCAGGCCTGCGTGCTGGGCTTGCGCGATTACGTGGACAAGAACGGATTTCCCGGCGTCGTGCTGGGCCTCTCGGGCGGCATCGACTCGGCCCTGGTGGCAGCGATGGCTGTCGATGCGCTGGGGCCTGAGCGTGTGCATTGCGTGATGCTGCCTTATCGCTACACATCGAACGAGAGCCTGTCGGACGCGTCGCAATGCGCTAAAGCGTTGGGCGCGCGCTACGAGACGGTGCCGATTGCCCCGGCGGTGGACGGGGTCTACGGGATGCTGGAGCCGATGTTCAGGGGCCGCAAACCGGACCTCGCAGAGGAAAACGTGCAGAGCCGCGTGCGCGGCACGACGCTGATGGCGATCTCCAACAAGCTCGGCGGCATGCTCGTCACGACCGGCAACAAGAGCGAGATGTCGGTCGGCTATGCCACGATCTATGGCGACATGAACGGCGGCTTCAATCCAATCAAGGACCTCTATAAGATGGAGGTCTACCGGCTGTCGCGCTGGCGCAACGCGCATTTGCCCAAGGGGGCGCGGGGGCCGCGCGGCGTGGTCATTCCCGAGAATATTCTATCGAAGGCGCCGAGCGCGGAACTGCGGGAAAACCAGAAGGATCAGGATTCCCTGCCGCCATATGTGGAACTCGACGACATTCTGTCCTGCCTGGTCGAGCACGAAATGCCGTTGTCCGAGATTGTCGCGCGCGGGCATGCGCCTGAAACGGTCAAGAAGATCGAGCGCCTGCTGTATCTCGCCGAGTACAAGCGGCGGCAGGCGGCGCCGGGCGTCAAGATCTCCTCACGCAATTTCGGGCGTGACCGGCGCTATCCGATCACCAACAAGTTCCGGGAAGATATTTCGGCGCCGGAGGCAAAAGCATCCTCCGCGCCGGGCATGGTCGCGCCGCGGGCGGACGGCGGCGACGTGTCTTGAGGCCAGAGCCTAAAATTTTATGCGCGCGCCGGTGATGAAGGCGACCCAGGGCTCGGTCGGCAGCTCGACCAGGTTGCTCGGATCGCCGCCGCAATTGTTGGGAAAGTTCTGAGGATTGGCGTCGCAGGGGAAGCCGATGATGGTGGCCTCATAGCGATGCGCCTGGGCATAGAGCAGCAGCCCCGAGTCGTCGAAGGCCTGTTCGATGCCGGCGCCCCAGCGAACCACCTGGGTCTGCGATAGCGTGCCCCAGATCACCAGGGCGCCGCTTTGCGGATCGACACGCAGCAGGTCGCCGACATTGAAGTTTTTGTAGAGGCCGTAATCGGCGAAAACTGTGGTCTTGCCGTAGGGAAGCCACTGCTTGCTGATGCCGATCTGGCCGTAGTGGAAGAACGCCGTGTCGTGCGCGCTGAGGACGGAGACGTCGTCGTCGCGAATCCCGCCCGCGACGGAGACGTAGAGGCCGGTGTCATTGTGGAGAAGCGATCCCGAACCGCGCACGTCCTTGAAGTCGCGTTCCCGGTCGTCCATGAAGCCGATGCCTGCCGCAAATCGGAAGCCGCCGGCAACAGCCTGATAGCGCAGCGCCACGTCCCAGATGTCGTTCTCGCCCCATGCGCCAGACAGGACGAAGCCGGCCAACATCGGCGTGTCGTAGCGAATGAAATTGCCGCGCAGGGAGTCGACGTTGTGGGCGATGTCGCCCCACCGCAAGTCGGTGACGAGGCCTCCGCCGATGGCGAGCGGGATGGCGCTGTTGGTATTGTAGTGGACGGCCGCGTCATTCATCTGGCTGCCGAGGTTGATGATGGTGATGTCGTCGGTCGCCGGTGATTGGTGCCCCAGGGAGAAACGGCCTGCTTGCGCGCTGTCCACGTAGACGAAGGCATGGCGCAGGTGCAGATGGCTATCAGCCCCCGCGGTCGCGGCGGTGGCGTCGCCTCGGGAAAAAGGATCGACCTCGAATTCGATGCGATATCCGACCGTTGGCCCTGATGATGATGTCGTCTGGCCCGTTATGCCGAAGCGGCTCGATGAGGTTTCGTTGTCGATGACGCGCGTGCCGGACTTGAAGCCGTCGTCCCAGAACATGACGGCCTGATTGACCTGACCATAGATGTGCATGGTGAGCTTGCGGTCGCCGGCACGCAGGGACACCGCCTCCAGCTCGGCGATCCGCCGCTCGAGATCCGCGGCGTCGTCATCGCCGGCCGCGAACGCTGCTCCGGCATGGATCACCAATGCCGCCGCTGCCAATGACTGGAAAAGAAAGGCAGACCTGTTCATCACGCGTACGAGACCCCGACTGAGTGGCCAAAATAGAAGGCTTGCGTGCTGGTTCTGAAGTGCTGTTCGTTACACGTACATTGGCCCCCGGCGAGATGACGGCGTGATTTGCTATCTGTTGCCAGGTGTCCCCACGAAAGGCTCGTCAGCGGTTGGCCAGGCGAGATTGCCGCCCAGGGACGAGGTGCGCGAACTCGGTGCAAGCGATGCCGTGGTCTCTCGCGGGAGCGGCCGCGGCGCGGTCTCCGGCGCCAGCGCCAGGCGCGCCGTTGCGGCCCCGCGTCGATCCGATCCGATCTTGCTTGTCGCGGCGGTGGCTGCGCGTTTGGACCTCCCGGGCCACGTCCCGTCGCGCTGACGGCTGGCGATGACAGGATCAGGCATCCGAACCGGTGCAGGCAGGTACCGAAAATTTGGCTGGACGCTGGAGACCCGTGCATCGGCACCGACCTGGCGCAGAACCTCGGCCGCTGTCCGCCCGCCCGGGATGCGATAAACGATAATGCGCTGCTCCAGCACTTCAGAGTTGCGCCGCTCGACGGGTTCAAGTCCGTATTGGGTCGCCACATCCTGCTCCGTACTCGCAGGTGCGGCGAGAGGGATTGTCACGACAATGGCGTTGGTGGGTGCGTCAGATTCCGCAGCTGCGAGCGTTTCCATGCCGGCCATGACGGCGAGAAATATGGTCAAAACCAGGGAAATGGTGATGTTAGCGCGCATCCCTGCCGCTGTCTTGGTGACGCAAAACTGCTTGTGAGTCGCGGCGATCGGCATCGCGCAGGTTTCTCGGGGGCTTTGAAGTCTGGTTAGGACTTCTATGGCGGACCATTTTTGCGGCGCTGGCCCCACACGCTCAGCTCCCATTGCAGTATGATATCCAATCCAGGACGCCCCTGACAGACAAGAGATGCTCCAATGCAATGTTCGGGGGGGAGTGGGATGAACTTGCAACGATTGAGGTTCCATCGGCGACTTGCGCCGAGCGCAAATTTGCTCCATGCCGACCATCCGTGATCCCTGCCGGGCGCGTTGGCGGCAGGCTGGTTCCGGCAGCCGGGCCCAGGCCCAGTGTCAGGTAAGCAACCGAGCCCATGTCGCCCATCGTCCGTTTCGCGCCCAGCCCCACGGGGCGGCTCCACATCGGCAACATACGCACCGCGTTGCTGAACTGGCTGTTCGCGGCGAAGGAGGGCGGGACGTTTTTGTTACGTCTTGACGATACGGACCGCGAGCGGTCGACCGAGGAGAACGCGGAAGGAATCCGGCGCGATCTTGCGTGGTTGGGCCTCAACTGGGCACGCGAGGAGCGCCAGTCGGCGCGCATGGATCGTTACGCCGCTGCGGCGGAGACGTTGAAGGCGGCCGGCCGGCTCTATGCCTGTTATGAGACCGAGGATGAACTAGAGCGCAAGCGGCAGCGGCGTCGCGCGCGCGGACTGCCGCCCATCTACGACCGTGCAGCGCTCAAGCTCACGGATGCCGAGCGGGCGAAGCTAGAAACGGAGGGGCGGACGCCGCATTGGCGGTTCCAGCTGCTGAACACGGAGGCGAGCAAGCCGCTGGAACCGGTGCCGACCCTCATAAGTTGGATGGATCTGGTGCGGGGCGATCAGTCCGTGGACATCAGCTCGCTGTCCGATCCGGTGCTGATACGCGCCGACGGCACGCCGCTCTACACTTTCACGAGCGTCGTCGATGATATCGACTTTGCCGTCTCACACATCATCCGGGGAGAAGATCACGTCACCAATACGGGTGTGCAGATCCAACTGTTCGAGGCGTTCGGGGCATCGCCGCCGCAGTTCGCGCACCACAGCCTGCTTGTGGGCGGCGATGGACAGGCACTCTCCAAGCGCCTGGGGGCGCTGTCGGTGGAGAGCTTCCGCGATATGGGGCTCGAGCCCATGGCGGTGGCGAGCCATGCGGCGCTCGTCGGCACGTCCAATGCGATCGCGCCCAGGGCGCATCTGAGCGAGCTCGTGGAGACCTTCGATCTCGGCCAGCTGTCGCGGTCCCCCGGCCGTTTCGACGTTGCGGAGTTGAGGGCGCTCAATGCCAAGCTGCTGCATCACCTGCCTTACGATGCCGTCGCCGATCGCCTGAAAGCCGCCGATGCTTCGGGCGGGGAGGCATTCTGGGAGGCTGTGCGGGGCAATCTCGAAGTGTTCGCCGACGTCCGCAAGTGGTGGAACGTCGTCGCGGGGCCGGTGACGCCGGTCGTCGAGGATGCCGCGTTTGCCAGCCGCGCTGCCGATCTCCTGCCGGCGGAGCCGTGGGATGCTAGCACCTGGAGCGCTTGGACGGACGCGGTCAAGGCGGCAACGGGAACGAAGGGCCGCGCGCTGTTCCATCCTTTGCGGCTTGCGTTGACAGGTGATGAAGCCGGTCCTGAGCTCAAGGTACTGCTACCGCTGATCGGGCGGACGCGGGCCTTCGAGAGGTTGAATGGGCGCGTCGGGTAGGCGCTGGAAGTCCTAAAGGTCGATCAGGCGATCATCGACGTTGGAATGCGCGCACGGCAGCACACGTTCGCGTTCCGGTACAGCCGTTCCTTCGGTGACCAGCAGGGGCGCGACGGCGGCCGGCCGCTTGCGCATATAAGTCACCGGCATGGTTTGATGGCTCGTGACCGTATGGACGCCGTAGGACGTCACGTCATAGCCGAGCTTCTCGAAGAAGCCGACCGAGTTGAGGGTGGCGCGGGTGCTGAAGCGCTCGAAGCCGGCGGCCAGCGCGCGCGCCTCCGCCTCGCGGACAACCCGGCGTCCGATACCCATGCGCGTGAACAGCGGCCGGACGAACGCGGAGGTGATTCGCGCCTGTGTGCCGCTGTCATCGGCAGGGGTCCAGCCGGCAGTCCCGACAAGCTCATCGTCGAGCCAAGCGCCGTGCAGGTTCTCCCACATCAGGCGCTCGGCGTACGTTTCGGAACGGACAAAAGTGGTGAAGGCATCGATCTCGTTGGGGGTACAGAAGCTGGCAGAGAGCAGCCGGAAGGCAGCGCTATGTACATAGCGCACATTGGCCCAATCATCGACGCCAACGGATCGGATCACAATCCGGTCAGAGAGTGCAACACTCTCGCTGGCCCTTGATTCGCTCGACATGACGAACCCGCCACTCGCCTGGAACGCCTCACTGCGGACAAAATTAGTACACGATCTGTCCGGTGCTGCGAAGCCGGTTCCTCCCTCGAATAGGCGTGGAAGTGATGTTTTTCTGCAACAAAGGCGCGAATTGAGTCACGCGCCTATCGCTGGGCCTGCTTCGCCGGCAATTGCGGTGTCGTGTCAGCCTTGCGATCAAGCCGTTCGGTTGACGGCGTGTATTCCGCCTGCTTGCAGGAGCAGCCCTGAACATATTCCTTGCGATAGCGGAACGCCGACTTGAGGCTTGTGTAGGGTTGGTTGCCAGAGGCTGACACCATCTGTTCGACGGCACCGCCTGGGTTTTGATGATAGTAGAGTTCGGCCGGAGCTGCGCACTTCGACTGGCACATATCGGCGTCGCGCTGAAAATGGTTTGGCAACGTGGAAAAGCTGACCGGAAAGTAATACCCGTCGCACAATCTTACGCAGACAGTGCGATAGGTCGCGAAAGGCAGCGCTCCAAATTGGTTAGTGTTGCCGCCGGGGCCGGTGTCCTCGTCCTGCCACAGCGACGAGAACGGGTTGGTGGGGCCGCGGCGCGCCGCTTCTTGTAGAGTCGAGCTTGCTCGACTGCTTTCGACCGGATCGCCGATAAAGCAAAA
>CADEFX010000063.1 GCA_902826715.1 uncultured Hyphomicrobiales bacterium | reverse complement strand
TTCGCCATGGGCGCAACTGGAATGGGAAGCGTGGTCGGGCCGGTGATCGGCCCCGCGATGGCGGGCTGGCTCGCCGAAACGTACAGCTGGCGCTTCGCCTTCTACATCTTGGTGCCGGTGTGTCTCGCCGCGCTCGCCGGCATGGCGACGGCGCTGAGCGCCGACACGCCTCAGGACAAGGTTCGCCTCGACTGGACCGGATTTCTGTCGCTCTCCGTGAGCGTCGGCTGCGTGCAGTACGTCCTATCGCGCGGGCAGCGGCTCGATTGGTTCGACTCCGGCGAGATCGCCGTCTTCACGACGGTGGCCGTGCTCGCGTTCTGGATTTTCCTTGCCCACAGCCTGACGACGAAAAATCCCTTCCTGGATCTCTATCTGCTCTTCAACCGTAACCTCATGCTCGGCTACATCCTGAACTCCATTTTCGGTATGCTTGCGTTCACGCCGATGGTGCTGCTGCCAACACTGCTGCGCCAGCACGCCGGCTACCCGGACGCCCTCATCGGCTGGATCGTCGGCAGCCGTGGCATCGGCGGCCTCCTCGGCTTCTTCGCGGCGATGTGGATCGAGAGGATCGATCCGCGCGTGTCAATTGCGTCGGGCTTCACTATGCTGTTTGTCTCGGGCCTTTGGCTTCTGCAGTTCAACCTGGACGTGACGCCGCTCGAGATCATGCTCAACGGCATTCTGCAGGGGTTCTCGGTCGGCGTCGTCGTCGTGCCGCTGATGGTGGTGGCATTCGACGGGCTTGACCACCGCGTGAGGCCCGCGGCAACGGGCGTCTTCCATCTCCTGCGCAACGTCGCCTCGGGTCTCTTCATTTCATTCTCGGTCTCTGAGGTCGTGCGTTCGACCGGCGCCAACTATGCGCGGATGGCCGAGATGATCAGCGGCCACAACAAAGTGCTGGCGATGCCGGCGGTGCTCGGGGCCTGGGACCACACGTCGGTACACGGGCTGATGCGGTTGTCGGGCGAGGTGACGCGGCAGTCTGCGATGATCGGCTATTTGAACGCGTTCGGCTGGTTCACGCTCTTCGCTGCACTGGCGCTGCCGTTCGCCCTGCTGATCCGGGCGCCGCGGGGAGGACGTCCATAGAGTTTCGGTTGTCTGGTGTGTAGCTTTGACGGAAAACTTGCCCTATTTTGAGCGGCTTATCATGGCTACAGCACGCCGACATCGGCGAGGTCCACCCTGCTCACACCAGCCGATCGCCCCCCGAACCAAACCCTCTACCGCCAACTCGGCGTGCGTACGATCGTCAATGCGTCCGGACCGTCGACGCGCCTCAGCGGCGGTATAATGCATCCGGAGGTGGCCAAGGCGATGGCCGAGGCATCGCAATGGTGCGTCGATCTTGGCGAGTTGCAAGGCCGCGCCTGCGAGATCATCGCCGAGGCAACGGGCGCCGAGGCGGGATATGTGACGGCCGGCGCGGCGGCAGGGCTGATGCTGGGCACCGCTGCCTGCCTAGCCGGTCTCGATCCAGCCAGGATGAATCGTCTCCCGGATACGGCGGGCATGCCGAATGAGGTGATCGTGGCCCGCAGCCAGCGCAACATGTACGATCATGCAGTGGCGCAAGCCGGTGCGCGGCTGATCGAGGTCGGCATCGCCGACCGGTTCTCCGGGGCGGGCGTGCGCGACACACAGGCGTGGGAATACGAAGCCGCCATCAGCGACCGGACAGCGGCAATCCTGTATGTCGCGCAGGAGCACGCCGAGCCGCCGCTGGCGCAGATCATTGCGCTGGCCCATCGGCGCAGATTGCCCGTGATCGTCGATGCAGCCGCACAGCTTCCCCCTGCCGGCAACCTGAAGCGTTTCATCGCCGAGGGAGCCGACCTGGTGGCGTTCTCAGGCGGCAAGGCGCTGGGTGGTCCGCAAGCTTCCGGCATCCTGGCGGGACGACGTGACCTGATCCAGTCGGCGGCACTCCAGCAACTTGATCACGACACGTACTTCGACCAGTGGAATCCACCCGCCAGCCTGTTCGACAAGTCGATGCTGGTGGGGCTCCCGGCGAGCGGCATAGGGCGCGCGGCCAAGTGCGGCAAGGAAGAGATTCTCGGGCTTCTCACGGCGCTGAGGATATTCATCGAGCAGGACCACGAGGTAATCCACCGGCAATGGCTAACGAGCTGCCGCGAGATCGCTATCGGCCTCGAGGGGATCCCGGGAACGATGACGAACCTCATCGAGCGCAACGGCAAAGGCATTCCCGAGGTCCACGTGAAGGTGGATCAGGCGAAGCTCGGATTCACAGCGGGCGAGCTGATCAAGCGTCTGCAAGACGGCGAGCCCTCCGTGCACGCCAATCACGCACGGGCGCGCGACGGCCTCGTCGTCTTCGGCCCGACCTGCCTCAAGCCGGGCGACGCCGCCATTGTTGTCGAGCGCGTGTGTGCCGAACTCGACGCGCCGCGGTGAGGGGTTCGGCACCCCGGTTCCCGTTGGCAATTGACAGGCCATAGCGATCCTGCAACGTTTTGCACTCTGGAGTCTCAAGCCGTTTTTGTGAGAGGACACATATCAGTGTCGAGTGGTAACGCGCGTCGAAATGCGACCATCGACGAAGCTCTGGTCGACAGTGAGAAACGATACGCGTCAGCCAATCCCAAAAGCCTTGCCCGCCATCTCGCTGCGATCAAGTATCTCCCAGGCGGCAACACGCGCACCAATATGTATTTCAGCCCTTTTCCCGTCACCATGATGCGTGGAGAGGGGGCGCGGCTGCACGATCTCGACGGTCACGCCTATACGGACCTCCTCGGCGAATACACTGCTGGAATCTTTGGACATTCGCACCCGCGCCTGCGCGCGGCGATTGTCGAAGCCCTCGACGGCGGCCTGAACCTTGGCGCCCCCAACCGGTGGGAAGGAGAGCTCGGACGCCTCATGTGCGAACGCTTTCCATCGCTCGACAAAGTGCGCTTCTGCAACTCCGGCACCGAGGCCAATCTCTACGCTGTCACGGCAGCCCGCGCCTGCACTGGGCGCACGCATGTCCTGGTATTCGACGGTGCCTATCATGGCGGGCTGCTCTCGTTTGTCAGCGCCAATCCGATGCAGGCGCCGTTTCCTTACGTGATCGGGCAATACAACGACCTGGAAGGCTGTGTCGCGCTCATCGCCCAGCACGCCCATGAGCTGGCAGCAGTGCTGATCGAGCCCATGGTCGGGTCCGGCGGCGGCATCTCGGCGGACCGCGCGTTCCTCGCCATGCTGCGCGAGGAATCGAAGCGGCACGGCTTCGTACTGATCTTCGACGAGGTGATGACATCGCGCCTTGCTCCAGGTGGCCTGCAGTCCAAGCTCGGCATCACCCCGGACATGACGAGCTTCGGCAAATATCTCGGCGGCGGCATGAGCTTCGGTGCCTTCGGCGGTGCCGATTGGATCATGGCCCGGTTCGATCCCGCGGCTAGCGGATCGTTCGTGCATTCCGGCACCTACAACAACAACACGCTGACCATGGCTGCCGGCGTTGTGGGCCTGCGCGACGTCTACACGCCCGAGGCGTGCGCGAAGTTGAACGCCCGGGGAGATCGCTTGCGCGAGCAGGCGAACGCCATATTCCAGAAGCGCGGCGTCGCCATGCAGATGCTCGGACAGGGCTCCCTGAACGTCATCCACATGCACCGCCGCCCTCTGAGGCGTCCCACCGACGTCGTCAGCGATCCAAGGCGGCAGGCGCTGTTTCATCTGGAGATGCTCGAGCGCAGCTTCTTTCTCTCGCGTCGCGGCCTCTCGGCCCTGTGCCTGCCGCTCACGGACAAGGACGTCGACGCCTTCATCGATGCCGTGGATGATTTCTGCGCCATCCATCGGCCGCTGCTGCAGGATGATGCGGTCTGATGCTCGCAGTGCGCCTTCCTTATTCTCTAGACAGACTGCAGGGCTCCCGATGGCAGCGACCGATCGCGCGACTGTTGATCCCATCACCGTCTCTGTCGTGCAGCACCGGCTGCGCGCCATCGTCGAGGAGATGGGGGAGGCGATGCTGCGCACCTCGTACTCACAAATTCTCAATTCCAGTCGCGATTTCTCCACCGCGCTGAGCGATCCCGACGGGCGGCTCATCGCGCAAGCCGAGCACGTGCCGATCCACGTCGGCGCGCTGCCGTGGGCGGTGAAGTCCGTGCACGCCTACTTCAAGGGCCGCATTCATCCGGGCGATGTCTACCTGCTCAACGATCCCTACCATGGTGGCAATCATCTGCCGGACCTGACGGCGTTCGTGCCGGTATTCGACGGCGACCGGCTGGCCTTCTGGTCGATCAACCGCTCGCATCAGAGCGACATCGGCGGCGCCACCCATGGCGCCTATAACCCCGGCGCCACGGAAATCTGGCACGAGGGACTGCGCGTGCCGCCGCTGCGACTTTACGACCGCGGCAAACTTATCGACGACGTCAACGAGCTGCTGGTGCTGAACGTCCGCCATCCGCGCGACTTTCGCGGCGATCTGGCGGCGATGATCGGTTCGGCCCGCGTCGGCGAGCGCAGGCTGCAGGCGCTACTGGCGGAATTCGGCTCAGCGGTGACGCATGCCGCCATCGAGGCGGTTCTGGATGGCGCCGAACGCCAAGTGCGCGCCGTCATCTCACAATGGCCGGACGGGGTCTACTACGGTGAGGCGATGATCGATGACGACGGCCACCGTTTCAAGGACATCCACATTCGCGCCAAGGTCACCAAGCGCGGCAGCGACCTGGAAGTCGACCTCTCCGATTGCCACGAGGAGGTGGATGGCTTCATTAATTCGGCTTACCCGAATACGTATTCGGCGGTTGTGGTGGCGCTGTCGTACTTGATCGATCCCGAGACGTCGAAGAACGACGGCGCATTCCGCCCCATCACTTTGATCACGCGCGAAGGAACCATCGTGCATCCGCGGCCAGGCAAGCCGGTCACGCTGTCGACCAACTGCTGCGGCCAGGAGATCATCGAGGCTATCATCAAGGCGCTGGCACCTGCTTGCCCGGATCGCGCCATGGCGGGATGGGGCCGCCGCTTCCGCATCGCCATCCAGGGCGTCGATCCGCGCAATCGCAAGTCCTTCATCTGGCACCTGTTCCAGGCCCGTCCGGGCGGCGGCGCCTCGCCGGCCGGCGACGGCTGGCCAGGCGCCGGCGAGTGGCAGGCCGCCGGCGGCATCAAGTTCGGCAGCTTGGAGGTTGCGGAGGTTCGCTTCCCGCTATTCTTCCACCGTCATGAATTCAGAGCCGACAGCGGCGGTGACGGCAAGTTTCGCGGCGGGCCGGGCGGCGACCTGGAGTTTGCCGTGGAGGTCGCCGAGCCGGCCGTCGCCAACACGGCGGGTGACGGCATCAAGTATGGTGCCTGTGGCATCAATGGCGGCCTGGATGGCGCGCCGCACACGTACCTGCTGCGCTCGGAAGGCCGGCCCGATCGGCCGCTGAAGACCAAGGAAGTTGGTATCGTCATCAAGCCGGGTGATGTGATAGCCGCAAAGTCGGGCGGCGGGGGCGGTTGGGGCGATCCTGACTCGCGCCGCGCGGACGATCGCACTCGTGATGCCGCGCTCGGCTTCGTAACCGGCGGCAAGGCGCGCTGATCATGTCCTACAAGATCGGCATCGATGTCGGCGGCACGTTCACGGATCTTGTCGCCGTGGACGGGACGGGGCGAGTGGTTCACACCAAGACCGCCTCGACGCCCGCAGACCAGTCGGTCGGCGTCATGGACGGGTTGGCTCTCCTCGCGGTAGCGCTCGATACGCAACTCGGCGCTCTGTTGGGCAACACCGAACGCATCTTCCATGGCACGACTGTCGCCACCAACGCCCTGCTGGAGCGCAAGGGTGCACGTGTCGGGCTGCTGACGACCGAAGGCCATATCGACGTCCTGGAGATGCGCGAGGGTCTCAAGGACGATCGCTACAACTTGCGCATGCCGCCTCCGGAGCCGTTGGTGCCGCGCGACCGGCGCCTCGGAGTCGAAGAACGGATCCGCGCCGATGGCCGTGTCGAGACGGCGCTGAATACGGCGTCGCTCTCGCAGGCGATCCATGCTCTGAAGAACGAGACAGTGGACTCAGTCGCTGTCTGCTACTTCCACAGCTATCGCACCCCGGCGCATGAACGCATGACGGGCGAGGTCGTGCGCGCGGCCATGCCCGACAGCTACGTCTCCCTCTCATGCGATGTCATTCCTCAGATCAAGGAGTACGAGCGCACCTGCACGACCGTGGTGAATGCCTATGTCGGACCGGCGCTGGAGCGTTACCTGCAGCGTCTGGAAGTTCGGCTGCGCGAGGCCGGATACGACGGGCCGATGCTGATCATTCAGTCGCACGGCGGCGTGGCGACGGTGGCAGACGCCATTAGTCTCGCCGCTGGCGCCGTGTTGTCGGGACCCGCAGGCGGCGTCGCCGGCAGCCGCCACGTCGCCCGCCTGATCGGCCTTGGAGATCTGATCCCGTTTGACATGGGTGGGACCAGCACGGACATCTCGTTGATCACGGGCGGTGAGGCAGCGATCTCCTCCGATCGCCGTCTGGCGGGACACCGAGTGGGGTTGCAGAGCCTCGACATCGTCAGCATAGGTGCCGGCGGCGGGTCCATCGCCAAGGTGGACGCCGGAGGCGTTCTGCACGTTGGCCCGGAGAGCGCAGGCGCCATGCCTGGCCCGGCCTGCTACGGCCGCGGCGGCACGGTCGCCACCGTCACCGATGCTAATCTCGTGCTCGGATACTTGAATGCCGCGAACTTCCTGGGCGGCCGGGCAAAGCTGGACGCGGCCGCCGCCGAAGCCGCCGTCGACAGAATCGCCGCGGCGCTGGGCGTCGATCGCATGACCGCGGCGGAAGGCATTCACCGCGTCATCAACACGCGGATGGCGGAAGGCGTGCGGCTGGTGTCCGTCCGTCGCGGCATCGATCCCCGGCGCTACGCGCTGCTTTCGTTCGGCGGCGCGGCCGGCCTGCACATCACCGACATTGCCCGCCACCTCGATTTGCGGCGCGTCATCGTTCCGAGGCTCGCGGCCGTGCTGTCGGCATGGGGCATGCTAGCGACGGACTTGCGCTATGAGCTTGCGCGCACGCACATTGGCGATGCCAGTGCGCTGGCGCCCGAGGACTTGCGGCGCATGTTCGACGAGATGGAGGCGGACGGACGCGAGCGGCTAGCCGCCGCACGCTTCGAGGGGCCGGTGCGCATGAGGCGCTCGGCTGACATGCGCTACGGCGAGCAGATTTTCGAGATCGCAGTTGAGCTGGACCGGGTGGACTGGCCGCGCGGCGACCTCATGCAACAGATGGCCGAGGCCTTTCACGGGCGGCACGAGGAGCTCTACACCTATTCGTTGCGAGATCAGGAAGCGGTGCTGGTCAACGCGCGGGTGGCAGCGATCGGCGAGTTGCCTCCGGTCCCGGCCGAGCCTGCGCGAAACGTGGTGAAATCTTCATCGCCACTCTCACGCAGGCGCGTCTATTTGGGTGCCTGGCAGGAGATCCCGGTTTTTGGTTTCGATGAGCTCGGTGTCGGCCAGATCGTTGAAGGTCCCGCCGTCGTCGAATCCTCGACCACCACCGTCCTGCTGCGAGCTGGTGATCGTGCCCAAGCCACACCGCTCGGCTGGCTCGATGTAACGGTCAACGAGCGCCAAGTGCGAGGAGGGATGCATTAGGGGACCGTCTCGCAACTTCTTGTTGATCGGAGAGGCGACCGAGTGAATTTGGCACCGACGCGGCAACTGTTTGTGCACCGGCATTCTGGATATCCTGTCGTCGGATCAAGTGCCGGCGAGCCCGTTGTTCGGTGCGTTCGACACGAGGACTCGTGTCCCGAAATGTCATCGGTTGGATGCACGAGCTCAATGTAGGCAAAAACGGAAGCGCATTTGGGCCGTACTGCTTGCGCGACCGGAGAAAGCGGGGCTGCGCACGTTAGGTAAGATGGCGGATGGAGAGGGATGCGAGACTTATTGATTCAATTTGGAAAAATGCCTGTGGGGAAAGTCGAACCCACCGCGCAACCCACCATTTGGTGCTCCAAAACGAACGACCGGATCAATTCGGGGAGGCAACGGAGTGCTCTCGCCACTGACGACGATCTGAAAAGCCGATCATGATGGCGGCGGTCGACACCGCGCCGATAACAGAGAGGAGGACCCATCCGGCGGCATAACTCTGACTTTGGTCGACGATCGCGCCGAACAGGAGAGGTCCCGACATATTGCCGAGAGAGATGACGCAGAGGAAATATCCTGAGGCGGCGCCGGCGTCATGCGGCGCTACCGATTCCACGACCATGGTCTGCACGATCGCAGCATAGCTGCCGACGGTGAGACCCAGGAACGTCACCATAACAAGCAGGAATGCGAGCCACCCCGGCTGTACCAGAGCGAAGACTGCCAGAAGGGCCGACGCGAGCGCGGCGACGTAGACATAGAGAACCTTGCGACGCCGGCCGAACAGGCGGTCGCCGACAACCCCCCAAAGCACCCGGCCACAAGCCGCCGCGGTTTGCGACACACCCAGGCAAAGGCCGGCAGTTACCGCGCTGAAACCGATGCTGTCCTTGGCAAAGAGTGTGAGAAAGCCGAAGAAGCTTGCCTGGCACATATTCAAGCCGGCGGTGGCGAGACTGAGAACGACGAGATTGCGATTGGTCAGGAGGCTCGGCCATGTGCGGAGAAACGAGCGCGCCGGGCCGCTTCTTGGACGATCGAGCCGTGAGAGACTGAGGCACGGCGCTACCGCGAGCAGCGACAGCCCAGCAACGCATGCGAGCGTCATCCGCCAGTCGATCAACGACGCTAGCAGGGCCGCGCCCGCGCCCAGGATGCCGCCCATCGGTACGCCCGTCTGCTTGATGCCCATTCCAGTTGCGCGCCGGCTGGGTGGCGCCCATTCCATGATGCCGCGTGCGGTGGCTGGGTTGATGAAGGCATAGCCGATGCCCAATCCGGCCACCCCGATGAGCGCGCCTGTCAGAACGTGCGCTTGCGAGACCACCAGGATCGAGAGTGTGAAGATGACCATGGCGAGCGCCAGCGTACGCCCGACGCCGAGCCGGTCGGCGATCTGGCCGGCAAGCGGGCTTCCCAGAACCTGGCTGCCGCCATAAACGGCAACCAGGAGCCCGAACTGCGTGGCCGTCAACGCCAGATCGCGCTGGATCAGCGGCGCGACCGCGAGGACGCTCATCATGCCGAGCGAGCCCACCGCATGCGACATGGTCAATACCGAGAGCCGGAACCACCAGTCTCCGGTGCTGCTGCCCTCTGCAATCTCGTTCGGTGCGGCGGAGGACAACTAACGCGACCTACTCGGCGGCAACAGCAGACGGCTCAGCTGTCTTAAGCGCGGCAATACGCTGGCAAGCCGTCAGGAAGACCAGCGCATCGGCGCTATAGCTGATCATGCGCACGCCCTTGGCAAGTATCTTGCGCGCATAACCCGTATCGATGAGGTCGCCGACGGACGTCATCACGTATTTGTCGTGGCGGCTGGCGATGGCAACGACGCGCTCAAGAGCTGCAGCCATCAACGGGTGGTCGAACGTCGCTTTCGGCACCCCCAAGGCCACGGATAAGTCGAAGGGACCAAGGAAGATGATGTCGACGCCATCGAGTTTCACGATCTCCTCAATGCGGTCCAGTGCCTCCTTGTCCTCGATCAGCGGCACGATGACGGTCTCGTTGTTGATCTCGCCCATGTGTCTGTCCCAGTCGGCTTGACCGTAGCGCGCTGAGCGGACGGCCGGGCAGGAGCCGCGGTCGCCGCGCGGTGGATAGAAACAGGCTTCGACCGCTGCTTTGCAGCGGTCGACGGTCGCATGGGGAATGACAATGCCGCGTACGCCGAGGTTCAAGACCTTCTTGATCAAGCCGGGATCGACGTCGGGCACGCGCAGGAACGGCGTGAGGTTGGCCGCATCCGCCGCCCGGACGAGATGCGCAGCGCTGCCCAGATCGATCGGACTATGTTCCATGTCAATGATGGCGAAGTCCAATCCGGCTGCGGCCATGACCTCGAGCAGCATCGGGCTGGCGGTAAAGTGCATCATGCCCATGACCGTTTCGCCTTGTTTCAGTTTGCGGCGAACTGCATTTTCCATCGTTTCCTCCATAGCCGGATGTTCACCCGTCTCTATCAACGTCGCGTCAGTTTCAGGTTGCCGTATGCATCGCGCCGGCAGCTCCACTCCGGCAGCACCACCGTGGTAGAGCCCAGCTCTTCAATGATGGCCGGACCGGTGAGGGGCTGATCTCTCGGCAGCTTGGCGCGATCATAGACGGTTGCTTTAACGTCTTGCCCGGAAACGATCATGGCGACCTGTCCGAGGACGGCATCCTTCAGCGTTGCCGCGGCGTCGGGAACAGGCGTCAAGCTCGGCTTCCGGATGCGCCCCACGGCCGTGGTGCGAATGTTGACGATCTCGATCTCCGCTGTGTGATCAACATGGCCGTAGTAACGCTCGTAGGTGGCAAAGAATGCGGCGCGCAGCCGAGCCTGGGACGCGGGGCGCTCGGGCATCGCAACGGTGATCTCGAAAGCCTGTCGCGCATAGCGCATGTCGACGGAATGCTCGCAACCTATGGCGTCGGGCGCGAATCCGCGTGATTCCAGCAGGTCTGCTGCCTGCGCCATTGCCGCATCAAGCTGAGCCTCGAGATCCTCGTCCGTGGTGTCCGAGAGCGGACGCAGGAAAGTTCGCACCAGATCGTACTTCTGATCCGACGCAGTGAGACCGAGCGCTGAAAGGTTGCCGGGATGGATCGGGACCACGACCGTGTTGATGCCAAGCTCCTCTGCCAGAGCCGTGCCGTGCATGGGACCAGCCCCGCCGAATGCCATCAGCGCGAAATCCGATGGATTGTGCCCCTTCTCGATCGTGATCTCGCGAATGGCGCTGGCCATGCGGGTGACGGCGATGCGGACAATGCCTTCCGCGAGGTGCGCTACATCGCCAACACCGATGCGGGCCGCCAGCTCTGCCACTGCTTGCACGGCCCGGGCTCTATCCAACTCGATATGTCCGCCAAGCCGGCGACTGTTGCCGATGCGGTTGAGCACCATGTTGGCGTCAGTCACGGTGGGCTCCGTACCGCCGCGGCTGTAGCAAGCGGGGCCCGGTTCCGCGCCGGCGCTCAGCGGCCCGACACGCAGGGTGTTCCCGGCCTCACTGAAGGCGATGCTGCCACCTCCCGCGCCGACGGTATTGATGCTGATCTGCATCCCCTTGATAGGGTAGCCCGCAAAGGCGACCTCGGTAACGGTCGCGGGCTGCCCTGCTTCGACCAAGCACACATCGGTGCTGGTGCCGCCCATGTCGCACGTGATGAAATCCGTGAGGCCCATGGCGCCGGCGACCCAGAGACTGCCGGCTATGCCGCCGGCGGGACCGGACAGGATCGTGCGCACCGGAAGATGGCATGCCGTTGCCACGTCCATCGTTCCGCCGCTCGATGACATCGTGAACAGGCGTCCGCGACACTCGGCGGCGACGAGTGTACGATCGAGCGCGTTGATGTAGCGACCCATGACGGGCATCAACGAGGCATTAATCACCGTCGTCGAGAAGCGCTCGTACTCGCGGAACTCGGACACCACCTCAGCCGAGGTCACGACGGCGATATCGGGTAACGCAGCTCGGATTTTCTCCGCGGCAGCGCGTTCGTGTTGGGGATTGGCATAGGAATGAAGAAAGCAGACGGCCACCGCGGCAACGCCTGCGTCTCGGATCGCGGTGATGGCGGCATCGAGCTCGGCGGGATCGAGCGGGACGAGAACGGCGCCTCGGGCGTCGAGGCGTTCGCTGACCTCGAAACGATGGGGCCGCGGCACAAGCGGCGCCGGGCGGATGAACGTCGGGTCGTAGAGGCTCGGAATCATCCGCCGCGTGCGGCCGATCTCGATCGTATCGCGAAACCCTCTGGTCGTGACAAGAGCTACGTGGGCGAGCTTGCGTTGCAGCAAGGCATTTGTCGACACGGTCGTTCCGTGCGCAATACGTTGCAGGCGACCAAGGTCCGTTTCCACGGACCGGATTGCGTTCATGACGCCGACGGACTGATTTGCCGGCGTGCTCGGCACCTTGGCAACGGTGAGCTGTCCGGAGGCGATATCGAACAGAACGACATCGGTGAACGTGCCTCCCACGTCGATGCCGACAATATGCTGGCGATCCATCGCAAGGCTCATTGCACGATCGTCCCCTCGAAGGGGACGCGCCGTACCCAGATGCGCGCACCGGCGTGTATCCCGAGTGTCGTCAAAGCCGATGAGCCCAGTGCGCAGATTTCGTCAGGTAGGCTCGCATCCGTTCTGACCCAGGCGCGCAGCGATGGTCCCGAAGCGTTGGGCACCTCGACGAGCGTTCCGGGAGCGAGATCCATCCGCGCCGCGGTCTTTGGCGACAATGCTGCTACGCGTCTGTTGTCGAGGAATTCGGCACCCTCAAGCAGACCGCACACGAGATGAGTGCGCCGGGACCGGAGTCTTTGTCTGAGAGCGTGGGTCTTTCCCTCATCGACCTGGTCCGCGATCAGTACGACGCCGTAAACAGTGCGAGCCTTTTCGGAGGGTACGTAGCCGTAACGGACGTCGTTGAGGACATCGGCCGGGTTGCGATCGAGCGGATCGCCCAGCCCGCCTCCGCCCGCGGTGCACATCACCAGCACATCATCCCGGCGCATCTTGAAGCCGGTCACTTTGCCGGGGAGCTGTGAAGGTGCCATTTCCTGACCGTCACGTACGATCGAGAAACGGTTCGGAGCGCCCCCCAAACCTTGCCGCACGCCATAAGGCGGTATCGTATTGCGATCCGACAGCACCGACAACGCTGCCTCCTCGCACAGTACGCGGACTTCCCTTTGCAATCCGAGACCGCCGCGACGCTTGCCATCGCCTCCGGAGCCTTCTCGGAGGATCGCGCGCTCGACCCGCAGCGGGTAGACGTTCTCGATGGCCTCGACCGGCTGAATGGAGGACAAATCTCCCTCGGCGAAATTGCGAACCGCATTGTTGCCGTCTGCGCCCCTCCACGCTCCCGTACCGCCGGCGGGAAACTCCACAAACGCAAAGCCGCGGGCGCGGCGCGTATCGAACCCGCCTATGGTTGTAATATTGGAAGCACCCTTGAGATCGCCGACGCTGCGCTCTGGATCGGCCATGCTGAGCGCACCCATAATCAAGCCTTCAAGCGCACGCCGTACCTCGCCAATGGCGCCGCATGCGGCCGGCGGACGAGCATTTATGACCGTGCCGAGCGGAGCCGTGACCTGGATGGGACGCAGCGCACCCGCATTGATCGGGCTGTTGGGATCGAGAAAGGCTTTGACCATCGTGTAGGTGGCGGTCCACGCGTGCGCTGGTCCCAGATTGGTTGGTCCGGGCACTTGTGGCGGACAACCCGTAAAATCGGCGTGGATGGCACCGGCAGCAATGGTGAGCTTGACGCGCAACGGCAAGGGCCTCGCATCGCCTCCGCCCACGTGATCGAGATAGGTCTCGTAGGCGTAGTCGCCTTCCGGCAGTTTGGCGATTTCGGACCGCAAACGGGCTTCGGCGCGATCGAGCAGGATGCCGGCCGCATCGACGAATGTATTGACGCCCCAGCGGCCGGTCATGCGGATGAGCTTCGCCTCGGCGATGCGGCAGGCGCCCTCCATGGCGTTGAAGTCGCCCCGACGATCGTCGGGAAGGCGCATGTTGGCGAAGACGAGATCGCTGATCTCCGGCACGATCCTGCCCTCGCGCGCAATGCGGATCGCAGGAATGCGAATGCCTTCCTGGTAGATCTCGGTGGCGCCGCCGGACAGGCTGCCCGGCACCATGCCACCCACATCCTGCCAATGTGCCATGACGCCCAGGAGCGCGAGCAGATGTCCCTCGGTGAATACGGGATGGAGCACGACGACATCGTTCAAGTGCGTGCCGCCGGTGTAGGGATCGTTGTGGATGAACAGGTCGCCGGGGCGAATGTCTCCCGCGTACCGCGCCAGAATGGTACGTGCCGACCACGGCAAGGCAGACAGATGAGTAGGCTGATCTACCTCCGAGGCCGAGAGCAGGTGACCGTCGGGCGTCAGCACCGCGCACGAAAAGTCGTGCCCCTCGTGGATCATGGCCGAATATGCCGTGCGGATGACAATGGTGCGCATCTCGCGGACCATTGACGTCAGACCCTCTGCGATCAGCTCCAATACGATGGGATCGACAGATGGCATCACGTGTCCTGGCTGTGGTTCATGGCACGGCGCTTCCGCGGCCGTTCGCCGCTGGACTGGGCAGGGCATAGGCGAACTGGTAGCGATCGCCGCGATACAGGGCTTGGCCAGTCAGCACGGGACGACGATCCGCATCGTAGAAGGAATGCGCGCGGACAAGCACGGCGGCGCCTTTTCTCAACTCCAGAAGCTTGGCGACTTCGTCCGTTGCTATCGTGGCACGAACGAAAACCTCGATTTCCCCGAGTGGGGCCTGCAAGGCGGAGTTGAGGAGCGCAACCGCCGACTCGGTCTTGAGCGCGGAGGGCTTGAGCTTGCGTGCCAGCTCGCGCAAAAGCCAGCGGTCCTCGTAGCCGAGCACTTCGCCGTCGACATGGCGGAGACGGCGCAGGCGGTAAACTTCGGTGCCGGCCAGAAGGTGCAGAGCCTGAGCGATGTTCTCAGGTGCGCGGCACGCCTCGAAGCTGAGCAGCGTGAGCGAAACCTTGGCGCCTTGCGACGCCACCTGCTCTTCGAAGGATTTGTAGAACCGTGTGTCGATGCGCGATTGCACGCGGCTTGGGGTTGCGAAGGTGCCACGGCCGGCTTCGCGCTGAATCAATCCTTCGTATTCAAGACGCGACAATGCGTGTCTGACGGTTCCGCGAGTCGTGGAGAAAGTGCGCGCCAGCTCGGATTCGGAAGGAAGTTTGTCACCTTCCGAGAAACGCCCGGTCGCAATGTCCTGGCGCAGGCTTTCCTGGATGCGGTGATAAATTGGAGCAGTCTCAGGCATTTCAATCTCCCGCTTGACCCATACTCGTCTATACAGGTATGGTCAAGTTAGCTAATCAGAATTAGGGCGTAAAAAAGTAGCGACGCCAAAACGAGCAAGAGGAGGAAGCGTAATGCAAGAATATCGCTTGCTGTCGACAAGTGGCCTTCTCGGCTACGGGTTTCCCGAAGAATCTCTGAAAGAGGGGATTGCGCGCAAGCCGCACATGATAGGCGTGGACGGCGGCTCGACTGATCCGGGTCCGCACTATCTCGGTTCCGGAAAATGCCTCAACTCCAAAATGGCGATGAAGCGCGATATTGCGCTGATGCTCGAGGCGGCGCTTTCCGCCAAGATCCCCATGGTGATCTCGAGCTGCGGCGGCGCCGGCGGCGAGCCTCACCTGCAGGCAGTCGTCGACATCGTGCGCGAAGTCGCGCGTGAGAACGGACATCGCTTCAAGCTCGCCAAGATCCACGCAGAGCAATCCAAGAGCTGGGTGAAGAAGAAACTTGCCGAGGGCCAGATCGAAGCCCTGAAGGCCGCGCCCCACCTCGATAACGGCGCTATCGACCGGGCCGAGCGGATTGTCGGCATGATGGGACCGGAGCCGTTTATGCAGGCACTCGATGAGGGCGCGCAAGTCGTGCTGGCGGGCCGCAGCAGTGATCCTGCGCCATGGGCAGCGTGCGCAACGCGCGCACAGCTCCCGCCCGGTCCGGCCTGGTTTGCCGGCAAGGTGCTTGAGTGCGGCGCTACCGCAGCACTGCCCAAGGGCCACGATTGCCTGGTGGCGACGGTGCAGGAGGATGGCGTCATCGTTGAGGCGATGAACCCGATCCGCAAGTGTACGCCGATGTCCGTTGCCAACCACAGCCTGCATGAGAACTCCAGCCCCTGCTACCACGTGGAGCCCGGCGGCCTTCTCGATACGTCCGAGTGCAGGTTCGACGCGTTGTCGGACCGTGCCGTGAAGATCTCGGGCATGAAATGGGAGGCGCGGCCCTACACCGTAAAGCTCGAAGGCGCCGAGCTCGCCGGCTATCGCACCATCACGATTTGCGGCACGCGCGATCCCGGCCTTCTCGGGCAGTGGGACAGCTATCTCGCGTCGGTCAGGGAAAACATTGTGACCAAGGCGCGGGCGTTCGGCGTCGAACCCGATCAGTACAAGCTCATCTATCGGGTCTATGGCCGCGACGGGGTCATGGGGGACTGGGAGCCTGTCAAGGAGAGCCGGTCCCACGAACTCGGCATCCTGGTCGAGGTTATCGGCAAGACGCAGGAGATTGCCAACGCGGTGCTCTCGATTGCGCGCGTCAATACCTTACACGTCGATTTTCCGGGGCGGCTCTGCAAGGAGGGCAACATGGCGTTTCCCTTCTCACCGTCCGACATCGAGGCGGGTCCGGCCTATCGGTTCTCCGTCTTCCACGTCGTCAAGGATGTCGACCCGCTCAGCATGTTCCCGATCGAATACGAGATGGTGTAGTCATGGCAAAGATCAGCGAGATTGCCCAGGTCTGCAAAAGCAAGAACGCGGGACCTTTCGAAGTCACGATCGACGTGGTCTTTTCCGACAAGGCGATGTTCGAGAAAGTTAAGAAAACGCAGGTCCTCAACGCGGACCTGATCGCCCGCCTCTATCACGTGAAACCGTCGGACGTCCTTTTCACGGTTTACGACGCCGGCAATGCGTTCAAGGCCACTGTGCCGCGGCGCATACCGGCTGGCGATATCGGCGATACCGACGTGTATGGCGCCCAGCAGCATGCGCCGCTGCTGGATGTCGACATCCCGATCAGCAGCTGATCGCCGATAGGAAACAGTTGCCGGAATGAACGACTCATCCACGACGTCGGGAACGCGATCTGCGCGGCCGCTGGATCCCATCGATTTCGAGATTCTGTGGAACCGGCTGGTGACGGTAACGGACGAGGCTGCCTATGCCGTGGTTCGGACCTCGATGTCGAAAGTGGTCGTGGAGGGACGCGACTTCGGCGTTCATCTCCACGATCCCCTTGGCCGGCAGCTCGCCGCGGACGTCTCCATCGCCTCCAAGACCGGGACGACGTCGATTGCGGTGAAGGAACTTCTCAAGGTGTTCCCGGCGGCGACGTTGAATCCCGGCGATGTGCTCGTCACCAACAACCCGTGGTGGATCATGGGGCACTTGAACGACGTCGCCGTTGTCATGCCCTTGTTCTACAAAAAACGCCTCGTGGCCTTTGCCGAATGCATGGCGCATATGGCCGATATCGGCGGCTCGCTCTCTGGGTCACCACGCGAGGTATTCGAGGAAGGCTTGATCATTCCACCGCTGAAGGCGGCTATCGGCGGGCAGGAAAACGAAACCTTCTTTGCCATGCTCGAAGCCAACGTGCGCGTGCCGCGCCAGATCGCGTCTGACGTGCGCGCGCTCATGACTGGCTGCCACGTCATGGAGGCAAAGCTCGGCGAATATCTGAACGCGCATGCCATGGACAACCTCGATGATATCGGCGGCGCCATCCTGAGCCGCTCCGAAGCGATCATGCGGCAATCGATTGCCGAGACCATTCCGAACGGGACCTATCACGGCGAGACGTCGGTGGACGGGTTCGACGAGCCCTTGACGGTGCGCGTGCGCCTCGACGTCGAGGACGGCCGCGTGAAGGTCGATTTTGCGGGAAGCTCGCCGCAATCGACTCAAGGCATCAACTGCACGTTCGTCTATACGCACGTGTGGGCGACATACACGCTGAAATGCATAGCCGCGCCGGGTTTGCCGAATAATGACGGGACATTCGCGCCGATCGAGGTGGTGGCACCGGAAGGCTCATTCCTCAATCCGCGCTTTCCGGCGCCCGTAAAGATGAAACCTTCGTCTGGACACTACGTGCCGATCGCCATTCTGGATGCGCTGGTGGACGCCGTGCCCAAACGCATGCTGGCGGAATCCGGCAATAAGTTTCTCGTGTACGTTGCCGGGCAGCACTCCAACAGCAAGCCATTCTCGGACCTGATGTTCGTGATGGGAGGAATGGGCGCGCGAGCCACCAAGGACGGGCTCAACTGCATAAGCTTTCCCGCGAATTCCTCCAACTTGCCGGTGGAGGTGCTCGAGTCGGTGATGCCGTTGCGCGTCCAGCGCAAAGCACTGCGACCCGATTCAGGCGGCGCCGGCAAATATCGCGGGGGGCTCGGACAGGTGTTCGAGGTCGTCTCGACATCGCCCGCTCCGCTCACCATTCGCGCTGAGCACGGCAAGCTCAAGACTGCTCCGCGCGGCTTTCGTGGCGGCAAGGATGGAGCTGCCGGCAGCGTAACGCTCAATGGCAAGTCGATCCCCGACAAGCTCCCGGTGATCCTCAGCGAAGGCGATAGTCTGAGGCTCGAAATCCCAGGATCCGGCGGAATGTATGCTCCCGAAGGGCGCGATAAGGCAGCGGTGATGCACGACCTGGAGACGGGACTCATCACGCCGGCGGCCGCCGCCCGGGATTACGGATTAGGTGCCGCCGACGCCGGGCAAGGAAAGTCGGATAAATGAAGCAGGAGAAGTCCGGCCGCTTTGCCCTCGGCGTCGACATCGGCGGCACGTTCACGGATCTCGCCTTGCTCGACAAGCAAGAGAGGCGCCTGCACGTCGGCAAGGTTCTGACGACCTATGCGGATCTGGCGCGCGGCGTTCTCGACGGCGTGACGGATCTCGTCGCCAATGCGCAGGTGCATCCCGAGCAAATCGACAGGCTGGTGCATGGCACCACGCTCGCAACCAACGCGCTGATTCAGCGCAAGGGCGCCCGGACCGCGCTGCTTGTGACGAAGGGCTTTCGCGATCTGCTGGAGATGGGACGCGAGAGCCGGTTCGACATCTATGATCTCGAGCTCGAGCTGCCGATGCCGCTAGTGCCGCGCCATCTGGTTTATGAGATTGGCGAGCGCCTCGATCAGACCGGAGCCGTCGTCACGCCTCTCGATCTAGGGGACGTGGAGGAGGTTGCCGCCGCGCTCAAGCGGGACGCAATCGAGGCGGTTGCCGTCTGCTTCCTGCATGCGTTTCGCAATCCACAGCACGAGCGCTCGATCCGCGATGCCTTGGGCAAGGCTGTGCCGGATCTCGCCATCTCGCTTTCGAGCGAGGTCATGCCCGATATCCGCGAGTACGAGCGCGCCAGCACGACGGTGGCAAACGCCTATGTCCAGCCCGCGGTGAAGCGCTATCTGCGGCGGCTTTCGCAGGCGCTGGAGGAGCGCGGGCTGAACGCCGCCTTGAATATCATGGCGTCCGATGGCGGCACGATGAGCATGGATGTGGCCGAGCGTTATCCGGTGCGCATCGTAGAGTCCGGTCCCGCCGGAGGAGCCATTGCATCGGCACACTTCGGAAGGCTCGGTTCATCGCCCGACGTGATCGGTTTCGACATGGGCGGGACCACAGCCAAATTCTGCGTCATCGAGAACGCGCAGCCTGCCAGATCGACTGCGTTCGAGGTGGGACGGGCGTATCGCTTCGCCAAAGGAAGCGGCCTGCCGATCAAGGCGCCGGTCGTGGAGATGATCGAGATCGGCGCCGGTGGCGGCTCGATTGCGCGCATCGAATCGCTTGCGCTCCTGAAGGTCGGCCCCGACAGCGCCGGATCCTCGCCTGGGCCGTCGTGCTATGGGCTGGGCGGCACGCAGCCGACCGTGACGGATGCCGACCTCGTGCTCGGCTACCTCGACCCCGAAGGCTTCCTCGGCGGGCGGTTGAAACTCGATCGCCAGCGCGCGGAAAAGGCCATCCTCGAGAATGTCGCGACGCCGCTCGGACTTTCGTTGCTGCGGGCTGCCTGGGGTATCCACGAGATCGTCAACGACAACATGGCGCGCGCGGCGAAAGTTCATTGCATGGAGCGTGGCAAGGACCCGCGGCGGTTCGCGCTGATCGCCTACGGCGGTGCCGGGCCGGTGCACGGCTACCGTCTCGCAATGGCGCTCGGAATACAGCGTGTCATCTATCCGGCGCGGGCTGGCGTCATGTCGGCAATCGGGTTTCTCATCGCACCGACCTCGTTTGAATTGGTGCGCTCGTTCTCCAGTCCACTTGAGACGGCCGATACGACGCGCATCAACGAGTTGCTGAGCGAGATGGAGAGCGAGGGCCGGCTGCACGTGCGCAGCGGCGGAGTCGCAGCCCAAGACATCACCGTGACGCGCGAAGCGGCAGTTCGTTATGCCGGACAAAGTTTCGATATTAATGTGCCGGTGCCGCAGGGAACTATCGGTGCCGGCGAGGTCGCGCGCGTCGGTCAGGAGTTTCTCCACCATTATCAACTACGCTACCATCGGATCAATCCGGGCGTTCCGCTCGAAATCGTCTCCTGGCGCGTTCTGGCACGCGGACCTAGCCCGGACGTCGAACTTGCCGTCGCCGGGGGCTCGACAGCCGAGCCCAAGCGGACGCGGCAGGTCTTCATGCCGGAGGATGGCCGCATGATCGATTGCGACGTCTATGCGCGATCGGACCTGCGTCCCGGCACGACGTTCAAGGGGCCCGCCGTTGTCGAGGAGGATGAATCGACTGCCGTGATCGGTCGCCACGGCGCGGCGGAAATCGACAGCGCCGGTAATCTCGTCGTCACCATTGGGCAGCAGACGTCCGCCGCGATGGGTGGGACGCTTGCGCAAACCGTCGACGAGAACGTGTCATGAGCGCGGTAGCCGAACTTGCCCGCTGGATAGCCAATCTGCGATACGGCGATATCCCTGCCGACGTGAGAAGCAAGCTAAACGATCACATCGTCGATACGTGCGGTGTCATGTGCGCGGGGCTTGCTGTGCCCGCTGCGATAGCCGCCCGTTCCGCCGTGGCTGGATGGCGCGGTGCACCCGATTGCACGGTCATAGGCACGACGCTGCTCCTGGCGGCGCCACACGCCGCGTTCCTCAATGCATTTCACGGCCGCATCCACACCTACGACGATACGCTGGAGGTCGGGCCGGTGCACCCCGGCTCGAGCGTCATCGCGGCGGCTCTTGCGGCAGCTGAGGCGCACGGCGCCAGGGGCGAAGATTTTCTCGCCGGCGTGCTGGCCGGCTACGAAACGGTGGCCCGCATCGTCACTGCATTCGGCCCGTCACACTATGCGAAGGGCTTTCATACGACGGGGACGTGCAACGCGTTCGGTGCTGCAGCCGCAGCTGGCCGGGTGCGCGGCTTGAGCGAAAAAGCCATCGCCGGTGCGCTGGGGCTCGCCGGCAGCATGGCGGCCGGCCTGCGCCAATACCAGATCGATGGCAACATTTCCGACTCTGC
>CADEFX010000062.1 GCA_902826715.1 uncultured Hyphomicrobiales bacterium | reverse complement strand
TTTGCCGGCTTGGACGGCGCGGCAGCGGGCGTCGGGACAGAGGCGGTGGCTCATGTCGAGGATGCGCGCGCCCGGCGGCAGGTCGGCGTCGGGCGTGCGGGGGTAGTTGAGCGGAGGGAGGAGCTTGGCGAGGGACCATTCGCAGCGCGCGGGATCGCCGGTCTTGCGCAGGCAGGCGACGGCCTCCTCGGGGAACCAGGCCGTATCGCGCATGACGATGACGCTGCGCCCGGCAGCGGCAAGGCGCGCGAGCACGCGGCGCTCGGCCTCCTCGGGCAAGTCGTGGCCGGTGCCGGCGACGACGATCAGGTCCGGTGCCGCGCGATCGATCTCGGCGAGGACGGCATCGCGCCAGGCCTTGCATTCGGTGTAGGGCCGCTCGTGCCCGCCCTCCAGCGCGATCTGATCGGCGTCGACGGGCCGGCAGGATGCCTTGATGCGGACCAGGAGACGCCAGCCCTCGGCCTTGGCGGCTTCGTTCAGCGGCTCGAACCAGTTGCCGGCGTGCGAGTCGCCGAACAGGACGACGGTGCGCGCAGCCGACGGCACACCGTAGGCGCACACCGGATAGTCGATGTCGGCGAAGCGGCGCAGGCAGCGGTCGGAATAGATGGCGGGGCGGTCCTGCCGGACCGTCCTGGCGCTGACAGAGACGCCGCCGCCGATATTGACCCCGTCGGGCACGAGATGGCGCGTGGCCACGCCCGTCAATGCGCCGGCGCCGATCAGACCAAGGCCGAGCGCGTAGGTGGGGGCGAGCGCGCGGGTGAAGGTGGCGCCATGGCGAATGGGCTGCTCGATGAAGCGATAGGTGAGTGCCGCCAGCACGAACGACAGCGCGATCATGGCCGCCAGCGGTGCGACGCCGTCGCCAAAGGCCATGCCGCCGTAGACCAGCAGCGGCCAGTGCCACAGGTACCAGGAGAACGAGATGCGTCCGATGTATCGCAGCGCCGGATGGGCGAGGAGCGCAGCCGCGCCGGTCTGCCGGCCGGCATTGGCATGGATGAGCAGCGTGGCGGCGAGCGTCGGGATGGCGGCGATCAGGCCCGGATAGGGCTGGCGATTGGAGATCATCGCGAAGCTGGCCATGAGCACCGCGAGACAGAGCGAGCCGAGCGCGTAGCCGAATCGGGCGCCGAGCGGGCGCACCGACGGTTCGACGGCCGCGAGAAACGCGCCGCTCAGCAGTTGCCACGAGCGCGAGAGGGGATCGAAGAATGCCCACACCGGAGACGTGCGCGTGAGATAAACACTGTAAGCGAAAGACGCCACCCACAGCGCGGCAATGAGGACGGTGAGCGTGCGCTGGCGCGTCTCGCCGCGAAACAGGAAACATGTGCAGACCAGCACCAGGGGCCACACGGCGTAGAACTGCTCTTCCACCGAGAGCGACCAGTAGTGCAACAGCGGATTGTCGTCGTGCGCGGCGCCGAGATAATCGACGGCTTCCCAACCTTGCCGGAGGTTATGAAAGAAGAAGGCCGCGGCCAGGATGTGCCGGCTCAGCATCCGCGTGTCGAGCGCCGGGAACAGCAGCGCCAGGGCGGCGATACAGCAGAGCACGACCGTCGCGGCCGGCAGGATCCGACGGATGCGGCGACCCCAGAAGCGCAGGACGTCGATGCCGCCGGTCTGCTGGACCTCGTTGAGGAGCAGCCCGGTTATGAGATAACCGGAGATGACGAAGAAGATGTCGACACCGATGAAGCCACCGCGCAGCCAGGCGGGAAAGGCGTGGTACAAAACCACAGCAATGACGCAGACCGCGCGCAGCCCTTCAATGTCAGCGCGAAAAGTTCCCCGCATGCGATCGACACTGGCTCCGATGGAATCGGCGCGCATACTGGCAACAAGCGCGAGCGCAGGCAAACCTTGAGAGTCGCCGAAGCATGCCGAGTGCCGCCTACAAACTTTTCCGCCGGGCCATTCTCGAGGAGAAGCAGATCACGTGCGTATATAACGGGCACCATCGCGAACTCTGCCCGCACATCATCGGTTACACCAACGAAGAGGAGAAGGTGCTGGCCTTTCAGTTCGGCGGCTCGTCCAGCAGCAAGCTACCGCCGCGCGGGGAATGGCGCTGCCTCGTACTGGCCAACGTGGAGGACGTGCGCCTGCAGGAAGGTCCGTGGCGGGCTGGCAGCCGCCACAGCCAGCAGCAGCGCTGTGTCGAGGACGTCGACCTTGACGTGAACGTGCACGTCCGCAAGGGGCCGCGCAGGCGTTGAGCGGCCCCGAGTTCGAGGCAATCCAGAAAATCTCTGCGTGAGATTTCAGTCCTCGAGGCCGGGCTGCCCACATCGGCATCTTCGGGGTTGTCCCGATGACGACCTGCCTCGCACGGTGCACGTTTTTCATCCCCACTTTCCGGAGTGAAGGAGATCACCATGTCGAAGAGCTTGCGATTACTGACGCTCGCTACCGTGTTCGTCACATGGGCAGACAGCTCCGCCTGGGAACGAGCACGGTCATGATCCCGCCCGACGAGCTGGAATGGAAGGGTGACCGCCTCCAGATGAACACCGAGCCGGTGCGCAACGTGCTGAAGCAACTGCCGCAGTGACGGTCACCGCGGGCTGAACCGGCGGCGGCGCGCCTTCGGCAGCTCGGGCGGAGACGTGACCTCGTCAGCCTCGGTACGTTGCGCTGCGAGGCGCATGAACGCCTCCACCTTGGCGGCATCGTGATACTCGTCGATGCGGATGATGAGGCCGTCTTCGAGCTGGAACACCATGCGCTTGGTGCCGGTCAGGTTCTCGCCGGCGCGCCGGTGGTGATAGACGAAGGCGGCAGTCACGCGGATCACCTCGCCTTCGATGGACACAATCTCGGGCGCGTAGTGCAGATAGTCGAACTCGGCAAGGATGGCGTAAAGCACGGTACGCACGTTGTCCTTGCCGCGCGTCTCCCCGCCATAGGGCAACGCGGCCTCGGAAATATAGAGGGCGTAGACCAAGTCGTCGTGGACGTGCGCGACCGTCATCTCGACGTCCTGCACGCTCCAGCATGCCAAAAACGACTCGACCGTCGCGCGATTGTCCATAGCCGCCCCTCCTATCTTGGATAGGATAGCCCTCGCAGGAGGCGGAATGCTATGAAAAATACGAATACTGACGATCAGGCGCTTTCCTGCTGTTTCTGTAGCTCCAGGTCCTTGGCGATGGCGCGCTTGAGGGCGGGCCGGTCCGCAATGCGGGACACATAGGCCATGAACTCGGGACGCTCGGGGAGTTTCTTGAACAACAGCATCCCCCAGCGCAGGCCGGAGCCGATCACCACATCGGCGGCGGTGAAATGCTTGCCCAGGAGATAAGGGTCCGCGGCGCCCACGCCCTTCGCCAGCACGTCGACGACCGTGTCGAAGCTGCCGTAGCCGGCTGCGGCGCGTGGCGGAGCCTCCTTGCGGGGGAATGCGCTGTCCATGATGGCCGGTTCCACGCAGCTCGGGCCGTAGAACAGCCATTTCAGGTACACGCCGCGCCGCGGATCACCGACCGGAACGTTAAGCTTGGCCTGCGGAAACTCGTCGGCGAGATACGTGCAGATGGCGGCGGCCTCGGTGATAATCGTGTCACCATGCTTCAACGCCGGCACCTTGCCCATCGGGTTGATCGCAAGATACTTGGGCTCGAGGTTCTCGCCCTTCTTGAAGCTGACAAGACGAAGGTCATAGGGCTGGCCCAATTCCTCGAGCATCCAGCGGACGATGGAGGATCGCGACGGGGCGGCGTGATACAGCGTGATCTGAGCCATGGTCAACTCCGTTGACTGGGTAAAACATTCCGAACCCCGCTCGCCGGGAATTGTTGCAACCCGAAGGCGCTGCACGTCATTTGAGCGCAAGTTCCAGGTCCTCAATAGGACAGCAAAGCCATGCTGCGAAGAACCAACAAGGGCGATGCGCCCTTGTCCCTTATCGACATGTTGCGTGAGTTATATGAGGCCTCGACCCCTCTCGGTGTGCGTTTCAGATACGGGCTGCTGATCTTCGATCTGGCCACAGTCGCCTTCATCATCGGCACATCGTTTCTGCCGCGATCAAACCTGATCGAGGGCATCGACCTCATACTCGGCCTGCTGGTCCTCATGGACTTCATTGCGCGGTTCTCTATCAGCCGCCGCCGCGTGCGCGACCTCATGCACCCCACAACTTGGGCCGATGCTGTAGCGATCGTATCGTTTTTGGCGCCCCTGGCTGGCGAGGCTGGTGGCTTTCTCCGCATCCTTCGCACGGTCCGGCTCTTGCGTACCTACAGGGTGCTGGCGCGACTACGGGCCGACAGTCGATTTTTTCGGCGTAACGAAGAAGTGATCCTCGCTGCCGTCAATCTTGCCGTGTTTATTTTCGTCATGACGGCGGTCGTCTACGAGACACAGCGTTATACCAATGCGCAGATCGGCAATTATATCGATGCGCTGTATTTCACGGTTACGGCCCTGACGACCACCGGGTTCGGCGATATTGTGCTGGCAGGCACGCTCGGCCGCCTGATTTCGGTTATCATCATGATCGTCGGCGTCACGTTTTTCCTGGGCTTGGCGCGCGCGTTGCTCCATCCGGCCCGGGTGCGCTTTCCCTGCCCGATGTGCGGTTTGCAGCGCCACGAGCCTGATGCGGTTCATTGTAAGGCGTGCGGAACACTCCTCAATATTCCCGATGATGGGCGTGTTTGACGCCTTGCAGTTCGGAGCGATCAGGACTAAGCGACTGGCGCATTCGCAATGGGCCAAATGGCCCCAACGGAGTTCAGATGAAGGGTTACAAGGACCAGAACGTCACCGACAGGCTTGAAAAGGCCGCCAAGGCCCGCCAGGCGCTCCTCGAGCAGTTCCGCAACCGCCCCTCCGAAGACGATCCCACCGTGATTGCGCGCCGCGCCGAGCGTGCCGCCGTCGCTGAGGCCCGCGAAGCACGTGAGGCCGAGCGCCAGATCCAAAAGGAGAAGGAGGCGGCCGAACGCACCGCGCGGGAGGCTACCGAGGCGGCAGAGCGGGCTGCGCGGGAGAAGCGAGAGGCGATCGAGCGCGTCATCCGCGAGGAAACCGATCGAGCCGATCGCAAGGCCCAGCGCGACGCGCGCTACGCAGCGCGCAAGGCGCGGCAGAAGAAATAGCGGCCGGTCGGCGGACCGGCCTTTTCGGCACACCGCTCGTGAGGTTCTCTCATACTGCGTGACCCTCCCATAACAAGGGCGGCGCCGGTCGACGGTGGCGATGTCCCGAACTGCCAAAGTTGCGGGGCGTGCTGCGCCTACTCGCGTGAATGGCCGAGATTCACGCTCGAGGAGGACGCCGATCTGGCGCGCATTCCCGCAGCTTTCGTTGATGACAGCCTCGGCCGAATGCGCTGCCAGGGCGACCGGTGTGTCGCGCTCTCGGGCGAGGTCGGCGTCGCGACCGCCTGCACCATCTATGACGTCCGGCCTCAGGTATGCCGGGCCTGCCTCCCTGGCGACGATGCCTGCCGCATGGCGCGCGCGCACTACAGGTTGTAGCACAGACGCTAGGCGCGAAAGCACGCGTTGGGGTTAATCCATCTTTGCCCTGCAGAAGTGCCCGCCTTTATTCCAGGCGGTGGCAGGCGTATGGTCCGGGCACGGGGAGTATTTCGAGCAGCGGAGAGTTCTCGATGGCAATACTCAAGAAGGGTCTCGCAGGTGAGCCGGTCCGACGGCTTCAGGCCAAACTGGGTGTGACGGCGGACGGCCAGTTCGGACCTGGAACGGAAACAGCGCTCAAGGAGTGGCAGAAGAAAAACAGCTTGTCGGCCGATGGCATTGCCGGCCCCGATACCTTCATGGCCATGGGCCTCTATGAGCTCATCCTGCTCAAGGACGGCACGCGCGGCACCGCCGTGAAGGCATTGCAGGAGAAACTCGGCGTGACGGCCGATGGGCAGTTCGGGTCCGGCACAGCAAAAGCGCTGATGGACTATCAGAAGGCCAACGGACTGAAAGCCGATGGCTTCGCCGGCCCAGCGACGCTGGCGCAGATGAAGCTGTTTAAGGAAGTGACGCCCGAGACCGTAAAGATGTCCCAGGTGTCGACGGCGGCTGCAGGATCGGCGCCCGCGGCTACCACGGCCGGAGCGGCACAAGCCTCCACCGGTGGCGGGCTACGCAGCATCTGGGATACGATCACCAGCATCCTCAAGTGATGCTCGTTTGGGCGTTCAGCGCCCCTTCCAGTCCGGCTTGCGTTTCTCGGCGAAGGCCTTGGGGCCTTCGACGGTGTCTTCGCTCGTGGTGAGGGCTACGTAGGCCGGATAATTCAGGTTGCGCATCGCCATTTCGAGGGCCGGAACATCGAGCGAGCGCATGACCGCCTGCTTGGTGGCGCGAACACTCATAGGCGAGCACTCGAGCATCATACCGGCCCAGCGCCGTGCCTCCTGCATCAGATCGGCATGCGGCACGACAGCGGTGACGAAGCCGATCTCGTGGCCTTCCTGCGCCGAGACTTGGCGGCCGGTCAGCAGCATGCCCATGGCCTTCTTGAGCGGCACCTGGCGCGGCAGGCGCTGCAGCCCGCCCCCGCCCGCCGCCAAGCCCACACGCGGCTCGGGCAGCGCAAATCTAGCCTTGTCCGAGGCGATGATGAGATCGCACGAGAGAGCGATCTCGAACCCGCCGCCCATGGCAACGCCGTTGACGGCGGCGATGACCGGCTTGTCGAGATCGTGGCGGAAGGTCAGCCCGCCGAAGCCTTTGGGCGGAGATACGGGGCGCTTGCCGGTGCGGGCGCGCAGCTCCGCGTGATACTTGAGGTCATTGCCGGCCGAAAACGCGCGTTCGCCGGCGCCGGTTATGATGGCGACCCACAGGTCCGGGTTGGCGGCGAACGCGTCGAAGGCGTCCGACAACTCCTGGCTAGCCATAGGGTGCAAGGCATTCATGACGTCGGGCCGGTTGATCGTGACGATCATCAGGCGGCCGTCGATGTCGACTTTGCTGTATTCGCCCATGGCAGGTCTCCGTAGGCAGGAAGCTATAGCGGCTTTCCTATCTTATTGGCGATTTCGCCCATGATACCGCGCCGGAACGCCAGCACGCAGACGATGAAGATGAATCCCTGGATGACGGTTACCCACTGACCGAACTGGGCCAGATAGTTCTGCATGGCAATGATGATGAAGGCGCCGATCACAGGCCCGAACACCGTACCGAGCCCGCCTACCAGCGTCATCAGAACAGCTTCACCTGACATCGACCAGTGCACGTCCGTCAGCGAGGCGAGCTGGAAGACGATGGCCTTGGTGGCCCCCGCAAGGCCCGCGATGGTGGCGGACAGCACGAACGCCATCAACTTGTAACGCTCGGTGCGATAGCCGAGCGAGATGGCGCGCGGTTCATTCTCGCGGATGGCCTTGAGGATCTCGCCGAACGGCGAGTGGATGATCCGGTACATCATGAGAAGTGTGCCGAACACGATGGCGAACACGAAGCAGTACATGGTGACCTGATTGTGCAGGTCGAAGAGGCCGAACAGGAAGCCGCGCGGCACGCCCTGAATGCCATCCTCGCCGCCGGTGAACGGCGCCTGCAGGGCGAAGAAATAGATCATCTGCGCGAAGGCGAGCGTCGTCATGGCAAAGTAGATGCCCTGGCGGCGGATGGTCAGCGCGCCGGTGATGATGCCGAGGACCACGGAAGCGCCCGTGCCCGTGAGGATTGCCAGCTCCGGACTGAAGCCCCATACCTTGGCCGCATGCGCGCTGACGTAGGCGGAGCTGCCCAGAAACATCGCGTGCCCGAACGAGAGCAGGCCGGAATACCCGACCAGTAGGTTCACAGCGCAGGCGAAGAGGGCAAAGCACATCGCCTTCATCAGGAACAGCGGGTAGATGAAGAACGGCGATATGATGAAGAAGAGCGCGAGGACACCGAGGAACAGCAGAGCACTGCGCCCGCCATCACCCGCCGCCGAAGCACCGCCGTGCTCGACCGCACTCGTCTGGGAGGCGGCCCGGCCGAACAGGCCCGACGGCTTGATGAGCAACACCAGCGCCATGATGACGAAGATCACGGTATTGGAGGCTTCCGGATAGAAGACCTTGGTCAGCCCCTCGATGACGCCGAGGGCGAAGCCGGTGATGATGGAGCCCAGGATCGAGCCCATGCCGCCGATGACGACGACGGCGAAGACCACGACAATAAGGTCCGCACCCATCAGCGGATTGACTTGATAGATCGGCGCGGCGAGTACGCCCGCCAGGGCCGCCAAGCCGACGCCGGCGCCGTAGGTCAGCGTGATCATGCGCGGCACGTTGATGCCGAAGGAGCGCACCAGCGCGGGGTTTTCGGTGGCGGCGCGCAGATAGGAGCCGAGCCGCGTGCGCTCGATCAGTATCCAGGTCGCAAGGCATACTGCGACCGAGAATACGATCACCCAGGCGCGATAGTTCGGCAGGAACATAAACGTGAGCCGGTGCCCACCCTGCAGCGCGTCCGGAATGGGGTAGGGGATGCCGGAGGTGCCGTACTGATGGCGGAACATGCCCTGGATGACGAGGGCCAGTCCGAACGTCAGCAGCAGCCCATAGAGATGGTCGAGCTTGTAGAGCCAGCGCAGCATGGTGCGCTCGATGACGATGCCGGTGATGGCCACGACGATGGGTGCGATGAGAAGGGCCCACCAGTAGCCGATGCCAAGATACTGCAGCAAAAAGTACGCGCCGAATGCGCCCATCATGTATTGGGCGCCGTGGGTGAAGTTGATGATATTGAGCATGCCGAAGATGACGGCGAGGCCGAGACTCAGCAAGGCATAGAACGAGCCGTTGATCAGACCGAGCAGCAGTTGCCCGAACAGGGCTTGGGGCGGAATACCCAGGAAGTCGAACATGCGTTGGGGCTCGCGTCAGATCGGCCAAAAAAAGACCCCGCCGATTTGTAGGCCGGCGGGGTATCGCTTGCGTCGCTACTTCACCAGTGGGCATTCGCCCTTGTCGATCGAGCGGAAGGCCTGATCGGCGGGGATGGTGGCGCGAACCTTGTGATAATCCCAGGGGGCTTTCGACTCCTCGGGCTTCTTCACTTCCACCAGATAGGCCGGATGGATCTTGCGGCCGTCGGCTCGGATGGTGCCCTTGCCGAACAAAGGATCGTCGGTCGGCAGCTCCTTCATCTTGGCGACGACCTTGCTGCCGTCGGACACGTCCTTGAGGGCTTCAGCGGCCTTCAGGTAGTGCAATACGGCGGAGTAGACACCGGCGTGGACCATGGTGGGATGCACGCCTTTGAACTGGGGTGCGAAGCGTTTGGCAAAGGCGCGGGTCTGCTCGTCCTTGTCCCAGTAGAAGGTCTCGGTGAAGATCAGGCCCTGCGCCGTCTTCAGGCCCAGTGCGTGCACATCCGTGATGAAGACGAGCAGGCCTGCGAGGTTCTGACCACCCGCAACGATACCAAACTCCGACGCCTGCTTGATGGTGTTCGTCGTATCGCCACCGGCGTTGGCAAGGCCGATGATCTTGGCCTTGGACGCCTGCGCCTGCAGCAGGAAGGAGGAGAAGTCGGCGGTGTTCAGCGGATGACGCACCTTGCCGAGCACCTTGCCGCCGGCGGCGAGAACGACGGCCTCGGTGTCACGCTCGAGTGCATGGCCGAAGGCATAGTCCGCGGTGAGGAAGAACCAGGTATCGCCGCCTGTCTTGATGATGGCGTTGCCTGTGCCGTTGGCCAGCGCCCAGGTATCGTAGGTCCAATGCACCGTGTTGGGCGTGCACGCCTTGCCTGTGAGATCGGCCGAAGCGGCACCGGAGATCAGGAGTGTCTTATTCTTTTCCTTGGCGATGCCGTTGACGGCCAAGGCGACCGCGGAGTTGGGGACGTCGACGATGGCGTCGACCTTGTCCACGTCGAGCCACTGCCGCGCAATCGTCGAGCCCACGTCGGGCTTGTTCTGATGGTCCGCCGAGATGATCTCGACCTTGAGGCCCTTCCTTTCGGCACCGAAATCCTCGACGGCCATGCGCGCGGCGTTCACCGAGCCCTGTCCGGAAAGATCGGCGTAGAGGCTCGACATATCCGTCAGGACGCCGATCTTGACGGTGGTCTGCGCGTAAGCGGTGCCGGCTGCGGCGAGCGCGGCCGCAAGCGCCAGCGATACCGTTCTGATCACCATGATGTATGCTCCTCGTTCAATTCACTCAAATGTTTCGTGGCGCGGTCATACGCCGAGATATTCGTGCAGCTTGCCCATGTTGGCTTCGAGCTCCGCATTGGCAAAGCCGTGGATGATGCGGCCGTGCTCCATGACGTAATAGCGGTCCGCCACCGTCGAAGCGAAACGAAAGTTCTGCTCAACCAGCAGGATGGTGAAGCCGCGCTCCTTGAGGCTGCGGATGGTGCGGGCGCTCTGTTGGATTATGACGGGGGCCAGTCCTTCCGCCTGCTCGTCGAGCAGTAGAAGTTTGGCGCCGGTCCGCAGGATGCGGGCGATGGCCAGCATCTGCTGCTCGCCGCCCGAAAGCTTGGTGCCCTGGTTGGACGACAACCGCTCCTTGAGGTTGGGGAACAGCTCGAAAATCTCGTCGAGCTCGAGGCCGCCCGGCGCGACGGCCGGCGGCAGCGTCAGGTTCTCGCGCACCGTGAGGCTCGCGAAGATGCCGCGCTCCTCCGGGCAGAAGGCGATGCCCTGGCGGGCGATGCGCTCGGGCGCGAGCGAGATCAACTCGCGGCCCTGGAAGCTGATGCTGCCGGTGCGCCGGGGGATAAGCCCCATGATGGATTTGAGGGTGCTGGTCTTGCCCGCACCGTTGCGGCCGAGCAGCGTCATGACCTCGCCCGGGCGGATATCAAAGTCCACGCCATGAAGGATATGGCTTTCGCCATACCAGGCCTGCAGGCCCTTGATCCGCAGCAGCGCGTCGCCGGCGACGGTGGCCTGCAGAGCACGAGAGAGAGCGGCCTCAGCCATGTCCAACCCCCATGTAGGCCTGCTGCACCTTCGGGTCGTTGGCGACCGTGGCGTAGTCGCCCTGAGCGAGGATCTGGCCGCGCGTCAGCACAGTGATCCAGTTCGACAGCTTGGCAACGACCGACAGGTTGTGCTCGACCATGAGCACGGTGCGATTGGCGGAGACGCGCTTGATGAGATCGGAGATGCGATCGATGTCCTCGTGGCCCATGCCGGCCATGGGCTCGTCGAGCAGCATCATCTCGGGATCGAGCGCCAGGGTCGTTGCGATCTCGAGCGCGCGCTTGCGGCCGTACGGTAGTTCGACGGCTGTGAGGTGGCGGGCGTCGGCCAGGCCGACGGCTTCCAGCAACTCCTCGGCACGTGCGTTGTAGGCGTCGAGCGCGCTCTTGGAGCGCCAGAAGTCGAACGAGGCGCCGCGTTGGCGCTGCAGGGCGACGCGCACGTTCTCGAGCAGCGAGAGATGCGGAAAGACGGCCGAGATCTGAAACGAGCGCACGAGGCCAAGGCGCGCGACCTCCGCCGGGGCATAGGAGGTGATGTCCTGGCCCTTGAAGTAAATGGTGCCGCGGCTCGGCTGCTGAAACTTCGTGAGCAGATTGAAGCAAGTGGTTTTGCCGGCGCCGTTGGGGCCGATCAGCGCGTGGATGGTGCCGCGACGCACGGACAGGTTCACGCCGCTCACGGCGAGGAACCCCGCGTAGTCCTTGGTCAGATCACGCGCCTCAAGAATGACGTCATTACTCATGCGCGCGCCCAAATCGACCGGAAGCGACCGGTTCCTGCCCCAAGTGGCGCCTTGTTAGCCCGCCGGGTGATCCCGGGCAAGATGGGTCCTTATTGGCGTTTGGACTTAGCATTGCACGCCAGCGACGCTTCGCAGGCGCGGCATGCGTGCCAACAAATGCGGGAACCGCACCGGCGCACGCCGGTTAGCACCGGGCAGCCGCCGGGACGGGACAATGATTTGACGAAATTGGGCATTCAGACTAGCTCATCACATGATTCGACACCCGACCACAAAACGCACACGATTTGTCCTCGCCGCGGGCCTGACGGCCGGCTTGTTCCTGTGCAGCCACTTGACGGCAACAGCCGAGCCCTGCTCGCGGGATTCCTTCGCCAAGATCGTTAACGAGTCCGGCGCCGCGCTCCGGCGCCTCAGCGCCGAGACCCAGCCCAAAATGCAGGCCGGCTTCCGCCGCCTGAAGGACAAGAACGGCTGGCGCGAAGACGAGTATATCGATAAGGCGACAGCCCTTGTCACAGACGAGCGCAGCGAGGCGTTGGACCAGAAGGCGGCGGATTTGCTGGCCCGGCTCGACCGGCTCGCCGAGGACGCGCCCAGTTCTCCCGAAAGTTGCGCCAAGCTCTCCGAATTGCAGGCAACCGCGCTCGAGCTGCAGGCGACAGTGCGCGCCAAGACCGACTACGTCCTGGCGCGCCTCGATAGCGCGGCAGCCGGCGCCAGCGCGGAAACTCCGCAGGCGCAGGCGCAGCCCAAGCAGCTCCCCGGCTCGCCGCCGGCCGCCAAGAAGTCTCCGAGCGAGACGGCGATCGCCGGCCGGCCGCAGGAAAAGGAAAGGCTTGCTGAGAAAAAGCCGGAGACGACCAAAGGCTGGACGTCCAGCATGAGCCAGCAGCGGCCGCAGTCGTCAGAGCAGGTTCTGCCGGTGCAGCCCCTGCCCGGTAAGGAATATACACCTCTGCCTCAAGGGACAGCACCTACGGAGGATGGCTATACGATCGATGAGGTTCGGGCAGCAACGCGCGGCTTCTTCGGCACGGTCTCGACGGGACTAGCCAGCGTCATCGAGTACGCATTCGCAAAGTCCGGCCGGCCTACCGCCTATGTGCTGGGCAACGAGGGTGGCGGCGCGCTGATCGCGGGCCTGCGCTACGGCAAGGGCACGCTCTATCTCCGCAACGGCGGCACCCGCGACGTGTATTGGCACGGCCCTTCGATCGGGTACGACCTGGGCGCCGAAGGCTCCAAGACCATGTTCTTGATTTACAGGTTGCATGACCCCGAGAGGCTGTTCAGCGGGTTCACAGGCGTGGACGGCTCGGCCTATGTCGTCGGCGGCGTTGGTGTCACATTCCTTACGGACGGAAAGGTCGTAATGGCGCCGATCCGGTCCGGTCTCGGGCTGAGGCTCGGAGCCAACATCGGCTACATCCGCTTTACGCCGCAGCCAACCTGGAACCCATTCTAGCTAGAGCTAGCGCCGGCGCGGAGGACGGCCGCCGGCCGGCCGGCAGGGCCGCGACTCGATCGTACAGGACCAGGTTCCGCCCGACGCATCACAATTCATGCTCTTGCTTTCGGACTGGCGCCAGCTTCCCCAGTTGTCGCCGTACTCCCACGCCGTGAAGCCCGACCACGCAGCGACGGCCTCGGCCTCGGCGGCCTTGCGCGAGGCTTTGCCGCTGCTGGCGCCGGTGTGGAAGTGATCGACCATGCAAACCTTGCCGCCGACCCGCATCTGCGCATGCAGTCCGTCGAGCCCCATGCCTTGGGCCCACGCGGCCTCGGCCGAGAGAGCCAGACCCCAGGCCAGCCCCACAGCCGCGTAAGATGAAATCCTCATGGTATTCCCCGACCAGCCGCATCTCGCCTCTCAGCGTCTATTGGCAAAATGCCTGAACCGGGTAGCTAACGTCTTGCGCTAGCGTGTCACAGTCGTTTGATTTCCGGGAGGAATTGCAGAATGGCGACACTCGCCGTCAAGAAGCGCGAGAGTTCGGCGAATCATTCCCTCGCGAGACGTTGGAGCGCGGCGCGGATGCCGGGCGGCATGGGAACCGGCTTGTTGCTCGCGCGATCGACGAAGACGTGCACAAAGTGCCCCTCCGCGCGAGCCGTATCCTCCTCGCCGAACAGGCCGATCTCATAGCGCACCGACGAATTGCCAAGGCGGCCGACGCGCAATCCGGCATCGATCACCTCAGGGTAAGCGAACGATTTGAAGAACCGGCATTGTGTCTCGGCCACGATGCCGACCACCGTGCCTTTGTGAATGTCTAGGCCGCCCGGATCGATCAGGTAGCGGTTCACCACAGTGTCGAAATAGGAGTAGTAGACCACGTTATTGACGTGGCCATAGAGATCGTTGTCCATCCAGCGCGTGGGGATAGGCAGGAAGTGCGGATAGTCGGCACGCGTGCCGATGGGCGCCTTGTCACTGCTCATGGATTCCGACCGCTATTTCGATGCCACGAATTGGATTTCGACGAGACAGCGAGGATCCGCCATCTTCATCTCGACGCAGGCTCGGGCTGGCAGATTCTTGGGATCGATCCATTCCAGCCAGGCGACATTCATGGCGTCGCGCAGACGGATGTCGGCGACGTATATCGTCGCCGACACGATTTTCGATTTGTCGCTGCCGCACATCGCCAGATAGCGGTCGACATCGGCAAACGCCTGCCGCGTCTGGCCGGTGACGTCCTGGCTCGTGTCGTCGGCCAAGGCGCCGGCGATGTAGATCAGACCATTGCCCTCCACGACGTTGGCGAGGATCGGCTCGAGCTCGCGGCGAATGATGGCCATGTGCTGTGCGACCGTGCTGGCTTTTATTTCGTTGCGACGACGCTGATCTCGACCAGCAGCTTGGGATCTGCAAGCTTGGCCTCGATGCAGGCGCGGGCGGGCAGGTTCTGACCACCGGTCCACGCGTTCCATGCCTCGTTCATTCCGTCGCGCAGGCGGATGTCCGGTACCCAGATAGTGGCCTGCATGACCTTGGTCTTGTCGGTGCCGGCGAGCTTCAGAACGCGATCGATCTCCGCCAGGACCTGCTTGGTCTGGCCGACGACATCGAGGTTGCGGTCTTCCGCCGTGAGGCCGGCGGTGAAGACGAAACCGTTGGCTTCCACGGCCTTGGACAGAATTTTAGCCGGCTCGTGCCTTTTGAGGGTCATGGCGTTCTCCCTGGGTTAATGGCGAAGATCGCTGCTTTTAGCATGCGAGGCGACGCGCGCCACCCCGATTGCGTCAGCGCTTCTCGGCCTGCTCCGTCGCATCAAGGCGTTTCAGAGCGGCGTCGGCGGCATTGAGCACGTAGGTCGTGAGGCTTTGCGCGGCGAGGTCAGCGTCGCGGCGCTCGATCGCATCCATGACGATCGCAAGCTCGCGTGCGCTCTGCTCGAGACGGCCGGGCAGCGAGATGGCCAGTACGCGCAATATGCTGATGCGGGCGATGAGCTTCTGGTGGATGTCGCTGATCAGTTCGTGGTCGACGACTTTCATCATATGATCGGTGAAGCGGCGGGTCAGATCGACAATGCCCGGCACATTCTCCGTCTGCCGGACGACGCGCAGGTCTTCATATATGCGGCGAAGCGCAGCGATGTCCTCGTCGCTCGCCTGATGTGTGAAACGGCGCACCAGCGCGGCCTCAAGAAGAGCCCGCACCTCATAGATTTCCGCCACCTGCTTGCGTGTCACCCGCGCGACGACGGGACCACGCCGCGGCTCGACCTGAATGAGCTGCTCGGCCTCCAGGCGACGTAGGACTTCGCGGATGGATGTCCGGCTGACGCCCATCTTCTCGCACAGATCGCGCTCGATCAGCCGTTCGCCCGGCGTGAAGTGGCCCGTGATGATCGCATCGCGCAGCCGTTCGAACGCCTGATCGCGGCGCAGCGGCGGGTGCTCCGTAATACGCAAGACGTTGGCCGTCATTCGTCCTCCAGATCCAGCCGCGATGCCAAAAAATGCGGCATCGGCTGCCGCATGCCCGCGCGCTCAAAGCGTTGACTTTCTGTCATACAGCATGTTGTCATACAGGAAGTCCAGATCGCACGTTGCGTAGGGGATCCATGTCCAGCCAAAGTGTATTGAGCGAGGTTTCGGCGGACCGCATCCGCGCGCATGTCGAAAAAATCGTTCGCGAGATTCCGCATCGCGCCGCGGGCAGTGCCAACGGCAAGCGCATGGCGGAGTACAGCCGCGATGCCATGAAGGCGGCGGGGCTCAGCGATGTCGTGATGCACGAGCTGCCGGCGGTGGTGTCGTTCCCCGAGCACGCCGAGTTTCGCGTGGAGGCGCCCAACGAGATCGCCATACAGGCGAACACGCTGGGCCACAGTGTCAACACGACCGACGACGGCATCCGCGGCGAGATCATCGATGTCGGAGGCGGGGCATTCTCCGACTACGAGGGCAAGGATGCGCGCGGCAAAATCATCCTGACGGAGCTGTCCTACTCCCCGGCGCGACATGAAAAGCAGCGCATTGCGGCCATGAAGGGCGCCATCGGTGCCGTCATGATGAACTGGGGGCATCCTGAGAACGAGGCGGTGCCGTTCGGGTCGGTGAAGCCGGTGTGGGGCAATCCGACGCCGGAGAACGCCAAGACGGAAATGCCGACCATCCCGTGCATCGGCATTGCGCGCACGGCCGGCCTCAATCTGCGCGGAATGTCGACGAAAGAGCCCGTGCGCGTGTGGTTCCGGACGCATGTGGAGAACGGCTGGCGGCCGGTGCAGATCACCATCGCCAAGATGCCGGCGCCGGCCTCGTCGCCCGAGAAGGACGATTTCGTCCTGGTCGGCGGGCATCAGGACAGTTGGCCGGGCGAGGCCGCTACCGACAATGCCGCTGGCAATGCCTGCAAGATGGAGCTGGCGCGCGTCTTCCTGCAGCATCGCGACAAGCTGCGGCGCGGTGTGACGTTCGGCTTCTGGACGGCGCACGAGACCGGCACGATGGCGGGCTCGGCCTGGTTCGCCGACCGCAACTGGGATGCGCTGCGCAAGAACTGCGTGGCCTACCTGCAGATCGACCAGCCCGCGTGCGTGGGCACGACCGAGTGGAATACGGCTTCGAATGCCGAGCTCAAATCGTTCCACACGGCGATCGAATCCCAGCTTCTGAAGAAGAAGTTCAAATGGAAGCGCGCGGTCAAATCCGGCGACTCGAGCTTCTTCGGGCTCGGCATTCCGATGTTCCACGGCGAGGGTGCGTTCACGGACGCCGAGTTGCAAGCCACAGCCAACGCGACACTCGGCTGGTGGCATCATTCCATCGAGAACCGTCTCGACAAAATGGACTGGACGCTGATGCAGGAGCATATCCGCGTCTACGCCGGCTATCTTTGGGAGCTGGCGACGGCACCGGTGCTGCCGTTCCGCTTCGTACCGGTGGCCGAGCAGGTCATTGGCCGTCTGGAGGAGTTCAAGGAGCCTGGTAAACCTGTCGGGCTCGATGGTGCTCAGGCGCGCGCAAAGCAGTTCGCGGAGGCCGCGGCACGTATCGATAGCGCGGCGGCGATGGAGACCGAGAAATTCAAGGGCGGACGTGGCTCCGAGCAGGCGGCTCTCCTGCTGAACCGTACCATGAAGCGCCTGTCGCGCATTCTCGTACCGCTGCAGTCGACGGCCATCGGCACCTACGGCCATGATCCGTACGGCTACACGCCGCAGACGACCATGATCCCGTGTCTCTATGATCTGACGGAGCTCGCGAAATTGCCCGATGGCGAGCAGAGGTGGATGCTGGAAACGCGCATGGTGCGTGCGCGCAATCGCGTGGCGGATGCTCTGGAAGATTCCAGCGCACTGATCGATGACGCGCTCGCGCAGTTGAAATAGTCGAGACAGGGGCCGTCGATGGAATCGCGCCGCCGCATCGTCTACCAGCTGGTCGCTCCCATGGAGAAGACGCTGGGTATCGCCGAGATGGAACGGCGGCGCGACTATCTGCAGCGCCATGCGGCAGCGAGCACGGAGATCGCAGTGCAGAGCGTGCCGTCGGGCTATCCCTCGATCGAAAGCGAGCGCGACGCGGTCGTGGTCGCGCCGCATCTGGTGGATGGCTTGCGCAAAGCCGAGAGTGAAGGGGCCAGCGCCGGCATCGTCGGCTGCTTCTCCGACCCAGCGCTCGATGCCGTGCGCGAAACGGTGAAGATGCCCATCGTCGGGCCTGGGCAGTCCGCCATTATGTTGGCGCTGCAGCTTGGCGAACGCTACTCGATCCTGTCGCCGCTCGACAGCGGTGCCAAACGCGCCATACCGCGGTTGCGCGGACAAGGCCTGGCGGAACGTCTCGCCTCCGTGCGCGGCGTTGGCGTCTCCGTGGTCGATCTTGCGCGCGGAGGAAACGAAGCGTGGGATCGCATCGTGGCGACGGGGCGGCGCTGCATCGACGAGGATGGGGCCGACGTGCTGGTGATGGGCTGCATGAGCATGGCGTTCATGGGCGTCGAGCGCGAGCTGTCGCAGCGTCTTTCGGCGCCCGTCGTCAGCCCCGTTCTTGCCGCGCTGAAAACAGCCGAGACGCTGCTCGACCTCGGTCTCGCACACTCGCGAACGGCGTGGCCGTCACCACCAGACAAAACCTATGTCGCCTGAACGGAGATAAATACCGCGGCGATGGACTGTTTCTGACGTAACGGAGGGTTCGATGAAGCGTCGCACGTTCTTGATGGGCACCAGCGCAGCGGCAGCCGCCGCGGCCTTCGGCATGCCGGTCGCCTTGGCCCAGCGCAAGCCGGACGAACTCATCTGGGCGGACCAGCTGCCCGGAAGCCTCGACCCGCACGCGGTGTTCGACGTGCCGATGCAGGGTTACATGGTCAACATCTACGACACGCTCTACGTCTACCAGAGCAATCCGCCCAAGCTGGTGCCGTGGATCGCCACCGGCCACACGGTCAGCGAAGACGGACTGACGTGGACCTTCAAGCTGCGCGACGGCATCAAATTCCATGACGGCAGCGCCCTGACGGCCGAAGACGTGGTGTGGAGCTTCCAGCGGCTGCTCGGCATCAAGAAGGGCGCGGCTTCGGCCTTCCTGCCGGTGCTCGATCCCGCCAACGTAACGGCGCCCGATAAGGCAACCGTCGTCTTCAAGCTGAAGCACCCATACGTGCCGTTCCTGTCGGCGACGCCGCTGGTGGCGATCGTCAATCGTCGCGTGCTCGAGCCCAACATCAAGGACAACGACTGGGGCACGGCGTGGCTCTCGTCGAACTCTGCGGGATCGGGGCCTTATGTGCTCGACCCGGCAACATATCAGCCGGTGCAGCAGCTCGACATGAAGCGCTTCGCCGATCACTTCATGGGCTGGGCGCACAACAAGTCCCCCGTGGAGATCGTGCGCCGCCGCAACATCCTGGAGACAACGACGCGCATCAACGCCCTCATCAAGGGTGACATCGACGCCACCGACAGCTACCTGCCGACGGATCAGGTCGAGCGCGTGCTGGCCTCGAAGACCGCGACGGTGTCGAAGGACGAGTCCATGCGCGTGATGGTGCTGCGCATGAACAACAAAAAGGCGCCGTTCGACAACGTCAACTACCGCCGCGCGCTGAGCCATGCCTTCAACTACAAGGGTTTCATCAGCGGCGTGCTGAAGGACTACGCGGTGCGCAACGCCGGCCCGATTCCGGCCAACCTGTGGGGCGCGCCGACTGACCTGCCGCCCTACGAGTACAGCCTCGACAAGGCCAAGGAGCTGCTGGCCAAGGCGAAGGCCGAGGGCGCGCCGGTGGAGCGCGAGATCGAGATCCACATCCAGCAGCATCTGGCGCAAACCACGCAGGCGGCCCAGATCCTGCAGCAGGATCTGCGCAAGATCGGCGTCACCTTGAAGATTGTGCCGAACCTGTGGCCGCAGCTCGTGTCGTCGACATCGAAGCCCGAAACAACGCCGGATATGTGGGTGCACTGGGTGTCCACATACTTCGTCGATCCCGAGAACTGGATCGGCCAGATGTACGACAGCCAGTTCCACGGCACGTGGAAGGCCTCGTGCTGGTACACGAACGAGAAGGTGGACAAGCTGCTTCAGGAGGCGCGCCGCCTCGCCGACCAGGAGAAGCGCAAAGCCTTGTATGAGGAAGCCTCGCGCATCGTCGTGTCGGAAGCGGCCGATATCTGGATCTACAATACCATCGAGCTGAGAGGCCTGAGCAATCGCGTGAAAGGCTTCAGCTTCACGCCGATCGGGTCGGGTGCGGATTTCCGCATCCTGTCGCTGACGGGCTGATGCTGAGCCGGTCTCGCGTTCGAGAAAGACAATGACGCGCTTTATCCTGCGCCGGCTGCTGCTGGCGCTCCCGGCTCTGTTCGGGCTGCTGGTGCTGACGTTCATCATGCTGCGCGTGCTGCCGAACGATCCGTCGGCGGCGCTGGCGGGCGAGAACGCGTCGCCCGAGCAGATCGCTGCGGTGCGCAAGGCCTACGGCTTCGACGAGCCGCTGTGGAAGCAGTTCGTCATCTATGTCGGGCAGGTGGGGCGTGCCGATTTCGGCAACTCGATCATCTCGAACCGGCCGGTGGTGAGTGACATCGCCTGGCGGATGCCGGCGACCATCGAGCTGACGTTTGCCTCGCTGCTGTTTGCGGCGGTGGTGGGTATTCCGCTGGGGACGATGGCGGCGGTCTGGCACAATTCGCCGTTCGATCACGTGATGCGCGTGGTCACGGTGGGCGGGCTCGCGATCGCGTCGTTCTGGTTCGCCATCATCCTGCAGATCGTGTTCTCGATGGAGCTGGACTGGCTGCCGTTGCGCGGGCGTTTTCCCGTTGGCGTCGATCCGCCGGCAAATATCACCGGGTTGTATCTCGTCGATAGCCTGCTGACGCTCCGGTTCGATCAATTCGTACATGCGCTGGCGCACATCGTCATGCCGGCGCTGACGCTGTCGCTCGGTGGACTGGCATCGATCGCACGGTTCACGCGGGCCGGCGTGCTGGAGACGATGCAGAAGGATTTCGTGCATTACGCCGAGGCTGCGGGTTACGCGCGCAAGCGCATCATCTGGGTCTATGTGCTGCGCAACTCCGTCGTGGCGGCGACGACGCAGATCGGTTTGCTGTTTGGCACGTTGATTTCAAGCGCCGTAGCGGTGGAGGCGATCTTCGACTGGCCGGGCGTCGGCTCTTATGCGGTGAGCGCCATCCTGACGTCGGACTACAAGGCGGTGCTGGCGGTAACGCTGATCGTGGGCGTGATCTATGCGCTGGTGAACATCGTCGTGGATGTCGTGCACGCCCTGCTCGATCCGCGCGTCGCTGAGAGCATGTAGGCGCGCATGCTCATCCTGAAGAAGTTTCTGCGTGACATACCGGCGGTGCTGGGGCTCACCATTATTGCGGCGGTGTGTTTCATCGCCATCTTCTCGCCGCTCCTCATCCCCAATGCCGACGCCGTGTACGACGGCAACATCATCGAGCGATTGAAGCCTCCATCGGCTGACTTCTGGTTCGGCACGGAGAACCTTGGACGAGACGTGTTCTCGCGCGTGATCGTCGGCTCGCGCGGCGCACTCATCGTGGCACTGACCGTCGTTGTCCTGGCCATCGCCATCGGCGTGCCGGCA
>CADEFX010000061.1:20107-21398 GCA_902826715.1 uncultured Hyphomicrobiales bacterium | reverse complement strand
GCCGGGCTCCTTGTCACCGGTGACGGGCCTCGTTCGCAACGCCAACTCGACATGGCTCAACGGCCAGCCCCTGCGCGAGGATCTCGAGCGGGTCCTCGAACGCCCCCTGCGCCTGGCTAACGATGCCAACTGCTTTGCCCTCTCCGAGGCCGTCGACGGCGCCGCCGCCGGCGCGCGCTCCGTGTTCGGCGTCATCATCGGCACCGGCTGCGGCGGCGGTATCGTCATCGACGGCCGCGTGCTCGAAGGCGCGCGCGGCATCGGCGGCGAATGGGGCCACAACCCGCTGCCCTGGAGCGAGCGTGACGAGCATCCCGGGCCGGAATGCTGGTGCGGACGCAAGGGGTGCATGGAGATGTGGGCCTCCGGCACGGGCCTCTCCTCCGACTACAGGCGCCGCACCGGCGAACTCGTCTCCGGACACGAGATCGTCGCCCGCGCCAAGCTCGGAGAACCCGCGGCGCAAACGAGCCTGGACCGCCACGCCTCGCGCCTCGCGCGCGGGATCGCTCACATCATCAACGTCGTCGACCCGGAGGTGATCGTGCTCGGCGGCGGGCTCTCGAAGCTGCCGCATCTCTACGAAGCCGTCCCGCGCCTCGCCGCGCCCTACGTCTTCTCGGATGTGAAAAACATCGACATCCGGCCGCCCAAATGGGGCGATGCCAGCGGCGTCCGCGGCGCCGCCTGGCTCTGGTAGCGCCCTAGATCGCCAACGTCAGGGCGCCGGGCTCTTGCAGGGCGAGGCCTCGAAGTACGTGAGTTCCTTGAGCTCGCCTTTGATGGCGAAATCGCCGTGATTAATGCGCAAGGAGCTTGTCACGCCGTTGTCGTGGAAACGATAGCTCATCTCGTAGAGCGGCACCGCATCCCCCGGCCCCTGCGTCGGCGCGAAATAGCTGACCGAGATCGGCCACGACGGCACCTGATCGAGATTGGAGACACCTTTGGTGAGCGACACCACGGGGCCTGCACCGGGTTTCATCTGCCGCCCGATGGCCGTCGAGGTGGAGTAGATCTTGTCGCCGCTTTCCGAGCCGTCGAAAAGATCGGCCGCGAGAATGGTCCGCCCCTCGCGCGCCGCCTGAATAATCGCCATCGAATGCTGGATGGGGAAATAGATATTGCCCGCGAGCTTCACCTCGCGCTTCTGCGGTCGCACGAGGTCGACGGTCGCTGCTCCATTCGCATCCTTGCGCTTGGCGACGCCCTGCGTCTGCTCTGCCGGCAGCTCGTTCTGGTAGGTGCTGGTCGAGAACCTCAGCCGCTTCGCCGGCACCTCCTCCCAGCC
>CADEFX010000061.1:0-20097 GCA_902826715.1 uncultured Hyphomicrobiales bacterium | reverse complement strand
GTTCATCGTCTGCGTCACGAAACGCATGCTCTGCGCATAACCTTCGCAGGCATTGCCGCTGAGCTCATAGACGATGCGGCCATTGACGCCGGCGACGCCGGATCCTGAATTCGTGTTGTCGAGCGACAGGTCGTAAACAGCCCGGTGCGGCGCGAACACGACCTCTTTGGCAATCGGCACCGCGGAGGCATCGACCAGCGACGCCACCACGGCTCCAAGCGCGAGCGCCGAGGCGGCCAATCCCGATCTCCAAGCCCGCGTCGCAGCACGATCTCTCATTCGCCTCATCCTGTTCCCTGGGCAGACACGCTGCGTCCCCCCCCTTTTGCCGGAATCTAGGGTACTGGCAGCCCATTGCAAAGTCCGATCGAGCGGGTAACAAGGAACCCCGACCTTTCTACGGCCAAGCCCCTTATGCAGCGGCCGCTTAATATTGCCAGGAGACGAACGGACATGACCGGCACCATCGAGGCGCGCCTCGCCGAGCTCGGCATCACCCTGCCCGAGGCCCCCAATCCCGTCGCCAATTACGTGCCTTATACCTTTTCCGGCAATCTTCTGTTCGTCTCCGGGCAAATCTCCAAGGCGGCCGACGGCAAGATCGTGGCCGGCACCTTGGGCGACACTGTCGGCATCGAGGCCGGCCAGGCCGCCGCACGCCTCTGCGCACTGAATATCCTTGCCCAGGCGAAAGCCGCCCTCGGCAACCTCGACCGCATCGCGCAGGTAGTCCGCCTGACCGGATTCGTCAGCGCCACGCCCACCTTCCCGGACCACCCCAAGGTCGTCAACGGCGCCTCCGACCTCATGGTCGAGGTGCTGGGCGACAAGGGCCGTCACACCCGTGCCGCCGTCGGCGTTGCCAGCCTGCCCATGGGCTCGGCCGTCGAGGTCGACGCCATCATCGCCGTCGCGGACTAGCAAACCCCTCTCGGCAAGACGCCACAAAGAGTCGGTCTTGGACCTTTGAGCCTGCCGGGATGCTCGAAGCGCAAGCGCGAGGCCATCCTGGCAGGCGCCCCTCGCACTCTTTGAGTCGTGCTGCCACACGAAACAGTCGCCCGGGCCTTTTGAGTGGCGTTAAAGTGCGGTCGCGATTCAACGAACGCGAAAGCGCATTAACGCATGCTCGACCGCAAGATCTTCCTGCGCCCTATCGCCCACCGCGGCTTCCACGATGCCGCCAAGGGCGTCGTCGAGAACACCGCGCCCGCCTTCGAGGCCGCCATCGCCAAAGGCTACGGCATCGAATGCGACCTCCGCCCCGCCGCCGACGGCACGCCTCTCGTCTTCCACGACCTCGACCTCGCGCGCCTCACGGCCGGCAGCGGCCCCATCACCGGATTGCAACCCGCCTGCGCGGCAAAACTGCCGTTCAAATCCGCAGACGTCACCGGCATCCTGAGCTTCGCCGAGCTCCTGGCTCTGGTCGCCGGACGCGTGCCGATCTTCGCCGAGATCAAGAGCGAATGGACCGAGCCCGATCTCGGCTTCCTGTCCGAGATCGCCCGTCTCGCCAAGCTCTACAGGCGCCCGCTCGCGTTGATGTCGTTCGACCCTGCCGTCGTGGCAGCGATTGGACGGTTCGCACCCGACATCCCGCGCGGCATCGTCTCGGGCGCCTACTTCGATGACGACGGCAACGGATGGTGGCCGAACTCGCCGCTCACCGACGCGCGCCGCCGCGCCCTCGCGAGCTTGCTGGAAAGCGGCCAGGCCGCGCCGTCATTCTATGCCTACCAGGTCGGCGCACTTCCGACCGCCGCCACGGAGCGCGTCCGCCGCAATGGGCTCCCGCTCCTCACCTGGACCGTCCGCACGGAGCAGGAGCGCCGAATGGCCGCCCTCCACGCCGACGCCCCCATCTTCGAAGGCTACGAGGCTTAGGCTCAGATACTCGCTGGCCAAGATCTCAATCGCGAGATCAGTGCGCAGCGGCGCGGGCAACGATCACACCGCAGCCCGAAGGGCTCAGACCGCGAGGCGGTCCGGCGCAAGCGCCGCCCCGGCGGAGGGCCAGGCCAGCGCCAACGCGCTGGCCGAGCAGGTCCGTGAGCGATCTAACGATCGATCTCGCCGAACACGATGTCGAGCGAGCCGAGGATCGCCGACACGTCAGCCAGCATGTGGCCGCGGTTCATGAAATCCATTGCCGCGAGATGCGGGAAGCCCGGCGCGCGGATTTTGCAGCGGTAAGGCTTGTTCGAACCGTCGGCCACCAGATACACGCCGAACTCGCCCTTGGGCGCTTCCACCGCCGCATACACTTCGCCCGGAGGCACGTGGAAGCCTTCGGTATAGAGCTTGAAGTGGTTGATGAGCGCTTCCATCGATCGCTTCATGTCGCCCCGGCGCGGCGGCACAACGCGCGTGTTCGTGGCCGTCACCGGCCCCGCCCCCTCGGGGCTCCTCAGCTTGGCGATGCACTGCTTCATGATCTTCACGCTCTCCCGCATCTCGAGCATGCGGATGAGATAGCGGTCGTAGCAGTCGCCGTTCTTGCCGATCGGAATGTCGAAATCGAATTCCGAATAACACTCGTAGGGCTGCGACTTGCGCAAGTCCCACGCCGCGCCCGAGCCGCGCACCATCACGCCCGAGAAGCCCCACGCGAACCCGTCCTCGAGGCTCACCACGCCGATATCGACGTTGCGCTGCTTGAAAATTCGGTTCTCGGTCAGAAGTCCTTCGATATCGTCGAGCACCTTGGGGAAGGCGTCGCACCACGCGTCGATATCGTCGATCAGCGCCGCCGGCAGATCCTGATGCACGCCGCCGATGCGGAAATACTTGGCGTGCATGCGGCTTCCCGACGCGCGCTCGTAAAACACCATCAGCTTCTCGCGCTCTTCGAAGCCCCACAGCGGCGGCGTCAGTGCGCCGACGTCCATGGCCTGTGTGGTGACGTTGAGGAGATGCGAGAGATGGCGTCCGATCTCCGAATAGAGCACGCGGATGAGCTGCGCGCGCTTGGGCACCGTGATGCCGAGCAGCCGCTCCGCGGCCAGGCAGAACGCGTGCTCCTGATTCATCGGCGCCACGTAGTCGAGCCGGTCGAAATAGCCGATCGCCTGCAGATAGGTCTTGGCCTCGATCAGCTTTTCGGTGCCGCGATGCAGGAGGCCGATGTGCGGATCGACCCGCTCCACGACCTCGCCGTCGAGCTCGAGCACCAGGCGCAAGACGCCGTGCGCGGCCGGATGTTGCGGGCCGAAATTGATGTTGAACGGACGGATCTCTGTCTCAGCCATGTCGCATCTCAATTCGTTTCGCCGCTGCCGGAGATGTAGGCCCCCATGGCCTCCGATCCGACGACTTTCTTGGTCGCATTCGAAAAATCGTAGAAGCCGGGCTTGTCCTCGATGAAGATCTCCGTCTTGAGCGCCAGGCGCGAAGCGTCGTCGAGCGACCCTGCAGCCATCGTATAGCGCTCCTCGCCGGCGACCTTCCAGAACAGGATGGAGCCGCAGCGCGTGCAGAACCCGCGCTCGCCCACCTCGGACGAGCGATAGATGCCGATGGCCTCGCGACCCTCGAAGGCAGGAGCGCCGTCGACGTCGACGAACATCAAGGGCCCTCCCGTCCAGCGTCGGCACATGCCGCAATGGCAGACCTGAACGTCGTGCGACACGAGTGTCGCCGTAAAGCGCACGGCGCCGCAGAGGCAGTGTCCCGAAGCCTCGCGCTCGTCAGCCATCGCGCGCCTCTTCGCTCTTCGCGCCGCCCGCGAGCGCGGCCATGGCCTCCGCTCCCGTCAGCCGCAATGTGTCGTTGGCGAATTCATAGAAAGCCGGCTTCTCGTCGACGAAGATCTCCATCGTGAACCTGAGCCCGCTCTGATCGTCGAGAGCTCCAGCGGAAAAGGAGTAGGTATCGGATCCCGAAAGATGCCAGTAGAGCGGCGTGCCACAGAGTTTGCAGAACGCCCGCTCACCCCAATCCGACGACTTGTAGACGCCGATATTCTCGGCACCGCCGAAGACCACCTCGCCCTCGTGCATGAGCCCCATGAAGGGTCCCGCCGACCAGCGCCGGCACATGCTGCAATGGCAGACATCGACATCATGCTTGGCAACATCGGCCGAGAACGTGACCGCCCCGCAGAGACAGCGCCCGCTGACGGTCTTGCCCGCTGTGCCCATGCTCACGCCCCACAGGTCGGAATGGGCTCGGCACCGGCGCGCTGAGCCTTGTCGTTCACGCGCTGGACGAAGCGGCCCCACGGCACCACCATGCGGTCGTGGCTGCCCGTACCGATGACCTCGACGCCATCGTGCGCCGTCACCTTGAACCCGATCTTGCGCCCGGCGACGCTCGTGCACTCGGCGTCCACGGTCACCGTCTGGCCCGGCACCGTCGCCGCCGCGTGCGAGACGTTGATATGAATACCGAGCGACCCTTCGCCCGGATCGAGATGCGGCTTCAGAACTTCGAGGCAGCACCACTCCATGAGCCCCACCATGAAGCCGGTTGCGAACACCGACGGCATGGCCTGGAAATCCACCGACTCCGGATAGAGGTTCGGCACCGTCTTGCTCACCGGCACCTTGAACACGAGGCGGGCCGTGGCACCGGGCTGAAGCGTCGCCTTCATGACGCCTCCTCCGCGGCCTCGGCCGCACGCAAACCTCCGATGGCGATATAGCTCACGGCCACCGTGTAGAAGCTGAGAATCGACTCCCCCTGCTCCAGACCCTGTTCGAATTGCTTGCCGACCTTGGTCAGCGGGAACACTGCGTCGCCGTTGGAAAAAAGCACGCCGGGCCCGTGTGCTTCGTCGTCAACCCATTGCCCATCGGCCTCCGCGATGATCGCCTCGCCGAGATAGCAGCCGATCGTCGAAACGAGGCTCTCCGGCACGCCGCCCTCGGCGTACCGCTTGCGTGCACGCTCGATGAAACCCTCGACCCAGGTGATGGACTCCAAATCGTAGTCCACCGGCTCGCCCCGCGCTTCCGACAGGATCTTGACCGCATAATCTGCGTTGCCGCGAATGCGTTCGAGACGATCCTCGTCGACGGGCGTCATGAACGCCCCGCCTTCTCGTCGCCCGGCAGCACGTAGTGCGCGCCTTCCCACGGGCTCTCGAAATCGAACGACCGGAATTCCTGCACCAGCTTGACCGGCTCATAGACGACGCGCTTTGCCTCGTCGTCGTAGCGGACTTCCACATACCCCGTGAGCGGGAAGTCCTTGCGCAGCGGATAGCCCTGGAAGCCGTAGTCGGTCAGCAAACGCCTGAGATCCGGGTGACCCGAAAACAGGATGCCGTACATGTCGTAGGCCTCCCGCTCGTACCAGTTGGCGGCGGGAAACACGCTGATCACGCTCGGCACCGGCGTCTCGGCATCCGTGGCGAGCTTGACGCGGATGCGCTGATTGAGCCGCGGCGAGAGCAGATGATAGACGACGTCGAAGCGCTGCTCCCGCGCCGGCCAGTCGACGCCGCAGATGTCGATCAGCACCTCGAAGCGGCACGCCGGATCGGTGCGCAGGAACATCAGCACATCGACGATCCTCTCCGCTTCGACCACGAATGTCAGCTCCCCGACGGCGATTCGCTTGTCGAGCACGGCCGTGCTCAGCTTGGAGGAGATATGCGCTTCAAGATCGGTCAGCATGTGTAGCCCCAAGACGGTAGACCGTGAGGCAGCAGGGCGAAGACGGCAACGGCATTCACGCACTGCCTGCTGCCGGCTGCCTTGCCGCCTATCTCTCAATCGTTCCCGTGCGCCGGATCTTCCGCTGCAGCAGCAGCACGCCGTAGACCAGCGCCTCCGCCGTCGGCGGACAGCCGGGCACATAGACGTCAACGGGCACGATACGGTCGCAACCGCGCACCACGGCATAGGAATAGTGGTAGTAGCCGCCGCCGTTCGCACAGCTCCCCATGGAGATCACGTAGCGTGGCTCCGGCATCTGGTCGTAGACCTTGCGCAGCGCGGGCGCCATCTTGTTGGTCAGCGTGCCCGCCACGATCATCACGTCGGACTGGCGTGGCGAGGCGCGCGGCGCGAAACCGAACCGCTCCACATCGTACCTCGGCATCGACGCCTGCATCATTTCCACGGCGCAGCAGGCCAGCCCGAACGTCATCCACATGAGCGAGCCGGTGCGGGCCCAGTTGATGAGGTCATCGGTGGTGGTGACGAGGAAGCCCTTGTCTGCGAGCTCGTTGTTGATCAGCCCGAACGACGGATCATCCGGCTTAACGATGGATGAGCCTTCGCGCCGCGGCTCGAAGGCCGGCGCAGGCACCAGTCCCGAAGCCTGATCCGGCCTAATCAATCCCATTCCAGCGCTCCCTTGCGCCACTCGTAGATGAACCCGATCGTCAGCACACCCAGGAACACCATCATCGACCAGAAGCCGAACACCCCGACCTCCTTGAAGGCGACAGCCCACGGAAACAGGAACGCTACTTCAAGGTCGAAGATAATGAACAGGATCGACACCAGGTAGAAGCGCACGTCGAATTTCATGCGCGCGTCATCGAAGGCGTTGAAACCGCACTCGTAGGCGGACAGCTTCTCAGGGTCTGGGCTGCGGTAGGCGACCAGGAACGGCGCAATCATCAAGGCGCCGCCGATGGCCAGGGCAACACCAATGAAAACGGCGATCGGCAGATAGTCGAGAAGCAGCTGATTCATAGGCTGGCGCGACCTCGTCGCGGTACCGACGGCACCGCAGCAAATCAGAAGGGCTGTGTTAGCCCACGCGCCAGCGGCATGCAACCCTGCAACAGTGCGGCAGGAGCGCAGCTCACTATCATGAATGGGGAGCGGGGCGCACGTCCCCGCGCTGCCGCCCCTATGTCCCGCCAGGATTACTGGCAGGGAAACTTGATGAGGATGTTGGCGACCTCAAACTGGCAGTCCTTCTTACGCTTGGAGCCCGTTGGCTTCTCCTCTACGGGGTCGGCCGCCTGAGCTTGCGTCGTCTGCGTGGACTGCGTTTTCTCCTCCGGCACAACCACGGGTGGCGCGGCGGCAACGGTCTTGGACTCTGCCTGGGTGTCCGACTTCTCCATGGTCACAGGCGCCGTGGGCGCGACGGCCGCGGTCTGATCGCAGCGCTTGAGATCCGCGGGCGCCCGCTTCCAGATCATGGTCTCGCTGAAGAACTTCGAACCGGAGTATCCCAGGACCTTCAACTTATCCCCGGCCATCGGCGTCAACTCCACGCTGTACTTGGCGTCCTCGTCGGGGTCATAAATCCAGCCATTGTCCCATTTGCCGCCGCTGACCGGCTTGGCATTGCCGATGATCTGGATGCCGCAACCCTTGCTGTCCTTGGGATCCTTGATCCACACGGCCCGGCCGCATAGGTTACCGCCGCAGTCAGTGATTTCCACCGCCCCGCGTCCGGTGTGATCGATCCACATCCCTGTCGGCGCCGTTGCCTGGGCAGCTGCGAGGCCGGGAACACCAGCAACGACGGCAAAAACGGCCACCTGAACAAGGCGCTTGCGGGACTGCGTCATGATCGATCCTCTGCACCGGGGCCGTGCGCGGCACGGCGTGCTCATCCAACTGTGAGGTGCAGTCGTAGGCCCGGATAGCGGATCGTGCTGTAACGCATGAAACAAGCAGATGAACTCAGTGCGCGCCTTCGGCCGTCAGCGCTGCATCATCCTTACGGCGGGCGCGCCCGACAATGCGGCCATCCTCGATCCGGATGATGCGGTCGGCGTACTCCAGCGTGCGGTGGTCATGGGTCACGGCCAGAACACCACGCTTGGTGTCTTTTGCCACCTCGGCCAGCAGTTCCATCACAGCCATGCCGTTCTCCGCGTCGAGCGCCGCTGTCGGTTCATCTGCCAGAATGACGGAGGGCGAGCCCGCCAGGGCCCGGGCAATCGCGACGCGCTGCTTTTCGCCGCCGCTGAGCTTGCTCGGGCTGGCGCTCTCGCGATGCGACAGTTTCACGGCCGCCAGCGCCTCGGCGGCCAGGTCCGGTGCGTCCCCACGCGCAGCGCCGCGCAGGTCGAGGGCCAGCATGACATTCTCCAGCGCCGTCAGCGTCGGTACGAGATTGTAGGCCTGGAAGACGAAGCCGACATGCTGCCGCCGCAGGTTGGCCATGCCTTCGGCATCGAGTCCGGCGGTCGACAGCCCCGCGATTCGTAGCGACCCGCTGGTGGGACTGAGAATGCACCCCAGGATCGACAGCAGCGTGGTCTTGCCGCTGCCCGACGGCCCCATCAGCAGCGTCAGCTCGCCCGGCACCAGATCGAAGTTGACGCCTTTGAGCGCCTTAACCTCTGCCGCGCCCGAGCCCAGCGTCTTGGTGATGTCCTTGGCCTCGAGGATGGGAGGCAGTTCGTCTGTCATGGATGGGGATCCCGTTAGCGGCTGAACACGACGGCAGGATCGATGCGCGTCACCTTGAAGATGGCGCAGATCGCCGCCAGCACGCACATCCCGACGGTCAGCGCCAGCAGAAACAGCGCCAGCCTTGGAGTCATCACGATCAGAAGCGTGGAATCCTTGGAGGCCCAGATCACGAGCATCGCCAAGCACATGCCCAGGATGTAGCCGAGCACGGCGCTGAGCACGGCCTGGATCAGGATGACCTTGTGAATGTAGCCGGCCGACGCCCCGAGCGCGCGCATAGTGGCGAACTCGTTGATATGGTCCTTGGTGCTCGCATACAGCGTCTGCGCCACGATCACCACGCCGACGATGATGCCGAGGATGGCCCCGGCGATGAGCGCCGATCCCGCCCCGGTCTCGAACAGCCAGTAGTCGAGGCTACGCTGACGAAACACGTCGTGCGGGAGAATTTCAGTATCCGGTAGGCGTGCGGCAAGTGCCTTGCGCGTTTCTTCACGATCCGCGCCCGGCGCGAGCTTGACGAGCAGATAGGACGTCTGCTCGGAGGCCGCATCGAGTAGATTTCGGCCCGTGCCGAGCGTGGTGAAGACATAAGGCAGCGTCGTGAACGACCGGATGTTGTGCGTCACGGCCGCGACCGTCACTTCCAGGTTATTCACCTCAGCCTTATCGCCGAGCTTGTTGACTCCGAGCTCTGTGAAATATGTGTCGTCTATCGCCACGCCGCTCGGCGACGCCAACGCCGCGACAGTGCCATTGACCACATCCCACGGCAGATTGCCGCTCGCCGTTTCGGACCCGACCAGCAGGGCCGCGGTCGAACCGCCCTTGGGCTTGCGCCAGTTCACAAACCCGACGATCAGCTCCTGCACTTCGGCGACACCGGCAGACGATAGCGCCGCGTGACGTTCGCGGCCCGTCAGAAATGACGGGTCGTCGAAACTCTTGGTCCCGAGCGGCACTATCCACAGGTCGGCCTGAGCATGGTCGAACATGGCGGCGATGCGCCGCTCAGAGCCCAGGTAAATGCCGAACTGCACCGCCACCAGCACGACCGAGAACAGAATGCCTGTCAGCGTCACCGCCAGGCTGAGCCTGTCATGAAACAGGTTGCGATAGGCCAGCTTGATGACCATCGGCAGGGGCTTGCGCCGCTTACCGGCGCTCCCTGTTCCCACGGCCGCTTGCGCCGATGACGTCTGCATGACTTCCCCGTGAGTCGAATTGGCTCGACAGCTTCGCGCCTTACCACCACGTGACGCGTGCGGCGTCAAATGCCCCGTGCCGCGACCACGTCATGCTAATACGTTGTATACTCTACTCTCCCCGCGCTCGAACGGCATTGCGCAGTTCACCGCTGGCCTGCTACACGCGCATGTCCGGTAGATACGATCATCCCGCGCGGAAGACGCAGGTGAGCCTTCTCATATGAGTTTGTGGGTCGCAAAGATGAGGATCGCCGCCATTCTAGGACTTCTAGCGCTCGGCGCGGCGAGTGCCGCCGGGTGGGCCTATGTCGCTCCCACGAGCGCGCCGACCGGCCAGGCGACAACCAATGCGGTGATCACCGCGCAGGCAAAAACACCTTGGGTGGCGGCGGCGCCGGGCCGCGTCGAGCCGAAGTCGGGTGTCATCCGCATCAGCGCCGGCCTGCCCGGCCGCATCACCGACGTGTTCGTCAAGGTCAATGACCGAGTGGTCGAAGGCGAGGTATTGGTACGCCTCGACGACGTCGAGGCCCGCGCACGCCTTGCGTCGGCAGAGGCGGAAGCGGCCGCCCGCAAACGCGAGCGCGACGCGCAGACGGCCACCGCCGGCCGCGAGGACGTGCGGAAGGCCGAGGACGCCGTATTCAACGCCGAACGGACCGTCATGAACGCGCGATTCGAACTGGACGATGCCATCGCGGCCGACCACGCCCCGAACAGTCCTCTGCGCGCGCAAGCCACCAAGCAGCATGCCGACGCCCAGACGCGCCTGAAGCAGGAGCAAGTCGCATTCGCGGTTGCCCAGGCGAAAGGAAACATCCCGGGCTCCAACCGTTACGAGGCAGGCTTGTCGGCCGCCCGCGCGGAAGTCACGATGGCAACCGCTTTGCTCGACAAGACGCGGATCCGCTCGCCGCTCGCCGCCACCGTGCTCCAGCTCACTGCGAAGGTCGGCGAGATGGTCGCGCCGACGCCTGATGCGCCGCTGGTGACGCTCGGGGACGTCTCGGTGCTGCGCGTACGCGCCGAGGTCGATGAGCACGACGTCTCCAAGATCAAGCTCGGGCAGAAGGCGGTCGTGCGCAACAACGGCTATCCCGGGCAGGACTTCACCGGCAAGGTGACGGAGCTTGCGCCCTCGCTAGCGGGACCGCGCATGGGCTCGCGCGGCGCGCGGCGCGCGACCGATGTCGAGGTACTCGAGGTTCTGATCGACATCGAAGGCAGCGTGCCGCTGCTGCCTGGCATGCGCACCGAAGTCTTTTTTATGCCTTGAAGCGGATCGCCCTGATTGAGTTCACACTCTAGGGAACTTGATCGGCATTGCTCCAGACGGAGCGCGCTTGCTTCGCGCCGCAGCCGCCCGCACCGCATTTCTCGGCCTCTTTCTTCCGCGTTCGCTTCACAGGAGATGCCTGCTGCACCGATGCAGGTAGCGCGCCGTCGGCTATGGCCTCTTCGCCCTTGGCCTCGCCGACAACCGGCCTTTCCATGCTCACCGTCGCAGTTTCCGTCTGCACCGCAACCGGTGCGATCGGAGAGATCTTCACTTCTATGTGCTCTTCCTGCTCCGGCGGTATGACGCCCCGACGGATCGCAATCTCCCGTTGCAGCTTTTCCAGCGGCCTCGTGTCGGAGTTGGCACGCCCGACCGCGGCAATGGTGGGCGTCTCGCCCCCACGTAGAAACGCACTGGCGACGAAACCTGTCACAAGCACGGCAATAAAACCGAAATAGTACAAGAACGGCACGGCCCCACCACCTTCCGTCAACGATCTGTACCAAAATCGCAAACATTCATTGAGCATCGATGAACGGCTGGGCTCACGACGACTCAAAACGCCACGCCGGTGAATGCTTAGAGGGAAACCGGTACACAAAGTCCATGCGGCCGAGTGTTGCCCGTGTGCCGCGGTGGTTGACGGTTGCCTGTGCTCCGGGGCCAGTCTCGATTGATTTTTGCACTCCAGGCTAGGCATCCTTAGGTCAGCGTATCGCAGGCGGCTACAGTCTTGGGGGGCGCAATGTCAGCCACTGCCGTGCCGGTTCAGCCGGACGACGACGAAGGCGCCGGCGCCATTGGCCTGCCTATCGTCATGATGCTTACGCTGGCCGTGCTGCTTTTTTTGCCCGACCAGATGAAAGAGCTTTATCGCATTTATGCTGAATCATGGCCTGGGAAGAACTGGCGCAATCCGGCCCTCATCATCGCCGTTGCGTCTATGCTGGTTCTCTCATTCTTCATTTGGCGCCTCGCGCGCGAGTTGACCCGGCTTCCTGCCGCGCAGCGTCTTATTCCCGACCGCTGGTCTCGGCTAGTCTTCGACTGGACGCCGCGTCTGGTCTGCCTGCTGCCCTGGACAGGCGTTGCGATGGGGATCTGGACGAGTTTCCCGCCATCCGTAGATAGCCCACCACCTGCATTCGCCGAGTTCACTCCGGATCTTCGCAACCTGCACGATCTGCTGGTTTTCGGCCTTCAGGCTTGCGGCGCAATCGCTCTGGTGCTGTTCATCGTTGTCACAGCGACGGAGCTGGCTTTTGCGCGATGGGGCAAGCGCCCGTTCGGTAGGCCCTTCCTGGTGCGGCTCTGGCCCGTCTACATCGCGATCATTCTTGGCGTAAGCATTGCAGGCTTCGTTCTCGACGGCACGTGGTTCGTGTACGTCGGTGTCATTCCCATACTCATCGTATGGTTTCTCGCCATCACGGGCCTGCTCTCTTACCTGTGGCTTTACACCGAGCGGGTGCGTTCGATCATCCTGGCCGCGCTCCTCATAGGCCTCATCACGTTCGACTACTTCGGCTTGACCGACAATCACCGCTTTCGCCATGCGCCCATCGATTTCAAATGGGCCAAGCAGGAACGTCCTGGGATTGAGGAGGCCTTCGACCGGTGGCTCGCATCCCGCAACGATATGGCCACATATCGAGAAGGCGGCAGGCCGTATCCGGTCTACGTGGTCGCTGCCGAAGGTGGTGGCCTCTATGCGGCCTATCATGTCGCAAAATTCCTGGCGCGCATGCAGGACCTCTGTCCAAACTTCTCGCAGCACCTGTTCTCCATCAGTGCCGTGTCGGGCGGCAGCCTCGGCGCGGCCATGTTCTCGTCACTCGCCAGGGATGATGCCAAGAACCAGGAACATGTCCCCTGCCGGGCGCTGCAGCGCGACGGCCGGTTCGAACGGCGCGTCGATCGCCTGCTGCGGCATGACTTCCTGTCGCATGTCACGACGGCCACTCTGTTCCAGGATTTCGTACAACGATTCATTCCGATCCCCATTTATCCTCTGGATCGCGCGCGCAAGCTGGAGGCCAGCTTCGAGGATGCCTGGGCGTCTAGTCTCCCGGGCCGCCCCAATCGCATGGCCGAGTCGTTCGTAGGCTCTTGCGGTGTCAATGGCCGCGATTGCCTCGAAGGTGCCGCGCCGGCGCTGGTGCTCAACCTGACGCAGATCGAGACGGGCATGCAGCTGGCGCTCAGCCCATTCAATCTCGACGAGACCGGGCCGCCCAAGACCAAGTCGGGCAAGATCTATGACGCCTTGGCTGTAGCAGATATCGATATGCCGCTTAGCACGGCGGTCGGGCTGAGCGCGCGCTTCCCTTGGATCACGCCCTCGGGCTGGTACCAGCTCCCCAAGACCAAGCCGGATGACCCGGTGCGGACCTACCGCTTTGCCGACGGCGGCTACGCGGAAGGCTCAGGCGCCGGCACGGGATACAAGATCGCACAGCTCCTGACGGAGCGCATCAAGGCCAAGAGCGTGAATGCCACGGTCCACTTCATCATGTTGACGGCGACTTCGCCGCCGATCGAGCGCAACTACATCGACCCGCCCAATGAGGCGGGATACGGCGAATTCTCTCTGCCATTTGTTGCGTTCAGCTCGGCGCGGCGCGGCCAGGCGTTTGCCCGCGTCTACGACATCGCCATCGGCTCAACCGACCAGCTTCGAATCTCGCAGGGCCAGATCTACGACGCGCTGATCCCGTTGGCGATCGGATGGCATTTGTCCAAGGCCACCCACGCTTACGTCGACCTTTACACGGGCGACCCGAAAAACTGTCGCGACATCAAGCCGGACATCACAAATCACTGGACGATGGCGCCCACGTACATCGTTCAGCACGATTGCCTGACCAAGAGCATCGTCGACGAGCTGAGCCCACCACGCTAGTGAAAAGGCTTAGCCACTTCACGCACCCCAGACATCGCGGAGAAACCGGACCCAGTTTTCTCCCATGACATTCCTGATGCGCCGCTCCCTCCAGCCGCGCCGCTGCATGGACGTAATCAGGTTGGGATACTCAGCCGATGTCTGGAAGCCATCTGGATATTTGATCTGGCCGAATTCAGTGAGCTTGCGCCCGTAGCCTTTGTCGCGCACCCAATAGTCCGGCGTATAAGGATCGCCCTGGGAAAAATCCGTGCCTATTCCAAGCCGATCCTCGCCTGTGATCCCGATCATGTACTCGAGCATGTCGAGGAAATCTTCAACAGTAGATTCCGCTCCACGCGGCATGAAGGGAGGAAACGGTGTTGCTCCAACAAACCCTCCCTTGTCGATGATAAATCGAATCTGATCGTCGGTCTTACAGCGGGGGTGATCCTTGAGAGCCTTGGGTGCAATGTGCGAATAACAAACCGGCTGACGTGACAGCCGGATCGCCTCGTCCGCCGTCCGCGCACCGACGTGGCTGAGATCAATGACGATGCCGAGGCGGTTCATCTCGCCGATGACATCGCGCCCGAAATCGGACAGGCCGCCGTCCCGGGCCTCGTAACAGCCGCTCCCGACCAGGTTCTGCGTATTGTAGGTCAGCTGCATGACCCTTACGCCGAGCTCATGGAACAGCCCCAGGAAGGACATCTGATCATCAATCCCCGAGGTGTTTTGCCAGCCGAGTAAAATTCCGACTTTGTTCTCCCGCCGCACGCGCCCGATGTCCTGCGTCGTGTAGATCTGGGTGACAATATCCCCGTTCTCTTCCATCATTTTCTTGTAGTCCGCGAGGCGGGCCATAGAGCCGCGGAAATCTTCCCAGACCGAGCAGCTGCAATTGACGGCCGTAAGTCCTCCCCGCCGCATGTCCTCGAACAGGCTTCGGCTCCATCGCGAGACGACCAAGCCGTCGACGATCACCATCGAGTTCTCGCTTGCGCTCATGTCGGTACTCTTCAGGGCCCGCGCGAAAATAGATCAGGCCAGCAACTGGGGATCGAAAGGATAGGGCACGCTTGGTCCGCCGCGCCGCGGCAGCACAACCGATGCTGTTCCCGGCGACGTCTCGACGCCTTTCTGATCGCGCAGCCCGATGTCGAGATCGCACACGCCGAACGCGCCGCGCTCCGACGCGCCAATAACGCGCGCCCACGCCGTCACGGTGTCGCCCGGCACCGTCATGCCCCGGTACTGAAATTTCATCTTCCACAGCCAGCCCGTGTCTCCGGCCCAGTCGGCAAGCGCCTGCATCATAACGTGCTGTTTCCACGAGCCGTTGACCAGCACGTCCGGCAAACCGTCATGCTCGGTGGCATAGCGCCAGTCGTAATGGATCGGCGCCCAGTTCTCCATCGCCGCCGACCACCGCACGACGTGCGCCGTTGTCAGAGGACCTTTGGACACGGCGGGAATATCCATGCCCACAGCGACATCGTCGAAGTATACGCCCTGGCTCATGCTCATCTCATGATCTGTGTGTTGAGCGACTTCAGCAGCAGGCGACCCGTGTCCGTCGCGTACTCGTCCTCGATGACGACCATGACCATCGTCCCGGACTTGCCGTTGCGCTGATAGATATCGCGATAGGTGCTGCGGCACCGGATACGCTCACCCATCTTGGCGTAGCTGTAGAACTCGTACTCGTAGCCACCATTGAGGATGCCGGCGAGAGGAACCGGGACCTTTGGCAGGCCCAGCCGCATATATCGCCCGCTACCGTCGAATTCGGGATCGCTGCGGTTGTCGAACGGATCGTCCGTTTGCTCGGAAGGCCGGCGAAACGCGTGGACAGGAAAGCCCGGCGGGGTCACGGGAGAGCCATATCGAGTCTCCGCAGCGTAGCCCTTGTCCCAATATCGGCGATTGGAATCCATGATGGCCTGGAAGAACCGCCGAACCTCGCTCGACTCGACTGGATGGCTCGCCTCGATCCAATCGGACTGCTTGCCGATGATCTCGCGCACGGCATCGGTGATGTAGTTTCCGACCATCCTCCTGCGTCCCACTCTTGTTCATCCGCTATCGTCACACTAGGGTTCTATCCGGCGGGGTTCAATTGTCATCGAAGCCCACAATAAGAAACTGGGAGCGCGCTCGCATGGGGACGCTGAACGAAGTCGCGCCCATTGGCGCGCGAGCCCGTCGATGAGCTTACGTCCACTTGCCGGCGTGACCGTCGTCGAAGTTGGCTCCGCGGTGTCGGCCGCGTTTGGGGGCCGCCTCCTTGCCGACCTCGGCGCCAACGTAACCAAGATCGAGCCGCCAGACGGCGATCCTTGGCGTCGCCAAAGTCCGTTCCTGGCTTCAGGCGCAAGCGCGTTGTTCGGCCATTTGAACCACGGCAAACGTTTCGTTGTCGCGGATCGCAGCACCGCGCAAGGTGAGAAGGCGGTAACGGACCTCGCATGCTCGTGCGATGTCCTCATCTGGTCCGTGAAGGATGCCAACCCCGCTGATGCCTGCCCGGCGCCGCTGCTCGACCGTATGCCATCGGCGCCCGCGATCATCCTGCTGTCACCGTTCGGACAGAGCGGTGCGCGCAGCGGGTGGGCCGGCTCCGAATACACCGCGCAATACTCCGGCGGCTACGCCTTCCACCAGGCCTGTCCCGTTACTGATCCCGAGGCAACGCCGCCCACGGGCTGCGCGGATCGGGAGGCCGAGATGTTGTGCGGCCTTGTCGTAGCCAACGCCGCGCTCTGGGCACTGTCGATGCCGGGCGATGCTCCCAAGCCCGTCATCGATTTGTCGGCCGAGGACGTATTCGCCGCTATGCTGATCGATCCTCTCGCGGACCATCATCGCGGCACACAGCCGCCGGGCCGCGCCCGCGAGCCAGGACGCAGCATCACCATCGCGGGGGGCTTGGTCTGGCTGCTGCCGTGCGCCGACGGCACGATCCTTGTCTCTCCGCGCGAGGACCATCAATGGCACCGATGGGTCGCGCTGATGGGAAGACCGTCATGGGCCGCGGACGCCGAACTCTGCGGTTCGCGCGAGACGCGGACAAGGAATGCCGCCGCGCTGCAGAAATTGATGGCCGCATGGTCAATTGGCGAAAAAACGCACAGTGTATTCGAGCGTGCACAGACGGCGCGCGTGGCTTGCTTTCCGGTGAGCACCGCCGAGGATCTATTGCGCAATCGCCAACTCGCGGCGCGGCAGTTTTTCAATACGCTGACGGATTGCGGCGCCGCGGCCATCATGCCGGGGCTGCCGTTTGCTATGCAGTCGAGCAGCGGCGCCACGCTGTCGCGCGGGCTGACCGTGGCGACTCCGGCACCGTCGATCTTGAGCGCCCGGACCACCGGCGCCTCGCCTACGCGCGGCGAGCGCACCGACGAAAGCCCATCCATGCTCCCGTTGGCCGGCGTCCGGGTCGTGGACTTCAGCTGGGTCATGGCCGGCCCCATGGCTACCAAGATGCTCGGCGCCATGGGCGCGGAGATCATCAAGATCGAATCCACCACGCGGCCCGAGTTTTCCTTCCGCGAAGCTTGGTTCGCCGTCATCAACAACAACAAGAAAAGCTGTACGCTCGACATCACGCGGCCGGAGGCGCAGGACATTCTGTACGATCTTGTCGCCACAAGCGACGTTGTGGTGGAGAATTTCTCCTCTCGCGTGCTCGCCAAGAACAACCTTGCCTACGAGCACCTGGCCAAGATCAAACCGGACATCATCTTCGTCTCCGCGTCCGGCCTCGGACGCACTGGACCTGAACGCGACGTCCTCGCCTATGGCTCCCTGCTGCAGGCCTACAGCGGCCGCGTCGGCATGATGGGCCGCATGAACCCTGAGTTGGAAGGCATGGGCGTCATGCCAGCCTGGACCGATCCAGTGACGGCCCTCTGGGAGACGATCGCAATACTGGCCGCGCTGCGCCATCGCCGGCAGATGGGCGAGGGAACCTACATCGATCTGTCGATGCTGGAAGCTACGGTCGCGCTCCTGCCTGATGCCATCCTGCGCGCAGGCCTTGGCCAACCGAAGCGGGACAAGGAGGACCGCGGCGAGTTTGGCGCTGCACCGTCGGGCTGTTTCCGTTGTGCCGGCACGGATGATTGGCTGGCTATCTCCGTCCAAACCGACGAGCAATGGCGCGGGCTATGCGCGTTGCTCCGGCAGGAAAAGCTCTCATGCCGCGCCGATCTCGCCACCGGTGCTGGCCGGCGTGCCGCCAAAGCCATGCTGAACGAGGCGGTTAGCGCATGGTGCCGCGATATCTCGGCCGCCGAGGCCGAAATCCTGCTGCAGACCCGCGCAATCCCGGCCGTGCGCGTGCGCGGCATCCATGATCTCGTGCGTGACGCGCATCTCGCGGAGCGCGGCGCCTTTCGCCAGCTCGGCGACGGTTCATGGACGACATCGTTGCCATGGATCGCTGGCAACGGCTGGCGCGGCCAATTCAGCCCGACGCCACCGCTTGGAAGTCACAACAATTACGTCCTGCGCGACATTCTCCGCCTGACCACCGAGCGGCAGGAGCAATTGAAAGCATCCGGTGTCATACGATGAAAGACGCCGACGACCGACTACGCATTCAGAAACGGAAGAAAGGCTGGAAACACACATGACTAAGTTCTTCGTTGCAGCACTCGTCGCCTTGGCAAGCCTATGGCAGGCCGGGTTGGCCTCGGCTCAAACGGCCTGGCCGACACGACCCGTCCGTCTGATTCTGCCGACGGTCCCTGGCGGCGGCACGGATACGCTCGCCCGCACCTTGCAAAATGCGGTTTCGGCCAACCTCGGTCAGTCGGTACTGATCGAGAACCGGCCCGGCGGGGCCTTCATTCTCGCGACCGAGATGGTGGCGCGGGCAACAGACGGGCACACCATCGGCATGATCGTCGTCAACACGCACGCCGCCAACGTGACCGTGCAGGAGAAGTTGCCCTACGACACATTGAAGGACTTCACGCCGATCATCAATCTCAACAGCTCGCCCAACATCATCGCCGTGCATCCGTCATTCCCGGCGAAGACGCTGCAGGAGCTGATCGCGGAGGCCAAGGCCAATCCCGGCAAGCTTTTCTATGCGACGTCGGGCGTCGCGGGCGGTCAGCATTTCGCGGGCGAGATGCTGAAGCAGAGCGCCGGCATCGACATGGTGCACGTGCCCTACAAGGGGACCGGCGCCTCCCTGAAGGACGCGGTGAGCGGCCAGGTAAAGATCATCTTCGGCAACATCATTTCCGCCGGACCGCACGTGGCGGCCGGCAGCCTGCGGGGGCTTGCCATCACCGGCCTCAAGCGCTCGTCCACGTTCCCCGACATGCCGACGGTCGCCGAGCTGGGCTTCCCTGGATTTGACATTACGGACTCTTACAGCATCATGGGTCCGGCCAACATGCCAGCCGATGTGGTCAAGAAGATACACGATGCCTTTCGCGAGGCGATGCTTTCCCCCGAGGTGCAGCCGCGTCTGGAGCAGCAGGGCGTCGTGCCCAACCTGATGGGGCCGGAGGAACTCGGAAAATTTGTCGAGGGAGAGGTTATCAAGCTGCGTGAGATCGCTCTCAAGGCAAACATCAAGGGCGAGCTGTAACGCAAGCGACGGCGATCCTCCGCAGGGCCTTGCCTACGGAGGATCACTGGGCTGTTAGCGCAAGGCGAGCTGGGCGACGGTCGTCGTCACCTCTCCGTTGGCGGTGGCCAATGGCATAAGGCCCACGAGCGCTTTGGTGATGCCGCCGTCGACCGGGATGTTGGCGCCGTTGATGTAGCGCGCGGCATCCGAGGCCAAGAACACGGCCACATCGGCGATGTCGGAGGCGTCACCGACGCGGCCCACGGGAACCATCGCCTCGCGCGCGGCCTTCACGGCGGCGTTGCCGTACGCCTCCGCGTGAACTGGAGTCGAAATCATGCCCGGGCTGATGGCGTTGCAGCGAATCCCGCGCCCGCCCCACTCCACCGCCGTCACGTAGGTCAGGCCGATGACGCCTGCCTTGGAGGGCGAGTAGGCACCGCGCAACGGCTGGCCTTGAGAGCCGCTCATGGAGGCAATGTTGACGATGGCGCCGCGACCAGCGGCAAGCATCAGCCGGCCGACGGTCTGCGTGCATTGGAAAACACCCGTCAGATTGATTGCGATCTCGCGATCCCAGCTTGCGCGCGGCAGCTCTTCCAGCGGCGCCCGGTGGCGCGTGGCCGCATTGTTGACAAGCACGCGGGGCGTGCCGAATGCCGCGACGGCGGCTTTCGTCGCCGCTTCCACCTGCGCCTCGTCAACAACGTCGCAGCGCGCATGGATCGCCTTGCGGCCCGCGGCCGTCAGCTCGGTGGCACGGGCCCTGGCCCCGCCACCGTCGCAGTCCCACCGCC
>CADEFX010000060.1 GCA_902826715.1 uncultured Hyphomicrobiales bacterium | reverse complement strand
TGCTTATCCTGGCGCTCGCCATCGCCCAGCTCATGGGCCGCGGGCTGGAGAGCGCCATGGCCGCGCTGGCGCTGACCTACTGGCCGTTTTTCTGCCGCACGGTCTACGGCGAGGTGCGGCGCGTGCGCAATGCGCTGTTCGTCGAGGCGCTGCAAGGGCTCGGGGCCTCGACGTGGCGCATTCTGTTCGTGCATGTGCTGCCCAACGTCGCCTCGCCGATCATCGTGCGTGCGACCATCGGCATGGGTTTCACGATCTTGACGACGGCGGTGCTGGGCTTCCTCGGCATCGGCGCGGCACCGCCCAATCCGGACTGGGGCCTCGCCATCGCCGAGAGCCGCGAATACCTGCCGCAGTCGTGGTGGGCGGTGACGTTCCCGGGCGTTGCAATTCTTATCACGGTGCTGGGGTTCAATCTGTTCGGCGACGGCCTGCGTGATCTCGTCGATCCGCGGCTGAGGCGGTCGCGATGATGCTCAAGACGGCAGATCCCGTGCTCGATATCCGCGATCTTTCAGTGTCGGTCGGCACGGACGAAGGCGAGGCGCACATTCTCGACCACGCCAGCCTGGCGCTGATGCCGGGCTCGATCCACGGAGTGGTGGGGGAGTCGGGCTGCGGCAAGTCCACGCTGCTGCGCGCAATCCTCGGCATTCTGCCCAAACGCGGGCGCGCAACCTCGGGAAAGATCCTGCTGGGCAGCCGCAACCTTGTCGATCTGCCCGCCGAGACATTGCAGAGCGAGGTGCGCGGTCGAGCGATCGGTTTCATTCCGCAGGATCCGTTTCAGGCGCTCAATCCCGTCTTTCGTGTCGGCACACAGCTTTTGGAGACGATGCGGGCTCCTGGGGATAAATCACAAGCGCGCAAGGACCAGAAAGACCTTATCGTTTCTTTACTGAAGGCAGTGCAGCTCCCCGATGCGGAGCATGCGCTGGAGCGCTATCCGCATCAGTTCTCTGGAGGTCAGCGTCAGCGGCTGCTGATCGCCGCGTCGCTCGCGTCCTCGCCGGGCATTATCCTGGCGGACGAGCCGACGACGGCGCTCGACGTCACGACGCAGTTGCAGATCTTGAAGCTGCTGCGCGGGCTGGCGGCGGAGCGCGGCTTGTCGATGCTGTTCGTGACGCACGACTTCGGCGTGGTGGCGCAGCTCTGTGACACGGTGACGGTGATGTATGCGGGCCAGACGGTGGAATCGGGGCCCGTGGCGCGCGTGCTGAAAACGCCGCTGCATCCCTATACGCAGATGCTGCTCGCGTGCCACCCCGAGCGGGCGGCGGAGTTGGCGGGAATTCCAGGAGCCGTACCCTCGCCGCTCAGGCCGCCGCCGGGCTGCCGGTTCAATCCGCGCTGCCCAAGCGCGCGCGCGCAATGCAGGGCCGTGCCGCCACCCCGCACAGAGCCAGAAGCCGGCCATGCCGTTCGCTGCGTTCTGCATGCGGAGAAGGCCGCGGCATGACGCAGGGGCAGACCATCCTGGAGGTCGAGGAACTGGTCACGACGTTCGGTGGCGGCCAGCGTTTTCTGGGCAAGCCGCAGCCGGTCGTGCGCGCGGTCGACGGCGTGAGCCTAAAGCTCGAAGCCGGCAAGGCCCTGGGATTGGTGGGCGAGTCGGGTTGCGGAAAGACGACGCTCGCCAAAACCGCGCTCGGCCTGATCCGAGAGGCGTCCGGCACGATCCGGCTGGAGCACCACGTCGTTTCGAAACTGGCGCCAAAGGAAGCGCGCGTCGCGCGGCGAACCATCCAGTACGTGCATCAGGACCCGGGGGCGGCGCTCGATCCGTGGTGGAGCATCGGACATGCGCTGGATGAAGCGTTGCGCATCCACGGCGTGTCGGATCGCAAGGAGCGCACGAGCCGCGTCGACGAGATGCTGCATGCGGTGGGGCTCGATCCGAGCTTCCGCACACGCTATCCGCACGAGTTGTCGGGCGGGCAGCAGCGGCGCGTGGGGCTGGCACGCATCCTGGTGCTGCGGCCGCGCATCGTCATTCTCGACGAGCCGACATCGGGGCTCGATCTCTCGGTGCAGGCGACGGTTCTGGGCGTGATCGACGATCTGCGCACGCGGCTTGGCCTCACGTACCTGTTCGTCAGCCATGACCTCTCGGTGGTGCAGCGCATGTGCGAGGAGGTCGCCATCATGTATCTGGGGCGCATCGTCGAGATGGGGCCAACGGCGGAAATTTTTGCGCGGCCGCAACATCCCTACACACGCGCGCTTCTGGCAGCCGCACCGAAGCTGGAGCCGGGATCGCTGAACGACACGCCGGCGCTGCCCGGCGATCCGCCGTCGCCGACCAACGTGGTGTCGGGATGCACATTCCGCACCCGCTGTGCCTTCGCAGCGCCGGTGTGCGCAGAGGCGCGCCCGCCGCTGCTCTCCGTGGGGGAGAGACATACCGCTGCCTGCGTGCGGCTGGACCAGATCGGAGCGCCGGTCGCGGCATAACAAGCGAGGACAGGCTCATGGCGCGCATTGCGGTCGGCGGGTTTCATCACGAGACCAACACGTTCGTCACGCCGGCGACAGACTTCGCCTACTTCTGCAGCCACCGCGACCGCCCTCCCCTCGTCCGCCGCGGCGAGGTCTTGAAGTGGCTGAGCGGCATCTCGTTCGCGCTGTCGGGCTTCCTGGACGTGATGGACAAGGAGCACGAGATCGTGCCGCTGCTGTGGACCAGCGGCGGCGCGGGCGGCATGGTGACGCGCGATGCGTACGAGCGCATAGCAGCCGAGCTGATCGGCGAGCTGTCGCAGCAGATGCCCGTGGACGCGATCTATCTCGACCTGCACGGCGCCATGGTGAGCGAGGACTTCGAGGACGGCGAGGGCGAGCTGTTGCGGCGCATCCGGGCGTGTGTCGGGCCGGACATGCCCATCGTCATCAGCCTGGATTACCACTCCAACGTCACGCACGAGATGACGGCGTACACGGACGCTATCTCGGCCTATCATACCTATCCGCACGTGGATCGCCCGGAGACGGGCATGCGCGCGGCGCGGACGATGCAGCATGTGCTCAAACACGGGCGCACGCCCGGACGCGCACTGCGCAAGATGCCGTTCCTCATTCCGCTGCATAGCCAGTGCACGATGGTAGAGCCGTCGAAGGGTATCGTGGAGCTGACGCAGAGGCTCGAGGGCGACAGTGTCATCAGCGTGGCGTACCTCGCGGGCTTTCCGCCGTCCGATCTGTACCAATGCGGCCCGTGCGTCGTCGTGCACGCGACGACGCAGGCGGCGGCCGATCGCGCGGCGGACGAGGCGGCGCGCTTCATTGCGTTGAAGGAGGCCGAGTTTGCGGTGCCGGTGCTGGCGCCGGCCGAGGCTGTAGCGCGGGCCAAGGAGATCGCGGCGAAGGCAAGCCGGCCCGTTCTGATCGCGGATACCCAGGACAATCCGGGTGCAGGCGGCAGCGCCGACACGACGGGATTGCTGTTTGCTCTGGTTGAAGGTGGCGCGGAAGGGGCCGCCCTTGGCTACCTCTGCGATGCGGAGGCGGTGCAGGCTGCGCATGCCGCGGGCACGGGCGCCGACGTAGCGCTGAAGCTTGGCGGACGCCACGGGCCGGAGGGCGTGGTGCCGTTTGCGGGCACGTTTCGCGTGGAGGCATTGGGCGACGGGAAGTTCCGCACGTCGGGGCCTGTATCGGGCGATCGCGACATCGATCTTGGGCCGATGGCGCTGCTGCGCATCGGCGGCGTGAAAGTGGCGGTAACGACGAAGCGCATGCAGGCGCTGGATCAGGCGCCGTTCCGGCACCTCGGCGTGGAACCGAAGGAGCAGAAGATCCTCGGCCTCAAAAGCACGGTGCATTTCCGCGGCGATTTCCAGCCGATTGCGGAGGACGTGCTCGTGTGCATCGCTCCGGGTGGTCATCTGGCGGACTCGGCGAAATATCCGTACAGGAAACTGCGCGCGGGTGTGCGGCTGATGCCGCTCGGGCCGGATTCGCGCGGGCCGAGAAGCTAAGCGCTTCCCGGTGTCATGGCAGAACGAAAGCACCAAGGCGCCCGCGACAAAATTCAGGAGGCAACGCACCATGCCGCAACCAATGATCGGCTTCATCGGCCTTGGGCTGATGGGGGCGGGCTTTACAAAGCGGCTGATTGCGACCGGGCATCGCGTGATCGGCTTCGATGTCGTGCGAGAGAAAATGGAGGCAGCGCGTGGTTGGGGCGTCGAAAGCGCGGCGTCGCCGGCCGATGTGGTGGCGCGTTCCGACGTCGTGCTCACGTGTCTCACCACGACTAAGGATCTGGAAGAGGTCGTGGAAGGCAAAGACGGCGTAATCAGCGAAGGCGGATTCAAGGGCAAGCTGCTCGTCGATCATTCGACGGCGGACATCGATACGGTGAAACGCCTTGCGGGTGTTCTGGCGGGCAAGGGAATGGCGTTTGTCGATGCGCCGGTGTCGGGTGGTCCGGGCGCGGCGGAGACCGGCACGCTCGCGATCATGGCGGGAGGAAGCGCTGACGCGATTGCCAAGGTCGCACCGGTGATGGCGCATCTCGGCCGCTTTACCCACATGGGCGGCGTCGGAGCTGGTCAGGCGACGAAGCTGGTCAATCAGGCGCTGGTGCTGACGAACTATTGCGTCATCGCGGAAGCGCTGAGGATTGCGGAGGCCTACGGCATCGATGCGGCCAAGGTGCCCGAGGCGCTGGCGCAAGGGCATGCGGGCTCCAACCTGCTACCGGTCCTATTCGAGCGCATGATTGCACGGGACTTCGCGCCGCGTGGCTACGCCCGGCAGGTGCTGAAGGATCTCGAGATGCTGAACGATGCGGCGAAGGCAAAGCATCTGCCGCTGCCGATGGCAGAGCAGGCGCTGACGCTGTTCCGGCTGCTGAACGCGCAGGGCAAGAGCGAGCTTGATGGTGCAGCGGTGATGACGTTGTGGCCGGAGGCCGGGGCATAGCGTTTCGACGGAAAATGCTGTGTTTGCTGAGAGGCGTCTGGGTCCCGGCCTTCGCCGGGCTGACGCAGAAAGTGGGGTGCCAGCGGCGCGGCCATGACGGAGGCTTGTTATTTCGCCACGAGGCCACCGTCGACCACCAGCTCGGAGCCGGTGACGAAGCTGGAGGCGTCGCTCAGAAGGTAGAGTACGGCGGCGGCAACCTCCTCGGGCTTGGCCATGCGGCCGAGCGGGATTTCGCGGCGCATGGTTTCGCGGGCCCGATCGGGATCGCGGGCGGCGAGAGCGATGGCATCGGTCATGTCACCTTCGACGAAGGCAGGGTGCACGGAGTTGCAGCGTACGGGCGGGCTTTTGCGCGCGCCGGACAGTGCTACGGATTTCGTCAGCAGGCGCACGGCCCCCTTCGACGCGTTGTAGGCGGCGAGATTGGCACCGCCGACCAACCCGGAGACCGATGACAAATTGACGATGGATGGCGCCGCAGACTTCAACAGCAGCGGCATGGCGTACTTGCAGCCAAGAAACACGCCGTCGACGTTGACGGCCTGTACGCGCTTCCAGTCGGCGAAACTCGTGCGCTCCACATCGCCGAGAATGGCAATGCCCGCACTGTTGACAAGCCCGTCGAGCCGGCCGTGCCGGCGCTCGATGCCGGCCATAGTCTCGATCCATGCGGCTTCCTGCGTGACATCGAGCGGCACATCCATCCCAGGACGACCGGCGAGATCTGTACGGACCGGGCAGCCGCCGACGTCCTCTACGGCGGCACAAATTGCAGCGCCGAGTGTCCCGGCCGCACCTGTCACGAGCACGACGCGTTCGCGCAACGTGTTGCTTACGCCCATTGGCACCCCCTTGCCTGTTGTGTGCGTCATTGTGCGCCGCGGTGACTTCAGTTCGCAATCAGGCGTCTTGTAAGCGCGCGCCGAAGGCGGCATAAACAGTGCAGCGACAATCATACACATGCAGGCCCATGAAAGCCGGAGCCCTGAAGCCGGTCCTCCTCAAGGACTACCGGCCCCCGAGCTATTTGATCGACAGCGTCGATCTCGACATCTCGCTGCACGCGACGGAGACGCGGGTGCGATCTCGCCTCAAGATGCGGCCCAATCCTGCAGCCAAGGGCAAGCCCGGCCCGCTTGTGCTCGACGGCGAGCATCTCACGCTGGAGAAGGTGCGCCTGTCGGGCCGCGTGCTGGACAGCGGCGATTATGAGGTGACAGACAATACGCTCACGCTGCCGCGCGCGCCGCGCGAGGCCTTCACGCTGGAGATCACGACGACGTGCGATCCGGAGGCCAACAAGGCTCTGACGGGTCTCTATCGCTCACGCGGCATCTATTGCACGCAGTGCGAGGCGGAAGGCTTTCGCCGCATAACCTACTTCCTGGACCGGCCGGACGTTCTGTCGAAATACACGACACGCATCGAAGCCGACGCGGACGAGACGCCGATCCTGCTCGGGAACGGCAATCTCGTCGACAGCGGAACGCTCGAAGGCGATAAGCGCCACTACGCAGTATGGCGCGATCCGTTCCCCAAGCCCTGCTATCTATTCGCTATGGTGGGCGGCAATCTCGCCGCGGCGACCTCGACGTTCAAGACCATGTCGGGGCGCAAGGTCAAACTCGGCATCTACGTTGAGCCCGGCAAGGAAGGCCGTTGCGACTGGGCTATGGATTCCCTCAAACGCTCTATGCGGTGGGACGAGGAGAAGTTCGGGCGCGAGTACGATCTCGACGTGTTTAACATCGTCGCCGTGTCGGACTTCAACATGGGCGCCATGGAGAACAAGGGCCTCAACATCTTCAACGACCGGCTTGTGCTGGCGTCGCCCGAAACGGCCGCCGACGGCAACTTCGCGGACATCGAGCGCGTAATCGCGCACGAGTATTTCCACAACTGGACCGGCAACCGCATCACGTGCCGCGACTGGTTCCAGCTCTGCCTGAAAGAAGGGCTGACGGTCTATCGCGACCAGGAATTCTCGGCCGACGGGCGCTCGCGCACGGTGCAGCGCATTCATGATGCGCGCGGGCTGAAGGCGCGGCAGTTTCCCGAGGACGCAGGGCCGCTGGCGCACCCGGTGCGGCCCGACAGCTACATCGAGATCAACAACTTCTACACGTCGACGGTGTACGAGAAGGGCGCCGAGCTGGTGCGCATGATCGCGACCATCCTCGGGCCTGACGACTTCCGCAAGGGCATGGACCTGTACTTCAAGCGGCATGACGGCGATGCCACCACCGTGGACGAGTTCGTTACATGCTTCGCCGATGCGAGCGGCCGCGACCTGAAGCAGTTCATGACCTGGTACTCGCAGGCGGGGACGCCGGAGCTGGTGTGCTCCCTGAGCTACGATGCCGGCAAGAAGACCGCCGAGCTGACGGTCGAGCAGATGCTGCCGCCGACGCCGCGCGAGCCCAAGAAGAAGCCGTTGCATATGCCTCTGCGGCTTGGCCTGATCGGCGGTAACGGACAGGACGTGGCACTGAAGCTCAGCTCGGGGGAAGCGGTTGCCGACGGCGTGGTGGAGCTCAGGAAGCGTAGTGAGACGTTCCGCTTCGTCGATGTGCCTTCGCGGCCGGTGCCGTCGCTGCTGCGCGGCTTTTCGGCACCCGTGAACCTGACAGTCAACCTGACGGATGCCGATCTCGAATTCCTGATGGCCAACGACAGCGACCTGTTCAACCGCTGGCAGGCGGCCCAGGACTACGCCATCCGCACATTGGTTGCATCGACCAAAGCCATCCGCGAGGGCAAGCGAACCGCCGCGCCGACGACCTTTGCGCGAGCGCTCGGCGTGACACTCGCCAACGAGAATCTGGAGCCTGCCTACCGTGCGCAGATGCTCATGCTGCCGAGCGAGAGCGATATTGCGCGCATCATTGGCCGCAACGTGGAGCCGACCGCCATCCACCGCGCGCGCCGGAGCCTGCGGCGGCAACTCGGCACGCTGCTCGGGGACCGGCTGGTCGAAGTCTACCGCGAACACGCGCAGGCTGGCCCCTACTCGCCTGACGCCAAGAGTGCCGGACGGCGGTCGCTGCGCAACGCGGCACTCGGTCTGCTGACGGCACGCGGCAGACCCGAGGACATCAAACGGACGGCGCAGCACTTCCGTACGGCCAGCAATGCGACGGACGAAATCACGGCGCTGGCCCTGCTGATGGATGTGCGGTCGCCCGAGCGGCAGGCGGCTCTGGATGCGTTCTACGGGAAGTGGAAGGACGACCACATCGTCATCGATCACTGGTTCACGTTGCAGGCGCTCTCGAGCCTGCCGAACACGCTTGCCACCGTGCAGCGGCTGATGACCCATCCGCTGTTCTCGCTGCGCAATCCCAACAGGGCGCGCTCGCTGATCGGAGCCTTCGCCGCCTCCAACGGCGTCAACTTCAACCGGCCCGACGGCAAGGGGTACGCGTTCGTGGCCGACCAGGTGCTGGCCATCGACGCTTTCAATCCGCAGATCGCCGCGCGCATGCTGGGATCGTTCCGGAGCTGGCGGACACTGGAACCGGAGCGGCGGAAGCTCGCGCGCGCCATCCTCCAGCGAATAAAAAAGACACCCAAGCTGTCGCGCGACTCCGGGGAGATCGTTTCCAAGATGCTGGAATGACACAGCGTTGGAGTCGCCCGCCTTCTGCTCTTTTTGATTCTCGACAACTGACCGCGGTTCACGCCAGACTGATTCTCAGTGATTCGGCGATGTGTTCCGCGCCGAGTCGTCAGGGGAAATTCCACAAATCGCGAGGCAGATATGGCGCGGACCTGGTCCGTTTGCCTGCGGGGAATCGCTGCGCAAAAGGACACCATGGCAGCCATGTGGCGCATGCTGGCCGATCGGGCATTTTTGCCCCTCGCGGTCATTGCCCACATGTGCGTCAGTGTCTTCGGGGGCGCCAACATCCTGGCCCGCATTGCGGTTGCAGATGATCCCGGCCGCATCCTTTTCGATCCATCCGTGCTGCTCTTCCTGTTGGCCGGCGGCACCACGGCCCTGTTGCTGCTGCACGTGAACGGATCGGCGCTGCCTGAGGCCGCGGTCGCGCATCCGGTTCGCAACGACGTCGACCACACGCCGCCTGATCCGCGCACAATTGCCCAACCGTCGGGCCCCGATGCTTTCGACGGCCTCTTGCATCACGTGGGCCACGAGCTGCGAACCCCGCTCAACGCCATCATCGGCTTTGCCGAGCTCATGCAGCGCGAGCTGCTTGGCCCGCTCGGGTCGCCCCGATACCAGGAATATGCGCGCCACATTCGCGAGAGCGGCGTCACGCTGTTGAAAGCCGCCGAGGACGTCATGGCGCTGACCACACTACTGGCCGACCGTGATAGTCGCCGCGGCCAGGGTAGCGACGCGGATCGCCTCGTCTCCGAGGCCTGCGCAACAGCCGACACCGGCGCACGCGGCATTCATATCATGCGCGGGGCACCCTGCTACGCCATGGTCGATGCGGAGCCCATCGCCATGCGTCAGGCCTTGAGCAGCCTGATCTCGAGCGCCGCCAAAGGGGCTCCGGAACACAGGCCCATCGCCGTCACCACGCGCGTGCTGGGCGATACGGTCCGGCTGAACATCGCGATCGGCCGCGAGGCAACCGCCAGGCACGCGGCGGCCGATGCGCAATCGTCCATGGCCGTCGCCAGGATGCTGCTGGAGCTGCAGGGCGCAACGCTTGCGGACTGCCGCAGCGCCGACGGATCAAGACGCCTGACTGCCGCCCTGCCACTCGCGTGCGAGCGGCACTCTGCGACGAGCGCCATACTTGCCGGTGCGAGGCTGAACCGGGCCGACGCCCTTGGGGCCACCGTCTCTTAATCTCCGCTAACGAACCGATGCGGGGGCCAGAGACTGCGGCGGTGTGCTCTCGTCCTGCCGCTGGTTGCGCTTGCTGCGCCAGCCTGCCGGCGGCCGCCAGCGCGCGAAGGCTGCGCGCTCCTCGGGACTCAACGCGTCGGCCACGGCGATGTAAAGCTGATGGGAGGCGCGACGCGCGATCACTTCGACATCAAGCACGCGCATCTGTGCGGCAGAAAACTTTTGTCTGTCGAACGGCTGAGCGAGAAGTGCCTGACGGGCTTCCGCACGGGCGGTCCTTACGTCCTTGCGCAGCGGCCGGAGCGCGCGCCGCTCCTCGCGCGTCGCCCGCCACACCGCGAACCTGCGCTCGACCGGCAGTGTCGCCGTGAAGCCCCGCAGATGCGAGTTCACGCCGCTCATGGACCACGGCGCGTGATGCCGGAATGCCCAGATCGATCCGCCGATGGTGCCGACGAACAGCAGGTTCAGCGCCAGCGAGGCGATGAGGGTGTATCTGGTCCGGCGCGAGGCGCGCGCCGGTGCAGGTGCGCCTGCGTCAACGCTCGTCATAGAAATTCCTCGTCGAGCGCCACGGACAGACCATCGCTGCTGATTGCAGCCGCGGTCTGGTCGAAGTCAGAGTCCATCGCCACCGCCTCCATCAGGTTGTTGATTGCACTGGGGGCGAGATCCTGCATGCCGACGAACACGCCGAGAGAGAGCGATGCGGCGAGCAAGGCAGCCGCACTCCACGCGGGCCGGCGGCTGGGCTTCCAGGCAGGCGCAGAGCGCTCGCGCGCCGCGCCGGGCCAGGGAATGACGATGCCCGACTTCCGCGGCGTTGCCGCCACTTTGCCCGCGTCGTGCGAGGTGCCGTTCAGCGCCTGCGCGACGATGCGCTCCGCGAGCGCACTCTGACGCTTCTGTGCGGGGAGCGGCGCGTGACTGAGAAGCGCATCGAGCGCTTTGGCTTCCGCCATGAGGCGGTTGGCCTGCACATCGGAGGCGAGCAAAATGCCGGCCCGCGCCTGAGCCGGCTTCGGCCACCGGCTCGTGTCGGCACCATAGGCCTCGAGCAACGCCTCGAGGTCGTCGGGAGCCATGTTCGAACGATCTTGCGTCATGGTCCTTTCAAGGCCTCAGCCTTGCCTCTCACTTCTCTTGCTCGGGCAGCAGCTGCTGCCACTCGTTCTTCAGGTCTGCTTTCAACGCACGCCGGGCACGGCCCAGCAACGACTCGACCGCCTCGTCCGACACGCCGAGAATCTGGCCGACCTCGATCTGGCTCAATCCCTCGTAGTGAAACAAGGTGAGCGCCAGCCGCTGCCGCTCGGGCAAATCCTTCAGCGCCGCATCGACGCGTCGCGCGAGATCCTTTTCCGCCAACTGCGAAAACTGACCGGCAGGCTCGGCGGTCTCGGGCACCTCCTCGACCACGCTCGTATTTCGGCTCGCGCGAATACGATCGATGCACAGGTTCGACGTGACACGGGTCAACCACGGCCGCAGGCCGCCCGGACCGAGCTCGAGGGAGCCGGCATTGCGCCACAAGCGCATGAGCGCCTCCTGCGCCACATCCTCCGCCTCCGCATCGTCGCGCAGCATGCGCCGCGCCACGCCAAGGAGATGCGAAAGATAACGGTCTACCACCGAGCGAAACGCAAACGCCTCGCCCCGCGCCAACCGCTTCAGAAGCGCCGCATCGTCCGCTGCGGGCGCCACCATGCCTGCCCCTCCAGGCTCTGGCTCGCTCTTGCGCGCCAATCCGATCCTCATGCGCGACGGCCACTCTCGGCCCCTCATGCTCTCGACACGCATCCCAAACTTCGATGCACATCGAGATCCGCCGATTGTAGCGGCACCACGATGCGCCACCATCACAAATCGTCAGCCGCGCGCCGCATTCATTTCGGCTGCTGGCCGTCGCCGGGCTTGATCTCCGGCGTGTCTTTCCTGTCCTCGTCGTCGCGGCCGCCACGGCCGAACCACCCGTGGCGCTCGCCATGGCCGCGCCAGTGGCGACCCAGGCGCTCATCGCGGCCGATGGTTCCATCGTTGTTGAGGTCCATAAGAGCAAAACGCTCCTTGGCCTTGGCGGCGAATTGCTCCTTCGTGACCTTGCCGTCGGCATCGGCACCGAAGTAGTGGATGAAGCGCTTGACCCGGTAGTTGACGGTCTCGGTGCGCAAGGCGTCTCGATCGGCTGTGTCGATCACGCCATCCTTGTTGCGGTCGAGGCCGGCGAAGCGCTTGTCGGCGGCCGCCATGGCCTCGTCCAACGTGACGACGCCGTCCTTATTCACATCGGCGTCACGCAGCAGCCCAAGGATGCGACGGCCGGGACCACGGCCCATGTGGCTATCGCTTGCCAGGACATCGCGACCGCGCAGGCGCGGTGGCAGATCCTCGTCGGTGATGCGGCCGTCGTTGTTGAGGTCAAGCTGCGCGAACCGGCTGCGCACGGTGGTCATGAACTCGTCCTTGGTCACCTTGCCGTCGCGATCGGTGTCAAAAGCCCGCATCAGGCGTTCGCCGAGACGGCCACCGTGCTTGCCGCGGCGGCGCTCCAAGCGCTTGGCCATGGCGCCCTCGATTTCGGAGGCGTCGATGGCGCCATCGCCATTCTTGTCGAGGCGGGCAAAACGCGCACGCGTGGTGGCGTCGAACTCGTCCTGCGTCATGGGCTGGCGCCACCAGCCGCGCCGGCCGCCGTCCATGAAGCGGTCGCCGTCCCAACCGCCGAACGTCATGGCGTCGCCGCCGCGAAAGCCGCGCTGGCCGGGGGCGGAAATGGCGGCCACGGCCCCAACGGCTACGAGGGCACCGGCAACGAGCAGAACGGTCTTTCGCTTTGACATGAAGACTGCACTCCGTAGATGGATCGGCTGGGACTTAAGGCCGTATTGCCGACTGTCTGGCGGAGGAACGAGGGGCGGAGAGCCAATCCGTCGCTACGTCATGGGGGCGCGGATCGCAGCAAGAGCGCAAACGATCCCGCTCTAGACGACCACGTCGTCAAAGAGGGCCGCAACCTCCGCCAGGGTTCGGCGCAATTCGCCCTGCAAGCGCTCGAAATCGGGCATTTCGCCGGCCCGGGCGAGCAGATCCTTGAGACCGTCGGGAGCGGTCGCAGGATTGAAAGGCCCTTGAATGCACAGGCGGATCACCTGCGTCAGGTTGTTAACAAGGCGGGCGCCGGGACCCAGAATATCGGCGTGGCGCTCGTCCAACAGATCTACAGATCGGAGTTTGCGCAGCACCTGAACCGTGTTCTGATCGAGGATACCGGGGTGCCGGTGGCCGTGGACGAGTTGCAGATACTGGGTCATGAACTCGATATCGATCAACCCGCCGCGCACCTGCTTGAGATCCCAGATGTCCTCGGTCGCCTTCTCCTTTTCGATGCGCTGGCGCATCTCACGGACATCGGCAGCGATCGTGGCCCGGTCGCGCGGCCGCATAAGAGTTTCCCGGATGGCCTGCTCGACACGGGCGCGCAAGGCCGGGGGACCTGAGATGGCGCGGGCGCGCGTAAGCGCCATGTGCTCCCAGGTCCAGGCATCGCTGGTCTGGTAGCCGATGAAACTCGCAAGCGACGTGGCCAGAGGCCCCTTCTGGCCGGACGGTCGCAGGCGCAAGTCGACTTCATAGAGACGCCCCTCGGCGGTCTGCGAGGTCAGGGCGCTGATGAGCCGCTGGGTCAGACGGGCATAGTACTGGCTTGGGGCGAGCGGACGCGGGCCATCCGATTGCTCGGCATCGCGATCGCAGTCGTAGACCAGGATCAGGTCGAGGTCGGAAGCTGCCGTCATCTCGCGGCCTCCGAGCTTGCCCATGGCAAGAACGACGGCGCCGCCACCGGGCAGACGGCCGTGCGCCTGCGCCATTTCTTCCTCGACACGGTACTGGAGAGCGGCGATCAGATGCTCAGCGAGGCGCGCGTAAGCTCCACCCGCCTGGCCGGCGCCGATGCTGCCGGAGAGCACGCGCACGCCGATGAGAAAACCTTGCTCGTTGCCGACAACCCGCGCGCGATCCAGCGCCTCCTGCAGATCAGGCGCTGCGGCTACGTCCTTGTCGATCAGAGCAGCGAGTGCATCGTCGCTCGCGACGCTGCCGAAGAAGCCCGGGTCGAGTACGGCATCGAGAATGCGGCGCCGCCGGCTCAGAATGCCGGCAAGGCGGGGCGCTGAACCCATGATGGCTGCGATGAGGCGCAGCAGACTCGGGTTGGCGCGCAGGAGCGAGAAGAGCTGCACGCCCGACGGCAGCTCCGAGAGAAAGCGATCGAAACTGATGAAGGCGAGATGGGGATCCGCCGTCTTCGACATCTCCTCGATGAGTAGCGGCTGCACTTCGGTGAGAAGCTCGCGGGCACGCGGACTTCGCACGGCAGGATATCGACCGTGATGCCAGCCGCGGACGGAGGCGATGACTTGCGATGGGTTGGTGAAGCCCATGGCCGACAAGGCGGCGACGGTCGCGGGATCGTCCGCCTCGCCGGCAAAGACCATGTTGGCGCCGTCGCGCGACAGATCCGGCGTGTTCTCGAAAAGCACGGCGTAGTGGCCTTGCACGCGGGCAAGCTCGGCCATCAGGGCAGTCGCGAAAGCGGGCGTGTCGGGATAGCTCGAGAAATGCGCGACGCGCTCCAGGTCGCCGGAGCTCTCGGGCAGCATCTGCGTCTGCTCATCGGCAATCATCTGCAGCCGGTGCTCGATGCGGCGCAGGAAACGATAAGCATCGGCGAGTTCGTGCTCGACCTCGGGCTTGATCCAGCCGCGCTCGGCGAGCTTTGAGAGGGCGGCGAGCGTCTGCGGCACGCGCAGATCCGTCTGGCGGCCGCCGGCGATGAGCTGTTGCGTCTGGACGAAGAACTCGATCTCGCGAATGCCGCCGCGGCCAACCTTGATGTCATGGCCCGCGACGGCGATGTGGCCGAACCCCTTGAAGGCGTGGATCTGGCGCTTCATCGCGTGAATATCGGCGATGGCGGCGAAGTCGAGGTACTTGCGCCAGATGAAAGGCGACAACTCCTGCAGGAAGGCGTTGCCGCTGGCGATATCGCCCGCCACCACACGCGCCTTGATGAGGGCGGCGCGCTCCCAGTTCTGACCGAAGCTCTCGTAGTAGTTGAGGGCGGCGGGCGTCGACATGGCGACGTGGGTGGCGCCGGGATCGGGGCGCAGTCGCAGATCGGTGCGGAAGACGTAGCCGTCGCCGGTGCGCTCTTGAAGGAGCCGCACGAGGTCGCGGGTCATGCGCACGAAATAGGCGAGCGGCTCGATGCCGGATTTGAGCGAGACCAGATCTGGCTCGAAGAAAACGATGAGGTCGATGTCGCTCGAGTAGTTGAGCTCGCCCGCGCCGAACTTGCCCATGCCCAGGACGATGTAGCCCGAGCCCTCTTCGGGCGCGGCGCGATCCCGGGCCAGCCAGTCGCCCTTCGCTACCGCCTGGCTAAAGAGAAAATGCACGGCCGAGGCGACGGCGGCATCGGCCGCAGAGGTGAGCGCGGCGGTCACCCGCATGACGGGCCAAACGCCGCCCAGATCGCAAAGGGCAATGAGAAGGGCGACTTCGGCCTTGAATAGGCGCAAGACGCGCATGGCTTCGGGGAACGAGGACGCCGTGCCAACTGTCCGGGACAACTCGCGCGACAGCGCGGGGAGGTATGTCTCGGGGATGGCCTCGAGCAGGCGCAGCAGCCGGACCGGATCGCGATGGACGAGGCCGGAAAGATACGGCGAACAGCCGAAGATACCTGAGAGCAGCCTTCGCGTGGGGGGATCGCGCAGGCGTTCAAGAAGCAGCGACAGCGAGGGTTGCTCGCGACAGGCGGCTTCCAGATCGGCCATCTGCGCATCCGCGCGCGCGCAGTCATGTGGGATCGGCGCATCGCGGATGCGATCGCGCAGCGGCAGCGGTGAGTGGGCCGAATCCGGTGTCATGCCTCCACTTTAACGCCTGCCGGCGATGAAGGCTTCACCAATGCGGCGGGACGGGGAGTGGGGTCGAGCGGCAATTCGAGAATGGCGCGCAGACCCGGCTCGTTATCCTCAAGGCGCACCGCTCCGCCATGCATCTGGGCGACAGCAGTGACCAGGCTGAGGCCAAGGCCGGTTCCAGGGCGCGAGCGGCTCACCTCGAGGCGCACAAAGCGCTTCAACGCTCGCTCGCGGTCGGCGGCGGCAATGCCGGGGCCGCGATCGGCCACGGTGAGGACGGCTTTGCCATCCAGTACGACGGCGGAGATGGAAATGGCCGGAACCACAGAGTCCGGCTGCACCTGTCTGGCCGAATACTTGAGCGCATTGTCGATGAGGTTGGTGAGGGCCTGGCCGACCAGCTGGCGATTGGCAAGCACTGGAATGGGCGGCACGGCCGTGTGCTCCAGGCGGAAACCCGCATCCTCGGCAGCGGGTGCGTAAAGCTCGGTGACGTCGGCGACCACCTCGGCGAGGTCCATCGGCTCCAGGGTTTCCTCGACGGCGCCAGCTTCGAGCTTCGCGATCAGCAGCAGTGCGTTGAAGGTCTTGATGAGCTCGTCGGCTTCCTCAATCGTCCGCTCCAGGCCATCACGCCAGGCCGTGCTGCCATCATCATCGCGCAGCGCGGCCTCGGCGCGATTGCGCAGGCGATTGAGCGGCGTCTTCAAGTCGTGGGCAATATTGTCGGAGACCTCGCGCAGGCCGATCATCAGCCGCTCGATGCGCTCCAGCATGGTGTTGAGGCTGCCGGCAAGGCGGTCAAGCTCATCGCCGGTGTCGCTGCGCGGAATGCGTCCGGAAAGATTGCCATCCATGATGGCGCGGCTTGCGCTGGCCATGCCGTCGATGCGGCGCAGGATGTGGCGGCTGAGCAGAAGGCCACTGCCCAGGCCGACGAGTGCAACACCGATCATACCGCCGAGGAGAACGAGGCGCACGCGCTCGATATATGCGCGTTGCTCATCGATGTCGCGGCCGACGATCAGGACGCTGCCATCGGGGAGCGTTCTCTGCGTGGCGGCGGCGAGGCGCTCGGGGCTGTCGGGGCGGCGGGCGTAGCGGAAGATGTAGCCGTCGGCCGTGCGATCGTGCATGGCCGCAACATACGTTATATTGCCGCCGATCTGGGCTCCGCCGCGGTGTGCCAGCAGGAGGAAAATCGCATCGGGGTCGGCGAGGCGGCGCTCGTCGATCTGTGCCAGGAGGCCCGAGCGGCCGGCGCGCTCAAACTCTTCGCTTAGGGCCGCGGTGTCGGCGGCGACCGTGCGCGCCACCTGGCGTGCGAGCACGGCGTTGGTCTCGGAGAACGTCCAGCCGACCAGAAGGGCGAGCAGCACCAGCAGCGCCGCAACGGCCAGCAGCGCAAGCCGGAGGGGGGTGGCGACGAAGAGCCTACTCTGCGCCATCGCGGATCATGTATCCCGCGCCCCTCACAGTGTGCAAAAGGGCCTTGCCGAACGTTTTGTCGATCTTGGACCGGAGGCGGGACACATGCACGTCGATGACGTTGGTCTGCGGATCGAAGTGATAATCCCAGACGTTCTCGAGCAGCATGGTGCGGGTGACGACCTGGCCCGCATGTTTCATGAGGTATTCGAGCAGACGGAACTCGCGCGGCTGAAGAAGGATCGGCTCGCCTGCGCGGGTGACCTTGTGTGACAAGCGATCGAGCACGAGATCGCCGACCGTGTAGCGCGTCTCCAACTCCTCGGGGGCGGAGCGGCGGGCCAGAGCCTCGATGCGCGCCAGCAGCTCGGAGAGTGCGAACGGCTTGGTCAGGTAGTCGTCGCCGCCGGCTTTCAGGCCTTTGACGCGATCGTCGACCTCGCCCAAGGCGGAGAGAATGAGAACAGGGGTGCGATGACCCTCCGCGCGAAAGGTCTGGATGACCGACAGTCCGTCGCGACGCGGCAGCATGCGGTCGACGATGAGGACGTCGTAGTCGCCGGAGCGGGCCATTTCGAGCCCATCCTCGCCATCGTCGACGAGATCGGCACCGTGCCCGCTTTCCTTCAGGCCCTTCTGAAGAAAGTGGGCAATCTCACGATCATCCTCGATGACGAGAACGCGCATTTTGGCAACCGCCTTCCGACCGTATCCGGCAGCAGGGCATGGCGCACCCGGACCTGCCGGATACGCCATGCCGCTCGCCACACCCTTCCTTGTACTTCAGCTTACGCCGGCTTCAACTGCACGGCCACAAAACGGACCGTCTCGCCAGACTTGATTCGAAGCAGGACTGCCTTTCGGCCTGCATCCTTGGCCTTCTTGACGCCGACCTCAACATCGGCAGGCTTGCCAACCGGAACACCCTGGATCTCGAGGATGAAGTCCCCGTTCTTCAAGCCTTTGGTCGCGGCGTCGGAGGCACTGTCCACGTCGCTGATCATGACGCCGTCGTCGCTGCCTGCTGCCTTGCCGCTCACCAGCGAGATGCCAAGCTGGCTGAGCTCGGTGCTGGCCGGATTGACCGGCTCCTCCTCAAGCTTGGCAAGCTCTTTGGCACCGGGAAACGATCCGAGCGTGACAGAGATGTCCTGCGTCTTGCCGTAACGGAAGACCTCGACATTGACCTTCGTGTTGGGCGCGAACTCCGCAATCTTACGGGCCAGCTCGCGGCTGTCGCGGATCTTTTCCCCGTTGACGGCAACGATGGCATCTCCGGCCTTCAGACCGGCCGCAACCGCGGGACCACCGGCAGTTGCCTCATTGACGAGGGCGCCGCGGGCTTCGCCCAGGCCAAGGCCGGCGGCCTTGTCGTCGTCGATGCTTTCGATCTTCACGCCAAGCCATCCACGGCTGACGCTGCCGGACGACCGGAGCTGGTTGATGATCTCGCCTGCCGTCTTGGCCGGCACGGCGAAGGCGATGCCGACGTTGCCGCCCGACGGGCTGTAGATGGCGGTGTTGACACCGATCACCTCGCCATCCAGGTTGAACGTGGGACCGCCCGAGTTGCCGCGATTGACCGCGGCGTCGATCTGGATGAAGTCATAGGGGCCAGAGCCGATGTCGCGGCTTCCAGCGGAGACAATGCCGGCCGTGACCGTGCCGCCGAGGCCGAACGGATTACCGACAGCGATGACCCAGTCGCCGACGCGAACAGGCTTATCGGCGAACTTAACGAATGGGAACGACTTGGAGGCTTTGATCTTGAGCAGGGCGATGTCGGTGCGCGGATCGGCGCCGACAACGTCGGCCTCAAACTTGTTCTGCTCGTCGAAGCTCACCTGTACCTTGGCTGCTCCGTCGACCACGTGATTGTTGGTCACGACAAAGCCGTCGGAGGAGATGACGAAACCGGAACCCTGGGCCTGGGTCGGACGCGGTGCCTGATTGGGATTGCCGCGAAACTCCTTGGGCAGGTTTTTGAAGAACTCGTTGAACGGATGATCCTCGGGCAGATCGGGGAAGGAGTTGCGCGGGTTGCGGCCTTTCTGGGCCACCTTCGCGCCGCTCGTCACCTGCACGCTGACGACGGCGGGCTTCACGCGATCGACGATATCGGCGAAAGTGATGGGTGCACGGCCGAAGGGCGTCTGCACCGTGTCCGACGGCTTGAGCTGCGCCAGAGTGGGAGTGGACGGCGCAAGAAGCGCCGTGCCCAGCAGGCCGGCACCCAAGACGGCGGAGGCTATCACATGGCCGCGGCGCACGCGGCGGCGGCCATTCTGCGCTTCAGGAGTATCGGAAGAGGTTTGCATCAGAGGCCTCGGTTGTGAAAGGCTGGCACTTTCTTGTGCATACGGTGTCCGAGATTTAGTGATGCGCTCCTTACGATGACCTTTCTGCGGTATTAAAGTTTGGTAATATGCCGACCTTGGGTGCCACGGGGATTTATGCAGATGCGGGGAATCCTTTCTGTGAGCAAGCGGTTCTTACCCGCCCAGATACCGGCGGCGATAGCGGCATTTCTCGTGGCACTTACCACGGCTCATGCGGCTGGGCCGCTACCCGCAGTTTCTCCCGAAGCGTCGCGCCTGATGCAGAAGATTGCCGTGTTCGGCCGCGACGACCGGCAGCCGGTGCCTGAGCGCTACGACGCCGCGGCCCAGGCGATCGGCATTCTGTACAATGATCGTACGCGAACGGTGTGCACGGCATTCTGTGTGAGCGACAACATCGTGGCGACGGCAGCCCATTGCGTGGCCGGAGGGCGGGCCGCGAATGCCGGCAGTTTCGTGTTCTCACGCAACCACGGCCGGACGCGCGATACAGCGCGTGTGGAAGGCTTCGAAAGCCGCGCAGCCGCGCAAAACATCGTTTCGGGCGACTTCCGGATGCGCGTGCGTCCGCCTATCGATGCGGCCTACGACTGGGCCCTGGTGAGAATGTCGCGAAGCATTTGCGCGAAGAGATCGCTGCAGGTGCGCGTGCTCTCGCTGCCCGAGATCATGGAGGAGGCGCGCGCCAACCGGGTGTATCAGGTTTCCTATCATCGGGATTTCGCGCAGTGGAAGGCCGCCTATTCCAAGCCGTGCGGCGTCGCGCGCGATTTCGACAATGCGGAGTGGTCTGCCATCGAACCGGACTTTCTGGCCTCCGAGCGCATGATCCTGCACACCTGCGATACAGGCGGCGCCTCGTCGGGCTCACCGTTGCTGATCGACACGCAGGAGGGACCCGCGGTGGTGGGCATCAACGTCGGCACCTATGTGCGATCGAAGGTAACGATGCAGAAAGGGGAGATCGCCCGTTCGCCGAAGGCCGAGACAGTGGCCAACACGGCTGTGAATGCGGGCGCATTCGCGAGCCGGATCGAGGCGCTGCGAAGCGCGCAGGTGTTGCCGTCCGGCAGACCGATGCGGGAGCTGCAGGAACATTTGCGGCAGCAGCACTTCTATCAGGGCAAGCTCGACGGCACGTTCGGCGCGTCACTTCGATCGGCGATCGAGGCATACGAGGAGGCGCGCGCCTTGCCGGTGACAGGGCTCGCCACGCCGGTGCTTCTGATGCGGCTATCGGGCGAAAACCCGTCGCACGCGCCGGCGCCAGGCGCGCAGAGCGCGCGCAAGCGCTGAGCCTCAGTCGCCAGCCTTCAGAATCTTGCGGAGCTTTTCGCTTTCCTCGGGAGAAAGCGAATCGGCAGTGGCGCCTCCGCGCACGGCGCGAAGGCGCAGACGCAGCAGAATGCCGGTTCCGATTCCCGCCAGAAGCATCAGCGGCGCCGCCCAGAGAAGGATAGTTTCGAGTCCGAACGGCGGCTTCAGAAGAACGAAACTGCCGTAGCGAGAGACGATGAAATCGAGGACCGCATCATCGCTGTCGCCCGCCGTCAGGCGTTCGCGCACCAGCAGCCGCAAGTCCTTGGCCAGAGGCGCGTTGGAGTCGTCAATCGACTGGTTCTGGCACACGAGGCAGCGCAGTTCCGCCGAGAGGTGGCGTGCGCGCGATTCCAGGGAAGCATCGGCGAGAACCTCATCCGGCTCGACGGCGCGAACGCCCGCGGGCAGTAGCAGAGCCAGCAGAACAACGGCAACCCGGACGATGCGAATTCTGAATGACATGGCCATCACTCAGCAGCCACCGGCGCCGGAGCCGTACGGACCTTGCGCGGCGCTCCGACCCTGAGCCGCCGATCGCTGAGCGAGAGGGCTCCGCCAAATGCCATGACGACCGCGCCCAGCCAGATCCACTTGATAAGCGGATGGAAGTAGAGGCGGACGACGCGCCCGCCGTCAGGCGTCTCATCACCGATCACGGCATAGAGGTCACCTGACCAGGCGCCATAGATGCCCGCCTCGGAGGTCGCCTGCTGCGGCGCGTCGTAGATGCGCTTGGACGGCATGAGTTCCACGACGGGCCGCGCGTTGCGCGACACCTGCAGGATGGCCGACTGCTCGCGCCA
>CADEFX010000059.1:16101-21579 GCA_902826715.1 uncultured Hyphomicrobiales bacterium | reverse complement strand
TTCCTCGCCAATCGCGCCGCCACCGCAAGCTGCCTATTCCTCGTCTTTATGGCGTTGGCTTGTCTCGTCGGCCCCGCCGTCACGGGCCATCCCTTCGATCGCGTCTATCAGGACTATGTGCGTACCCCGGCCAGCCTCACGGCCCATCCCGCACCCGCCGACGCCGTAGCGGCCATCGCCCGCCTCGGCACGCGCATGCGGGCTACGGTGCTCGATGCGCATGTCACGGGCGACAACATCCGCTTCACGCTCTCCGCACTCCGTCCGCTCGACGAACGGCTGCTCGCTTACGTCGAACGCTCCGACCTGTTCGGCCCGGCGCGCATCGTCGAGCGCCGCAACGACGGCGCCATCCTCATCGCCGAAGCCCCCATCGAATACCTGCGCTTCCTGTTCGGCACCGACGCCAACGGCCGCGATCTCCTGACACGCGTGCTCGTCGCCGGCCGCATCTCGCTCGCCATCGGCCTGCTGGCGACGCTCGTCGCTCTCGTCATCGGCGTCACCTATGGCGCCGTCGCCGGTTATCTCGGCGGCCGCACCGATCTCCTCATGATGCGCGCCGTCGATATCCTCTACGCGCTGCCCTTCATCTTCTTCGTCATCCTGCTCGTCGTTTTCTTCGGCCGCAATTTCATTCTGATGTTCCTCGCCGTCGGCGCCATCGAATGGCTCGACATGGCCCGCATCGTGCGCGGCCAGACGCTTTCGCTGCGCCGGCAGGAGTACGTGCAGGCGGCCGAATCGCTCGGCGTCAGCACCTGCGGCATTCTCAGGCGCCACATCGTGCCAAACCTGCTCGGCCCGGTGGTCGTGTACATGACGCTGCTCGTGCCGCGCGTCATCTTGCTCGAAAGCTTTCTGTCATTCCTCGGCCTCGGCGTGCAGGAGCCCATGACGAGCTGGGGCGTGCTCATCGCCGACGGCGCCCGCAACATCCAGGGTGCCACCTGGATGCTGACCTTTCCAGCGCTGTTCCTGGTCGCGACCCTGTTCGCGCTGAACTTCATCGGCGACGGCCTGCGCGATGCCCTCGACCCGAAGGACCGTTGATGGCGGCCACCCTTCTGTCCATCCGCGATCTCGAGGTCGACTTTACGACTGGCGATGGCACGGTGCACGCCGTCCGCGGCGTCTCGCTCGATGTCGCCGAAGGCGAGACGCTCGCCATCGTCGGCGAGTCGGGATCGGGCAAAAGTCAGCTCATGATGGCGGCCCTCGGCCTGCTGGCGACGAACGGGCACGCACGCGGCTCCGTGCGCTTCCAGGGTACCGAGCTGCTCGGTGCCCCCGAGCGCAACCTCGACCGCATGCGCGGCCCTCGCATCGGCATGATCTTCCAGGAGCCGATGACCTCGCTCGACCCGCTCTATCGCATCGGGCACCAGATCGCCTTGCCGCTCCTTCGTCACCAGCGGCTCGATGCCAATGCCGCCCGCCTGCGCGCATTGGAGCTGCTGCGGCTGGTCCGCATCCCTGATCCCGAACATCGCATCGACGCTTATCCGCACGAGCTGTCCGGCGGACAGCGGCAGCGCGTCATGATCGCCATGGCCATCGCCAACAATCCCGATCTGCTCATCGCCGACGAGCCCACCACCGCGCTCGACGTCACCGTACAGGCGCAAATTCTCTCCCTTCTCGCCGAACTCAAGCAACGCCTCGGCATGGCCATCGTCTTCATCAGCCACGACCTCAACATCGTGCGCCGCTTCGCCGACCGGGTCGCCGTCATGCACGGCGGCAATCTGGTCGAGAACGGCCCCGCAACCGATATCTTTGCCCATCCCCGCCAGGCCTACACCCGCGACCTGATGGCGGCAGAGCCGGCCGGTCGCAAGCCGCCCGCCGCCCCCGATGCCTCCGTATTGCTCGAAGCCCGCAACATCCGCGTCGCCTTTCGCCTGCCGCGCCGCCTGTTTCAGCCGCGCGCACCCGATCTCGTGGCCGTCGATAACGTCTCGCTCGATGTCCGACGCGGCGAGACGCTCGGCATCGTCGGCGAGTCTGGCTCCGGCAAATCAACACTTGGCCGCGCGCTCCTGCGGCTCTACCACGGCACCGGCTCCGTCACCTTCGCCGGCCGGCATCTCGATCGCCTGACGCACGCGGAGCTGCGCCCATTGAGGCGCGATCTCGGCGTCGTGTTCCAGGACCCGTTCGGCTCGCTCTCACCGCGCCTCACCGTCGGCGAGATCATCAGCGAAGGCCTGCTGGTGCACGAGCCGTCGCTGAGGCGTCGCGACCGGGACGCACGCGCCGCCGCGGCGCTTGAGGAAGTGCGGCTCGATCCCGCCACGCGCAACCGTTATCCGCACGAGTTCTCCGGCGGCCAGCGCCAGCGCATCGCCATCGCCCGCGCCATGGTCCTGCGGCCGCGCCTGCTGCTGCTCGACGAGCCGACCTCGTCGCTCGACCGCACCGTGCAGAAGGCCATCGTCGAGTTGCTGCGCGACCTGCAGCAGCGGTTCGCCATGACATACCTGTTCATCAGCCACGATCTGGCCGTCGTCCGCGCCATGTCGGACCGCATCATCGTCATGAAGGACGGCCGTGTCGTCGAGGAAGGCTCCACCGACGCCATCCTCTCGCATCCCGAGCACCCTTACACCCGCGAGCTGATGGCCGCCGCGTTTGCAGCGCAAGCCTGACATATCGTGACGTTGCTCTTGCCTAAGCGCCACGATCGCGCGAGCCTCACACCGCAACAGCAGCGCGAGCACCCGTCACATGGCCGAGCACCTTCTGAAATCCAATCCCCAGACCGTGCACTGGGGCTATTTCGATGCCTCGCTCAAGCCCGTCCTCACCATCGCCAGCGGCGACCGCGTCACCGTCGAAACCGTCAGCGGCGCCCCCGAGGTCATGCCCAAGAGCGGCTTCAAGCTGCCGCCCGAGCTTGAGGAGATCCACCGCACAGTACCGCGCAAGCTGCCGGGCCACATCCTCACCGGCCCCATCGCCGTCGAAGGTGCCCAACCCGGCCACGTGCTGGAGATTCAAATCGAGGACATCAAGCTGCGCCAGGACTGGGGCTACAACGCCATCCGTCCGCTCGCCGGCGCGCTGCCCGACGACTTCACCGAAGTGCGCCTCGTGCACATTCCCTGCGACATCGAGAAGGGTGTCGCCCGCCTGTCGTGGGGCGCCGAGGTGCCGCTGCGTCCGTTCTTCGGCGTCATGGGCGTCGCGCCGCCGCCGGCCTGGGGCATGATTTCCTCGCTGCCGCCGCGCAAGCATGGCGGCAACATGGACAACAAGGAGCTGGTAGCCGGCAGCCGCCTGTTCCTTCCCGTGCACGTGCCGGGCGGACTGCTGTCCGTCGGCGACGGCCACGGCGCGCAGGGAGACGGCGAAGTGTGCGTCACTGCCATCGAGACCGCGCTCACGGGCAGGCTCAAGGTCACCCTGCGCAAGGACATGACGCTCGAATGGCCGCGGGCGGAAACCGATAGCCACGCCATCACCATGGCGTTCTATCCCGACCTCGATGTCGCCGCGCGCAGCGCGCTCCGGCAGATGATCGCGCTCTTGGGGGAACGCCGCGGCCTTTCGCGCGAGGACGCCTACATGCTCTGCAGCCTCGCCGCCGATCTGCGCGTCACCCAGTTTGTCAACGGGAACAACGGCGTGCACGTCATGCTGGAGCAGAAGTATTTCACGTAGGTTCGCCCATCGCGTCAAGGAGCTGAAAGTTGTCCCACGTCGATCTCGCTTTCACCGAGGCGGAGTTCAAGGCTCGTCTCGTTGCTGTCCGCAAGGCCATGGACGAGGCTGGCCTCGATGTCGCGATCCTCGACGAGATCGAATCCATGACCTGGGTTTCGGGCTTCGGCATATCCGAGACGCTGTGGCGCGCCTGCATCGTGCCGCGCAACGAAGAGCCCTTCCTCATGGTTCGCAGCCTCGACATCGTTCCGGCGCGCGAGCGGTCGTGGCTGCCGGACATCGTCGGCTTCAAGGACTGGGACGATCCCGTCGAGATCCTGGTTGGGGAGTTGAAACGCCGCCAGCTCGATCAGGCGCGCATCGGCATTGAATTCCAATCGCAGTCGATGTCGATTGCCCGTTTCGAGCAATTGAAGTCCTCCCTGCCGGGCGCTCGCTTCAACGACCTCGGCGGCCATCTGCGCGCGCTGCGGACGATCAAATCGGAGGCCGAAGTCGCTTATCTGCGGCGGGCCGCAGAGGTCTGCGACGCGGCCGTGCTCAACGCCGTCAAGGCCGTGCGTGTCGGCGGAACACAGCGTGACGTCATCAAAGCCGCCGGCATCACCTATCTCGAGATGGGCGCCGATACCGGCCCGGTCGGACCCATCACGTCAGGCGTTGGCTGGGGTGCGCTGCACGGCAACGAGCACACGCACCCAATCGAGCCCGGGGCCATCGTCCATATCGAGCTCACGCCGCGCGTACGCGGCTACAGCGCCCGGATCATGCGCTCGGTCACCGTCGGCGCGCCCACACCACGACAGCTCGAGGTCATGCAGGCCCTGATCGAGATCCAGGATGCTCAGCTCAAGGCCATCGTCCCGGGGGCGAAAGCCCGCGACATCGATGCGCTGGTGCGCGAGCCCGTGATGCGGCGCGGCCTCAGGCCCTCGTTCGACAACATCACCGGCTATACGCTCGGCTGCTTTCCAGGGACCACGCAGAAGGTCAGCGATCTCTCGCACTCTTTTACGCCGTTGGCCGATTGGACCATCGCCAAGGGGATGACCTTGCACATGTATGTCTCGGCCGAGGGATTGGCAGTCAGCGAGACCATTGTCGTTCGCGAAACCGGCATCGAGCGCCTGACGCGGAGCGAGCGTAAGCTGTTCTCCGTGCCGGCGTAGCCGACGGGTGCATGTCTCCAGGCAGGGAGAAGTGCTACTCTGCCGTCGGCCACCCAGACCAGGGAGCCGTCTCAAGGAGTGCCAAGCTATGACAGCAAAATACTCCGGGGGGTGCGCGCACGTTCATGTCACCTCCGCCGCCGAACCCATCGACAACCACGAATGCCACTGCAATGTCTGCAAATCCGTGACCAAGCAACACACAACGCACGTGGCCTTCTTCAACCACGGCGACCTGAAGGTCGATCATCCGGAGAAAATAAAGCGCGTACCGTTCAACGCCGACAATCCGGGCGGTCCCCTGGAGATCTGCCTTTGCGCCGATTGTGGTTCGGTGCTGATGTTGGACGACAAGCAGCATCGCATCCGCGTCGCCGTGCCGAACATCATGGGCTACGACGACGGCACGTTCCCAAAGGCGACGTACCATGCCTTCTGGGACGAAACGAAGGGATACGCCAAGCCCTCTGACGGCCGTCCGGTGTATGCAGGGCTGCGGCCAGAATTCAAGTGGCCCGCTGGCACGTGACACAGCGCTCAGTGTTGCGGCGGAGGGTGGAGAACCTGTTTCTCTTCACCCGTCGTCGCGGCGGAGCCGCGCTGCGCACGGACGCGGCGGAGCCGCGCTGCGCACGGACGC
>CADEFX010000059.1:0-16001 GCA_902826715.1 uncultured Hyphomicrobiales bacterium | reverse complement strand
CGCTGCGCACGGACGCGGCGGAGCCGCGCTGCGCACGGACGCGGCGGAGCCGCGCGATGCACAGACGCGGCGGCTTGTTGCGACCGTAGATTTTGACCGCAAGCGCAACTCGCACCGGACCTTTCAGCTCACGTCCTAGTGCGCCAGCCGACGCGCGGCCTCCGCGTAGCCGATGCGCTGATCCGGTGCCACGGGATGCCGGCTTTTGACGCGCGCCAGCAGCCGGCGTGCATCCGCCTCTGACTTCGCCGCCACCGCGCAATCGAGGAACAGCTGCTCCAGCACGTCCTGCTGCGCGTGGCTGCCGCCGAGGCGATACATGCCTTCGATGGCCGGCCGCATCAACGTGCACGCCCCCGCATGATCTCCTTTGGCCCGCGCCACCAGCGCCTCCGAAATCGGCAGCGCGTAGTCGCGCACCACCGGCGCCAGCGTTCGCTCATCATGGGCAGCAAATGTGCGCATGCCCTCGATCATGCGCCCAGCCGCCTCGAAGCGGCGCGTCGCCGCCAGCGCCATCATCCAGTGCGGCAGGGTGAAGGCCGACAGGCAATCTCCGACACGCGTCTCCGCCTTGTCGGCGACTTCCTCCCAGCGCGTACCGACATCGACGCCCTGGCGCTCCAGCCGGAATAGCATCGACGCCGCGTTCTGCACATCGATGTAGAAGTCGGGCTGCGACTGCGTCAGCGGCGACTGCAGATTGCGGAAACGGCGATCGTAGAGTCCCAGCACTTCGTCGAACTCGCGCCGCTCCAGGTGGTACAGGCCTCGATGCCACCACAGGTGATGCATCAGATTGTTGCCGCCGTTCCAATGCGGCTCCAGATCCGCAAGCCAGGCGATGCCGTCCGCATGTCGCCCCTGCATCTCCATCACATGCGCCACCGCGTGCGCCGCCCACAAGTCGCCTTTGTCGATGGCGATGGCCTCGCGGCCCGCCGGCTCGGCAAGCGCGTAGTTGCCGCTCTCCTCGTGCGCAAAGCAGCGGCACGCCAGCAGCGACCCCCAGCCCGGCAGCGTGCGCGACCAACTCGGCATCGCCTTCTCCACCTCGCGCACCATGGCGTCGGCGCGGCCGAGCCAGAAAGCGTTGAAGTGATGCAACCTGAACGCCAGCACATCCGTCGGATACGCGTCGAGTATCTCCTCCCATGTCGCCAGCGTACGATCGAGATCGCCTCTGATCCAATGCCCCAGCGCCGCCACGTGTGCCTGCTCACGCTTCGTCGCCGTCCTGCTCGCCACCTGTGCAGCCGCCAGCGCGTCCATCGCCATCGGCACGTTCGCCTGCTTGAACGACAGCATGGCGAAGTAGCCCTTCACCGTCTGCCCGAACGCAAACCCAGGATCGGCATCGAGCATGTCCTTCACGCGTGCGGCCGTGTCGGCGCGATATTTGAGATACCCCGTGATGGTCGCGTTGAAGGCCGTTGCCGCTTCGGCACTGGCGCAGGTCAAGGGCAAGCCGTGCAGATCGACGTGGGGCATGCGAGCCTCATCGCGTTGGGACGGACGATCTAAACTCTAGGACGCCACCCCATGACGGGCAACGCTCCTCATGGCACTCATCACCGCCGCCGTTCTCTCTGTTCCTAGCGCCACCAAGGCGGTAGGACTGAAGCAAACGAAAGCCACAGGAGACGTTCATGGACGCCGCGCAACTAAAAGCCCTGCAAGCGCCGCTCAAGGATCGGTATCGCACCGAGCCCGGCGCTGCTGTCATCACACTCAAGGCTGAAGGCCGCCTTGGCGAAGGCGCCACCTGCTCCGTCAAGACTGCCAAGGCTCTCGTCGAAGCCGGCCTTCATCCGGCCACCGGAGGCAATGGCATGCACGCCTGCTCTGGCGACATGCTACTGGAATCGCTCGCCGCCTGCGCCGGCGTCACCCTCAATGCCGTGGCCACCGCGCTCGGCCTCACGATCCGCGACGCCCTGGTAAAAGTGGAAGGCGATCTCGATTTCCGCGGCACGCTCGGCGTCGCCAAAGATGCCCCCGTGGGCTTTCGCGACATCCGCCTCGCCTTCGAGATCGACGGCGATCTGTCAGAAGACCAGAAAGCGACGCTGCTGAAACTAACCGAGCGGTATTGCGTTGTTTACCAGTCACTACGCCAGCCGCCGCCGGTCGCAGTGACGATGGCCACAAAATGACTCGCAAGCGCCATAAAACCTTCAGGCGAATCGCATCTGCTGTGAGCACATGACGTCAAGTCCCAGTTTGGCATGTGTGTTTCACGAATATTTACCAATTTTCGCTTGACGTGAGGACTTTATGTCGCATGATGACTCTCGTGGCACTAAAGCGGCATCCGAGTGTTGAGTATCAGGGGGCAGACGTGCGGACACAGCGGGGAGCAAGTGAATCTCGAAGGCGTACAGAGATGGGCATCGAGACTCTCCAGAAGGCAGCATTAGCGGCGGGCTTCGCCATGGCGACACCCGACGACAATCCCCCGGTTGAGGATATAGCCCCGCCGATCCATGAACCCTTCCGTCAGACCGGCCAGTGGCTCGTACCGGTGGCGAGTGCACCCCACCATCACTCCGCCACCCGCGAGAGCTTCGCGACCGCGTTGGCTTGGCTGAAGAACCACTTGCCAATAACCGGCAGCGGACGCGCTCCGGCCTGATGGTCGCGGCGATCGGACCTATCCGTGAGGCGCAGCTCGTGCTGCGCCTTTTTGCTTTTCCGCAATCCAGCGCAAGATCACATCGTAGTTCATGGCCACCCACAAATGGCCTTCGTCACGGAGTTCGACCAATTCGCAGCCCGGAATGACGCCGGCGAGCTTCCGTGCTGCATCGATCGGCACGTTCGTGTCCGCAGTGCCGATCCAGAGCCGCGACGGCGCCGAAATCGCACGTAGCGGCAGTCCCCACGGCCGGTTGAAGATCTGCATATCGGTGATCGGGCCCTTGACGCCCGGACGCAAACCCTCGACCGACATGGCGATGAAGCGGCCCCGCGCCTGCGTGTTGTCGAGAACCCGCAGGTCGGCTGGCGGCGAGCGCAACGCCGCAATGCGCACCGAAGCATTCGGCATCACCTGAACCCCGCGCCGATATGCGCGAAACACAAGCCCGACGGCCCCTGGCATCCGCGGCAGCATGCGGAAGCAGAAGTAATGGAACGGCGTGATCTTGACGTCCGCCACTCTGCCGATCGGCCCGACAGGTGCCACGAGCGCCAGCGCCGTGACCCGGTCCGGCAGCAGCGACCCCAGTGCACACGCATAAGGCCCTCCGCCCGACACGCCAAGCACGGCGAAGCGCGCAATGCCGAGCGCATCCGCGAGGCGCGCAATATCGGCGGCAAACGCCGGCAGCGTCGGATCGGGATGCGCCGTCGTTCCTCCATATCCCCATCGATCGGGCGCGATCACCCGCATACCGAGCTGGCCGGCAGTCGTCGCGCCCGCATACATCAGGCGCGACGCCGGTGTGCCATGCAGCGCGATCACGGGCAGTCCTTGCGGATCGCCAAATTCGCGCAGCAGCATGACACGACCATTTGCGAGCGGCACTTCGCGGTCGGCCGCCGCACTGCCGAGATCCGCCGTCACGATGCGGTCAGATCCTTTTCGAGAAAGCGCGTTCCGGCGATCGGATTGCCGTTGTAGTTGGCGATCTCGCGAAACCCGAGCACCTCATAAAGTCTCTGCGCATCCTGCATTGTGGGCAGCGTGTCGAGGCGCATGGTCAGATATCCGCACGACCGCGCCTGCGCGATCACAGCTTCGGCCAGACTGCGGCCGAGGCCCTGCCCGCGCCCGGCCGGCGCCACATACAGCCGTTTCATCTCGCAGATGCCCTGCGCCCGATCGAACCCGCGCAGCGCCACGGTGCCGAGGAGTTCGCCCGCGCGGTTCCGCGCGATCAGCAACGCACCATCCGGCGGCACGTATTTGCCCGGCAGCGCCGCCAATTCCGCATCGAAACTTTGAAAATCCAGGCTGATGCCGATGCCGGCCTCATAGGCACGCAGCAGCACCACGAGCGCTGCGCGATCTGCTTTGCTGAAGGATTTGATGAGAGCGCGTTCCGGCTGTGTCATGCGGGCGAGCTTACCGGATCGTGCCCGCTCGCGGCCAGCGCCGGCTTAGCGTTGAAATGTCCCTGCGCTCGCTTGCGCGCCGAGTCGTGCCCTACTTCTTCTGAACGCGATAGACCTCGTGACAACCCTTGCACGTCTTGGTGACTTCGCCGAACGCGGTCTTGAAGGCTTCAGGCCCCTTGGCGGCAGCTTGTGTTGCCTCTTGGGCGGTCTTGGCCAAAACGGCGCCCTTGGTCTCGAAATCTTTCGTGTCTTCCCAAATCTTTGGCGCCGCCGTCGTTTCGCCCCCGGTCTTGGCGGTGGCGGGGAAGAGCGTAACGAACTTGCCCCAATTCTGGGCGATGGTCGTCGCCGCGGCTTCGGCAGCCTTGGCATCGTAGGGCTTGTCGCCCTTGATCATCTCGCTGGAGGTTTTCGTTGCCCCACCGACTTGCTTCATCAATTCCTTGCGTTGGGCGATAACATCCTGCCCCACGGCGACGCTCGTAACCCCGACTGCGACACCAGCCATGAGCGCTACTCCGGCCAGGACTTTCGTCTTCGACATTCAAGTCTCCCTCGGACAGCCAAAACAAGGGCGGCCCTCCGCCGCCGGCAGGCACTATAGACAAAGTTCAGGCTGGAATGGTTCCAACTCTTTCGTGATTGCATCGAACGCGGTTCAATAGCGCGCGAGGCGCTGGTCGATAGCCGCCACCAGCGCACCCAGCGGCAGCGTCACCAGCACTGCCAGGACATAGGCCGGCGCAAGTCCAAGGGCCCCGATCGTCTCGCCGATCACCACAAAAAAGGCGACGAACGCGAACATCGCCGTCGCAACGCCGCGCAATACCGTGCGCGTCATGGCCACTCCCATCGTTTGCTGCGTGAAACACGCCACAACGCCGCTGACGACAGGCAGGGTCGCCACGATGCCGCTGAGGCGCGGCCCCAGCCGCTCTGCCAACAGCGTGACCGACACCACCACCACGCCGGCCACGATCATCCGCACCGGCAGGTCCCACCAGGGCGGCGGCGGCACAACCTTCGGCACTTCCACCCTCGGCATCAGCAAAACGGAGGCCAGCACCGACACCGTGGCGATGGCCGCCGCCGTACGACTGTCGACGTGCAGAGGCTGCAGCACCAAACTCACTGCGGCGAACGTCGCCAGTCCCCCGAGCATGCACATCGGCCATCGGAATGACCCGGCGAGCCAATAGAACGCCACCGTCCATGGGCCCACGGCGGCCACCGCCAGGATCACGCCCGTGTTGGCTGCAATTGCAAAATCGACACCCTGATCGATCGCCAGAAAGAACGAGGTCGGCCCCGTCATGAACGGCAGGCCCGTCAGCAGGCCGCCGATCGCCGCACCCCAGTGCCGGATCGCGAGCGTCGCCAGCGCTACCAGCACCGGAACGGCAAAGACCTTGAAGAGCCAGAGCATCGCTCGTATCCCGGGTCCGAAGTTCGCCCGAGTTTCTCGCCTGGGTCCGGGAATCACTCACTGTGGCGAGCTACGACTCCGACGCTCTCCCCAAGGCACCAAGGGAGAGGGAGCAGACCGTTCGCCGTGTGTCGCTGCCTCGCCTCATACGCATCTCTGTAAGGGTGCTGAGACGACCCGCACACTCAATTCCCTCTCCCCGAGGGGAGAGGGTGAGGGGGCTCGCAAGGCTTCCGAGTGATTCAGCTCGGGAAATCCGCGCCGAGGACGGGCGTCTCCAGCGTCGCTCCGCTTACCTCAGATTGCCGCAGAAGCGTTGGATACGCTTGCAGGCATCCTCGAGCTGGTCCGTCGAGGTAGCATAGGAGATGCGAAAGAACGGCGACATGGCGAACGCAGCGCCATGCACGACCGCCACGCCTTCCTCATCCAGCAGCGCGCTCGCGAACTCCTCGTCGTTATTGATCTTCGTGCCTTTGGCGGTGGTGCGCCCGATCGTCTCCGCGCACGACGGGTACACGTAGAAGGCGCCCTGCGGCTTCGGGCACTTGATGCCCTTGGCCTGGTTCAGCATCGACACGACGAGATCGCGACGCTCCTTGAACACCTTGTTATTGCGCGGAATGAAGTCCTGAGGGCCGTTGAGGGCCTCCACGCCCGCCCATTGGGCGATGGACGACGGATTGGACGTGGCCTGGCTCTGCAGCTTGCACATCGCCTTGATGAGATGCTCCGGCCCGCCGGCGTAGCCCAGCCGCCAGCCCGTCATACAGTAGGCCTTGGAGAAGCCGTTGACCGTCAGCGTGCGATCGTAAAGCCCCGGCTCCACCTGCGCCGGCGTGAAGAACTCCAGATCGTCATAGATCAGGTGCTCGTACATGTCGTCGGTGATGACCCAGACATGCCGGTTCTTCGGCGCCATCAGCACGTCCGTCAGCGCCTTGAGCTCTGCCCTGGTATAGGCCGCGCCCGTCGGATTTGACGGTTGGTTGAACATGAACCACTTGGTCTTGGGCGTGATCGCCTTGTCCAGCGTCTGCGGCTTCAGCTTGTAGCCATCCTCAATGCTGCAGTTGGCGAACACCGGCTTGCCGCCGCCAAACAGGACGATGTCGGCGTACGACACCCAGCATGGGGCCGGGATGACCACCTCGTCCCCGGGGTTGAGCGTGCCCAGAAACGCGTTGAAGAGCACCTGCTTGCCGCCCGTGCCGACGGAAATCTGGCTGCGCTTGTATTCGAGCTCGTTCTCCCGCTTGAACTTGCCGACGATGGCATCCTTCAGCTCGGGGATGCCGTCCACGTCCGTGTACTTGGTGCGCCCCTCCTGAAGGGCCCGCACGGCTGCATCCTTGATGTTCTGCGGCGTGTCGAAATCGGGCTCGCCGGCCGCTAGGCTGATGACGTCGCGCCCTTTGGCCTGCAGCTCCCGCGCTTTCGTCGCCATCGCGATGGTCAGCGACGGGTTGATGCGGTGCAGACTGTCGGCCAGAAAGCCCATGGCGTGGTGCCTCTCCTCGATCGCGTGCATTGGGTTAACGCAAAGCGCGCGGACCCTACGCCGGGATCCCCCAGACATCAAGGGCGCCTCGCCAAAGCCATCTCGATCGACCCTCCCGCCCAGTCCACCGAAGGATATCAAGTATTGAATATATAATATCCCACAAATTCGTTTACGCCTTTACCAGTTATTATGTATTATCTTCTCGCTAATCAAATATTACATTACCAATTTATTTGCTTCGAAGCAGGCTTTCAAAGCGAAAATTCAACCTGAGGAGATCAAAGACATGAGGAAGGCACTGGTAGCGTCGATTGTCGCGTTGAGCATGGCGTTTTCGGTCCCGGCATTTGCCGGCGGCTCCCATGGCGGCGGCCACGGCGGGGAGCCAAGATCGGCGCCGGAGTGAATCTCGGCATCGGCGTCAAGGCCCTCACGAAAGTGAAGGTCAAGGTCGGCCTGCGGCTGGGCATCGGCATCGGCCTCTAGGTACACCAGCCCTTCGGGGCAGGTGCAGAGGCGGCGGTCGGCTCCCCCTTCTCCCCAGAGGGCTGCCGCCTCACTTTCCGTATTCGTAGGCAACCCCGATCATGCCCATCAGCATGTCGGTCCGCGCATCCGCGAAGTTGGTATTGAAGTCGAGATACTTCGCCTCCCCGGTCAGGAAGAAGCGCTCGCTCATTGGCGTCTTCGCCTTGAGTGTCGCCTCGAGCTTGCGATCCAACCTGTCGAAACCGACGAAATCGCTCAGCGTGTAGGCGACCTCCAATCCCGCCGACGTGCCGCCCGATGTCGTCATCACACCACCCACACTCACCGCATACTCCTGGATCGTCTTGGCAATGAAAAATCCGTTTCCTCCAACCCCATGCGCGCTGCCCCAAACAACTTCAATGCGGTACTGATCTGCATCTGCCCGCGCGCCGCGACCGTATGCGCCAGCAGCGGTGAGAACGCCATTTCCCGATAGGAGCGAAACACTGGCGCATAGACGAGGTCCGCCGTGTTGTCGTCGTCGGCATAGCTCAACCCCACGAATGGAAACACCGACGTGCTGTCGCGCATCAAGCCGAAGTCGTCGCGTGCCTCTGCATAGCGCTTGATGTCGGCGCCCGCGCCGAAGCGCAGCGCAAGCTTGCCCGCAAGGTCATATCTGAAGCCTGCCTGTGCCGTTCCCGAGACCCTGTCGCGATCGTCCTGGTTCCCGGACTCCAGGAAATCTCCGGCGATGGACCCATAGTCCAGGTACGCGCCCATCACCTGGACAAAAGGTGTCAACACAGTCTTCGGCCACTCGTAACCGACGCTCATCGCGGTCTCGTGCACGTTCTCGTCGACATCGATCCTGCGTTCCGTCTTCAGCGATGCCGAGAACTGCGCGCCGCTTTTCAAGGTTCCGCCATACTGGGCAGCGGCGGCATAGTGCATATCGCCGACATCCGGCCGGTCGACGTATTGGCGGTCCGCGAATTCGCCCTTCAGGCTCAGTTGCCGCCCGCCACTCTCGATAAGGTGCTGCACTTCGGCCGTGGTGCGCATGACACCGCTATCGCGCTTGTCCAGGGATGGCCCTGCATTGGTCGTGTAACCGGCGGCGAACCCGACGCTGATGGCTGTGGTACTCTTGTCGTCTGCCAACCTTCCCCGCAACGCGACCTTGTCCTGCTCCTGCGCGATCGGAGATTTGTCCGCCACGGATCCGATAGCACCAGTCTCGATGTTGGCCGCACGCTCTGGACGCGCCCGCTTGTCCCGCGGCCATGACGCGGGCGCGGCATCTTCCATGAGTGCGCCGCGCAGCGCCCCGGCTGCCTCCTCCGCGCATCCCGATGACGGCAACGCCGTGAACAGGGCCAGCACGGCAAGCGCTTTACGGCCGCCCATACGAAAACTGCGCCGTCGCCTTTTCTCGTCCATAAGAACGAAAAACAAGATTCACAGTTTACAGAACGTTACTTTCCAATAATTGTTTCCCGCCAAATAATGCAGAATATCGGCTGTATGATATCATATATATAATCGACACCGCGATCGCACCGCACGCTTTTTAAGACCTACCGCGTCCCGCTTTTCAATGGTCGCTGATATCGCCCCCGTGCCTCGTCGATAAGACGCTCGCTGCCGGCCCTCATGCGCGCGATCTTGGACGCGTCGCGCGACTCGGCCGATCCCGCTTCCTCCCGCGTGCCGTTGATGTAGGCCCCGCTGTGGCCGAACGTATCGGCCGCGGTCAGCAGCCAGACCAGATCCGACGCCGACCGCTCCATGGAGCGCATCCCCGGCACCACCGGCGCCACAAGCGGCAGCACGGTCTTCCACAGCCATTGCTGCACGACATTTCGCCCGCGCGCGATGTCCGTTCCCGGCACCACGCTCGGATTGAAAGAGACCACCCCCGCCCCCGGCGCCTCCCCAGCCAGGAGCCGCGCATGCATGACGTTCAAGAGCTTGGAGGCGCTGTATCGCGCCTCCCCGCGCTCGACGCCGGGAGCCATATGCATTTGCGAGCGCTGCACATCGGCAAGCTCGATCGGGTCCTGCCACATCGCGCGCGCAATCCCCATCAGACAGAAGGCGTCGGGATCGTGCACCTCGCTGCCGGTGATCACGACACGCCCGCGCGGCCCCAGATGCGGCAACAACCGGGCGGCAATGGCGTAGTGCGCCAGATGATTGACCGCGAACGTCAGCTCATAACCGTCCTGCGACACGGCATCGATGCCGACGTCCTGAATGCCGGCATTGAGCGAAAGCGCATTGAATCCACTGCCTCCCAGCAGGCCGACAACCTCATCACAGGCGTGATCGATCGACTCGAGGCTTGCCAGGTCGGCGTGCACGACGTGCACACGATCTCCCGCTTGCGCGACGAGGCCATCGGCGCGGCGCGGATCGCGTACGAGCAGGATCACGTGCCACTCCGGATACGCACAAACCAAGCGCTCGACAGCCCGTCTGCCAAAGCCGCTCGTTCCACCCGTCATCACGAGAGTCTTGGCGGCACCAGGCCTGCCGGAAGTATCCGTCATGGGTACGCTACAATACTGAAAACCCCGCCACAGCGCGGTCTGATAACCCCATTTGCCACCAGAGGGAAGACACGACCGTGTGACGCTAAAGGCAATCCTGGAACTGCGCCTTCCGGTTGCAGTGTCGCGCGGCATGACAGCCAATGCGCTCGTCCGGGGCGATTCTGGCCCGGCTGCCACAATGCGGGCCTATGCCCGCCCAACTGGTGTGCTGAATTTCCCGCGTCGAGATTCGCGCTCCCGTGCGGGGGGCCTACGTGGGGAGTTCAATCATGGAACGAATTTCGTTCGGGTCACCCGTGCGTCGCGTGTCTGCCGGTCTGGCATTTGTCGCACTCAGCCTGATGTGCACCAGCGTAGTGCTCGGCGTCGAGGATGCGTTCCGCGCGGCCCTCGCAATCTCTCTCGTGGCGGCGTTCGCTTTGGCGCTTCTGCACAATTTCCGCCAGGCACAGGCCACATCCCGCCGGAAACGCCGCCTAAGGAATTGACTTTGTTCACGCTTAGGCCGTCCCTCCACATTCTGGCCGATGCATCCTACATATACTTTCGTTGCGCCCATGGAGATTATGCATGAACGAGCCAAAAGACGTCCGCAGGGCCGTGGCATCGGATTGGATCGCTCCGGTCGTCATTATCGGCGGATTGGCTGCGGCGCTGCTCTGGTCGGGCACGCTCTCCTCGCCTGAACGTTTGCTGGACCGCAGCTTCGGCCCCGCGCTTGCGGCCGCCGAAATGGGCAACGGGTCCCTGCGTCTCACGCCGGCGTCCGTGACGGCGCCACAGGACCGGACGGCCGAAGGCTTCTTGTCCGGCGCTGCAACCGGCTCCAACCTGGCATTGCGGCGTCCTCTGGCTTTGGGCGACCAGATCACCATTTCATCCCGCACCAACCGGCCCGAGAAAATGTTCGTGATCCAGATCGACGGGCTCGATGGCGCAGCCATTGGCGCTCCGGGCACACAATTCCAGCTCGTGACGGCCAAGGTCGACGGCTCATCTGACAACGCACTTGTCCGCTTGCTGATGGCGATCGAACCGACCGCCGGCACCGATAAGGCACTTTGACGCGCGAGAGTTTTGCTTCATGGCCGGCAAGCAGCACACGTACTCCATCAGCGTGACCTGGACCGGCAACTCCGGCAGCGGCACCTCGCGCTATAACAGCTATGCGCGCGACTACACGGTAGCCTCAGCGGGAAAGCCTGACATTGCCGGCTCCTCCGATCCCGCTTTCCGGGGCGACCCCAAGCGCTACAACCCCGAGGACCTGATGGTCGTGGCCCTCTCGTCATGCCACATGCTGTCCTATCTGCACCTGGCGGCTGTCGGTGGCGTCGTTGTCACCGGCTACGTCGACGATGCCAAGGGCATCATGACCCAGGACGCCAAGGGCAGCGGCGCTTTCACACGCGTGACTCTGCGGCCGAAGGTAACCATCGCAGCCGCCAGTGACCCGGCCAAGGCGCGCGAACTGCATCACGCCGCGCACGACGTATGCTTCATCGCCAACTCGGTGAATTTCCCGGTCGACTGCGAGCCCGAGATCATCGTCGCGCCGGCAGCGTGAGTCCTTAGATACCGAACTCCTTGACCCAGCTCTCGGGCACGCGCCCGATGCGTTGGCGCACCGCGTGCGCCAACGGCTTATAGGTTTCGCGCAGGCGCGCCCGGACCGTGTCTGGCAACGCCGCTTCCTGGCTCTGATTGAAGCGCCTGCCTGCCCGGTCGAACTGGCGGTCGCTGTAGCCGATGCCGATGAACCGGCAGATCTGCTCCAGCGCCTCAAGCCTGTCTCTGTGAATGTCCTCGTAGAACAACTCCAGCGTCTGATCGGGCCGGAACACGGCGGCCATGGCATCGAGCGTCGCGATGTAATTGCCGAGCTTCTGGAACTGCGGCTCTTCGAGAAGCGCAAACATGGCCTCCGGAGGTTGCCGCGTCGCGTCGAGGCCGCGCGACCGGCACAAGTGTAACGCCTGGCTCCACGCGCGCGTCACCGGGTTGCGCATGATGAAAAGCACGCGCATCTCCGGCGCCAGCGTCTTCATGTGCTCGAACCCCTCCCGGCCGAGGGCCGCGTATTCCGGCGTCACCTCGCCGGCGAACCGCTTGCCGCCGCGATGCCGGAACAGGCTGGCGTACCACTCATCGTTGATGGGATTGCGCATGTAGTCGCGGTACCAGGCCCATTGGCTGCGGTGCTGGCCGAAGTGATGCCACTGCGTCAGCAGGCGCTGGTGGTACTTGCGATGCCGGGACCAGCGCTTACGGTGTGACAGATGCTCCGTGATGCCCCGGATGTGATCGAAATAATGGATCTCCGTCACCGGCGTCAGAAACAGATCCGGATGCGTCTGCAGCGTGCGCGCAAGCCAGGTCGTTCCGGCCTTCTGCGCACCGATGCAGACGAAGAAGTCATTTATGACAACGCTGCGCATGGATGTCGGCGCACGTCTCCGGCAGGGCCCACCACCTACACACGCTCTTAGCGCGTCCTCCCGATGTTGCAACGCGCTAAATTTGCTCAGTGCGGAAATTGACCACGCGCGGCCCGGATTCCGGGCGGTCCGGCATCCATCACCACGCGATCGCCTTGCGATTCTCGAAGAACTCCCCTGTCGGTCCGTCATCGGCAAGCGTTGCGAGCCAAACCGCCGTGTCCGCGCCCTCCTGTACGCTGACAGGCGCACTCGATCCGCCCATGTCGGTGCGCACCCAGCCCGGATGCATCGCATTGACCTTGATGCCGTCGCGCTCGAACTCTGCCGCAGCGACGCGGGTCAGCGCGTTCAGTGCCGCCTTGGACATGCGGTAGCCCGGCGAACGCGCGCCCATGCCCGATAGTTGCCCCATCCGCGACGACACATTGACGATCCGTCCATAGCGCCGCTCGCGCATATGTGGCGCGATGGCCTGGATCAGCCGCATGGGACCAAGCACGTTCGTTTCGTATGTCTGGCGCGCGATCTCCGGCGAGACCTCGAGCACACCGGCCACCGCAGCACGGCTGCCATCAAGCGAGATCCCCGCATTGTTGACGAGCACGTCGAGCCGTCCGTTGAGCCGGACAATTTCCGCCACGGCGGCATCGATGCTTGCAGCATCGTTCACATCAAGCGCGACAATCGCCGTCTGCACGTTGGCGCCGGCAAGCTGCTGCGCCGCGACCCGGCCCTTTTCTGCATCACGTGATGCGAGAACGGTCTTCATCCCCGTCTGCGCAAGCTGGCGCACAATCTCAAACCCGAGCCCCCGGTTGCCGCCCGTCACCAGCGCCACGCGTGCGTCCGTCATGTCGGCCTCCCAGCACTACACATCAAACATCCACACAACGCCCGGGCCTGGAGAGCGTTCGGTCAGCGCCCGTAGAACACCAACCCAGCACCCAGGTACATAGAAACCCGGCTTGCGTCTGCAGCCCGGCTTAGGCTCCACATCATTTCCGAGCAACGCGGCAACCGCAACAGGTTGCCTGTCGCACACGACATAGATTATAGGCCCCGCCTGCCATGGAGTGTGCTATTGCGTTCGCGCTGTAACGGAGAGCCCCATGGGAACCACTGCCTGGATCATCCTTGGTATCATTGTGGCCGTCGTGCTTCTCGCCATCGCGACTTACAACGGCCTGGTGGCACTGCGTCAGCGCAGCATGCAGGCCTTCGCCGACATCGACGTGCAATTGAAGCAACGCCATGACCTGGTGCCCAATCTCGTCGAGACCGTGAAGGGCTACGCCAGCCACGAGCGCGAGACGCTCGACAGTGTGGTCAGGGCCCGCAACGCCGCCGTGTCAGCCAATGGTCCCGCGCAACAGGCGGCTGCCGAAGGAGCCTTGCAAGGGGCACTGCGCCAGCTCTTCGCTCTGGCCGAGGCCTATCCGGATCTCAAAGCCAACGAGAACTTCAAGCAGCTGCAGCTCGAGCTCGGCGATCTCGAGAACAAGATCGCCGCCGCACGCCGTTTCTTCAACAACGCTGTCGGCGAATACAACACCAAGCGTCAGGCCTTCCCCGCCGTGCTGTTCGCCAACGCACTGGGCTTTGGCCCGCAGGATTTCTTCAATCTCGACGAGACCGAGCGCAAGGCAACCGCCACGCCGCCCAAGGTGCAGTTCTAGCCACGGCGCGCCAACCGGCGTTGATCGCGAATGTTCCGATCCTACGGCCTTTATTCGCACATCCAGGCCAACCGTATCCGCTCGATCCTGCTGCTGGCAGGCTTCGTGGCGCTCCTGCATGCACTGCTTTTCTCGGTCCTGCTGCTCATCAACGCTTTCATGACCGGTGGCACGTTCGAGGACATCGTCTATAGCGCGCGAGATCAATTCGCCGGCGCCTGGCCCGTGGCCATGCTGGCCGCCGCCGCCTGGTTCGTCATCGCCTTTCTCATCCACCAATCGATGATCCGTGCGGCCACCGGTGCGCGCGGCGTGTCGCGCCAGGAAGCACCGGAACTCTACAACGCCCTGGAAAATCTTTGCATCTCGCGCGGCATCACCATGCCGCGTTTGCAGATCATCGACACACCGGCGCTCAACGCCTATGCCGCGGGCCTGCGCCAAGGCGACTACGTTATTGCCGTCACTCGCGGCCTCATCGACACGCTCGATCCCGCCGAGCTCGAGGCCGTGCTCGGTCACGAGCTCACGCACATCCGCAACCGCGACAGCCAGCTCATGGTGATCGCGGTGATCTTCGCCGGTATTTTCGGCTTCTTCGCCGACCTGTTCGTGCGCGGCTGGGATTTCCCCTACGGCTGGTCGCCGCGCGACAAGCGCCAGCGCGACCAGGACGGGTGGGACGATTCCGGCGACAGTGGAAGCAGCAGTGGTCGTGGGGGCGGCAGTAGTAGTGGTGGGGGCGGCGCCGTCATCGCCGTGATCGTCGCCATCGCCATCATCGTCATTTCGTGGGGCGTCTCGACGCTGATCCGCTTCGCGCTTTCTCGCTCGCGCGAGTACCTGGCCGACGCCGGCTCGGTCGAGCTGACCAAGAACCCCGACGCCATGATCTCGGCCCTGCGCAAGATCGAGCGCAACGCCGCTTTCGACGTGCCCTCGCGCATGGAAGCCTTCTTCATCGAGAATCCGCTGAAGAGCCGCCTCAGCGGTCTCCTCGCAACGCACCCCTCGGTCGAGGCCCGCGTCGAGGCCCTCGAGTTGTATGCCCAGGGACATGACATCGCGCCCGACGCCTCGCCCCCGCCGGCCGGCTGACTCGCAACTCCCTGCTTGACACCCGCGCCGCACCTCCAGTATCACCACGCCGCGTTAGCACTCTAATACAGGCAGTGCTAACAGCAGTCCCCGCCACCGCTCCGGCGCAAATTCCGGACCTCAATTAAGCCTCTGATGGGAGAAGATAATCGCATGAAATTCCGCCCCCTCCATGACCGTGTGGTCGTGCGCCGGACCGAGCAGGAGACCAAGAGCGCCGGCGGCATCATCATCCCCGACACCGCTGCCGAGAAGCCCCAGCAGGGCGAAGTCATCGCCGTCGGCCCCGGTGGCCGCGACGAGTCCGGCAAGCTGATCGCCATCGACCTGAAGAAGGGCGACAAGGTGCTGTTCGGCAAGTGGTCCGGCACCGAGGTTAAGATCGACGGCCAGGAGCTGTTGATCATGAAAGAGAGCGACGTCATGGGCGTGCTCGAGCGCTGACGCGCGCCAGCGAATAGTGAGTTGTGAATAGCGAAAAGAGCTGTTCCGACCCGCTTCGCCGCACGTCTTCCCCTCTCTCCCTAATCACTATTCGCAATTCACTCCGATCCAGGAACCCCCACACATGGCAGCCAAAGACGTCAAGTTTTCCGCCGAGGCCCGCGAGCGCATGATGCGCGGCGTGGACATCCTCGCCAACGCGGTGAAGGTCACGCTCGGTCCCAAGGGCCGCAACGTCGTCATCGAGAAGAGCTTCGGCGCCCCGCGCACGACCAAGGACGGCGTCACCGTCGCCAAGGAGATCGAGCTCGAGGACAAGTT
>CADEFX010000058.1:11381-21685 GCA_902826715.1 uncultured Hyphomicrobiales bacterium | reverse complement strand
GAGGGAGTAAAATGAAAAGGACGGTCGGGACGGCACTGCTGCTCGCTTTGCAGCTCGTAGTCACCAGCGATGGGGCGATGGCGCAGAAGCGCACGCTGGTGGTGGGCGCGGCGACCGCGGATGCCGGCAAGCTGGATCCGCATTTGACCAGTCAGGGCGCCGACAAAGGCCTGCTCAACTGGGTGTTCAACGCGCTCGTGCGCATCAAGCCCGGGCAGATCAACCCGGAGTTCATTGAGCCCGATCTGGCGGAAAGCTGGACCGCCAATGCGACCAATACGGATTGGACCTTCAAAATTCGCCAGGGCGTGAAATGCCACGGCGACTACGGTGCGTTCACGGCCGAGGATGCCGTCTATTCGCTGCAGCGCGCAGCCGACAAAGCGCGCTCTGCCTTTGCCGCCGACATGGCGCCGATTGCCTCGGTCACGGCCGTCGACAGTCACACGCTCAAGATCGTGCTGAAGGCACCTGTTCCGAGCCTGCTAGGGCTGCTCTCGAACTACCATGGCGGCATCATGGTTTGTAAGAAGGCGGCCGAGCAGCTGGGTGAGGCGTTCGTCACCAAGCCGATCGGCACCGGCCCTTTCATGTTCGTCGAGTATCAGCCGCAGCAGTACGTCAAGCTGGCGGCCAACAAGGGTTACTTCCGCGGCGCACCGCGGATCGACGAGATCACATACCGCTACATCCCCTCGGATGCGACGCGCGATCTAGCCTTGCGCAGCGGCGAGCTCGACATGGTGTTCGGGCGTCAGGCCGATGAGTGGGTGCAGCGCACGCGGAGCCTGAAAGGCATCAAGGTCGCGGCCATCGAGCCGGCAGAACTCAACGCACTCTACCTGAATATCAAGGCCAAGCCGCTGGACGACATCCGCGTACGGGAAGCCATCGCCCATGCGCTCGATCGCAAGACCATGGTGCAGCTCCTGGGCAGCGAGGTGTCGCGCGAGGCGATCTCGGTGATCCCGACTGGCAATCTGGGGACGGCGAAGCTCACGCTGGCCGAAAGCAATGTGGCGAAGGCCAAGCAACTTCTGGCGGATGCAGGCCACCCCAATGGCCTGACGATCAAGGTGATCATCTCGACGCATCCAACGCTGGCCAAAATCATGGAAGGCGTGCAGGGCCAACTGAAGCGGGCCGGTATCGACCTGGAAATGCAGCCGGTCGACCATCCGACGTGGCACCAGCAGATTCGCAAGGATCTGTCGCCGATCGTCATGTATCAGGCGGCCCGTTTCCCAGTAGCTGATACTTACTTGAGCCAATTCCTGCATTCGGCGGCCAGCATCGGCGCGCCGACGGCGGTGACGAACTTCGCCCACTGCGACGTGGCCGACAAGGAGATCGAGGCGGCCCGCTCGGAGCCGGATCTGGCCAAGCAAAAGGTGCTGTGGCAGACGGCGCAGGAGAAGGCGGCAGCGGACTTCTGCAGCATCCCGTTCTCGGAGTCGCTGCAGGTCTGGGCGTGGAGCGATAACCTCGACTTCGGCAGTGAGATGCAGGGTTCGCTCAACCTCGTGCCGCACATCACCGAGCAGACCCACTTCAAGAAATGATCGCTCGTGTCACACGAGCTGACCCTCTGGCTGGGGAGTCGTTTGCGCGTTAGGCTGCAACACGGGCAGAAGCAAAAGAGGCTCGCCTGTGTTCGGCTTTAGGGAGAACGCCAATGTACATGGTCGGTAGAACCGCGGCTTTCGCCGCGGCATTCAGCGTTGTGTCGTTGATTGGCGGCGCGGCGCTTGCCCAGCAGTCCCGTACTTTGACGATGCAATCGGCGGTGCCGCCGACCGCCACCTCGCAGGAAGGCTTCAAGTTCTTCGCGGAGCGCGTCGACAAGCTCACCGGCGGCAACCTGAAGATCAACGCCTTGCCGGGCGGCGCGCTCGTGCCGCCCTTCGAGATCCTTGATGCCGCGCACAAGAAGGTCATCGATGGCGCTTACGGCATCTCCTACTGGTGGTTCGGGAAGAGCAAGGCCGCGACATTGTTCTCCAATACGCCGGCCGGCATCGCCGGCATGGATCAGGTGGACTTCATCGGCTGGGTGTTCGAGGCCGGAGGTCTGGAACTGTGGAACGAGTTCTACCAGAAGGAGCTGAAGCTCAATCTGGTGGCGTTCCCGATCATTCCGCCGAGCCCGCAGGCGTTAGGCTGGTTCAAGCGCCCGATCAAAGACCTTGCCGACTTCCGCGGCATGAAGTGCCGCCAGACCGGCATCGTGGCCGAGCTCTACGCCAAAATGGGCATGGCTGTCGTCAACATGCCGGGCGGCGAGATCCTGCCCGCGGCCGAACGCGGCACCATCGATTGCGCCGAATGGGTCGGGGGCATCGAGGATCTGCGCCTCGGGCTGCACACTGTGTGGAAGTACCACTATACGCCGGGCATGCACGAGAGCGCCTCGGTTGGCGAGCTGGCGATCAACAAGGACGTCTGGGACAGCCTGCCGGCTCAGAACCAGGAAGCCATGAAGTCCGCTATGATGGAAACCTTTCTCCGTTGGTGGGCGAGCTGGCAGAAGCAGAACGCCGAGGCCATCGAGGAGTTCGCTTCCAAGCATGACGTCAAGCTGCTGACGGCACCGCCCGAGATCAATCTTGCCTTCCTTAAGGTCTGGGACGAATTCGCGGTGGCCGAGTCCGCCAAGAGTCCGTTCTTCAAGAAAGTCTACGAATCACAGAAGGCCTATGCCGCCAAGGTGGTGCCGGCCAAGCGTTTCATGTTCCCGCCCTACACGACGCAAGCCGACTACTACTTCCCGCCGGCCACGCGATAATACGCGATCGAAGGGCGGTTGTGAGCCGCCCTTTTGCGTTCCCGGATGGCGAGACGTCCCTGGCCGCTGGCGGATTCACGGCGTTCCGCCTGGTCCGAAACAGCTGTGCGATCGCGAAAATCGTGGCACAGTCCAGAGGCAGCGTCCTTCCTGTCGATAGGGAGATCAGATGAGCACGGCCATTGGCGGTACGCAGGCCACAGACTTGTCGGACGGGAAGAGCTTCGCCAACGGCTTTCCACACCCGCATTTCACCTGGGCAAGGGCCAACGCTCCGATCTATTGGCATGAGCCGACAGAGCATTCGCCGCAAGGTGAGGGTTTCTGGGTGATCACGCGCCACGAGGATTGTATGGCGGTGATCACCGATCCCGTGACCTTCTCGTCGGACAAGGGCGGCAACCGCACCGAGGGCGGCACCGGGCTGCAGGATGACCGGCAGGCTGGCGCCATGCTGCTCTGGATGGACGACCCGAAGCACAAGCGCTTCCGCTCTCTCGTCAACAAGGGCTTTTCGGCGCGGGCCATTCTGGCGCTCGAAATCGAGCTGCGCCGCCGCGCCGTGGCGTTGATCGAGGCATTGCCTGAGCATGAGCCGTTCGACTTCGTGGCCCGCTTCTCGCGCGACCTGCCCTTGCAGGCGATATGCCTTCTGCTCGGCGTGCCGCAGGAGGAACGCGCGCAGCTCGCCGAGTGGGTCGATGCCGGCGTCGCCGAGCCTTCCGGCGAGATCATCGCGCGCGAGTACGCTTTGAAGCTGCGCGACTACGGCCTCGACCTGATCGCCAAGAAGCGTGCCAATCCCGCCGACGACATCCTCTCGACGATCATTCGCGCGCGCCTCGAGCCCGGCGAGGACGGCCACGAAGGCGGGTCGCTCACCGATCGCGAACTGGTGAACTTCTTCATGCTGCTGTTTCCGGCCGGTGCCGAGACGACGCGCAGCGCTATCGGCGGCGGTCTGCGCGCGCTGATGGATAACTCCGACCAGATGCAGCGCATGCGCGTGGCCGACACCACGCAGCTGCGTGTCGCCCTCGACGAGATCGTGCGCTGGACCACGCCATCCATTTTCAAGCGGCGCACGGCAACGCGCGATGCCGACTTCAAGGGGCACAAGATCAAGGAAGGCGAGAAGGTCACCTATTGGGAGATGTCGGCCAATCGCGACGATGCCGTCTTTACCGAACCATTCCGTTTCGACGTGACACGCTCGCCGAACCTCCATCTCGGCTTCGGCTTCGGCACGCACGTCTGCCTCGGCGCCAGCCTGGCGCGCATGGAGATGCGGGTCGCCTTCCAGGAGCTGCTGTCGCGTATCGATACGTTCGAGGCAGAGGGGCCGATCGACTGGATGCCGTCAAACCGCCTCCTCGGGATTCGCCGCATGCCGATCAGCATCCGCAAGCGCGCGCCGAGCAGGGCTCCCGTTCAGGCCGCCAAGTGATCGCCGGCGTGAACGGCTGAGGCGGTAAAGCAGGGCTGAACCCGTTACTTGGCTCCGGCCAGAATCGCGTCGCGGACAATCGTCAGAGCGGCATCCTCCGGCTTGTTGCGGTGCTCGATGAGCGCCAGCGTCCGGCCGAGCGGTGGCGACAGTGGCCGCACGACGAGATCGCGGCCGGACTTAGCCACTGCGGTCTCAGGCACGATGGAGATGCCGAGGCCGGCAGCGACGATGGCCTTGATGGCCTCCACAGTGCCGATGACCATGGACGGCCGCGGTGCGGGGGCGGATGCGGAAAGCCAGTCGAGCACCAAGCCTTGAATGGCGCCTGGCTCGAGAATGAGCGATTGATCCGCGACGAACTCTGGCGTGACCTCGCGCGGGCTGTCGCGCATCGTCTGGGGCAGGATCGCCACCAGGCGCTCTTCGCGCAGGGGTGTAACGCGCAGTTGCGGCTCTTCGATGGGCAGCGTGATGACGCCGAGATCGATGGCATTTTGCAGGACGGCGTCGACGATGCCGCGTGTCGTTATGTTGCGCACCAGCAGCTCGATGCCCGGATGCTCGGCACGGATTTTCTTGAGCACGGGTGGCAGCAGGTACATCAGGGCCGTGAGCCCGGTGCCGACCTGCACGCGACCGACCCAGCCGTCGCGAAAGCGGCGCGTGGCGGCGACGATGTCGTCGGTCTCGTCGGCGATGCGCTGCGCACGCGCGATGACCTCGCGCCCGGCGGCGGTTGCGTAGGCTTTCTTACCGAGGCGCTCGACGAGCCTGACGCCGAGCCGCTCTTCGAGCTCCTGCACCTGCGTGCTGACGGCGGATTGAGAGAGGTGGAGACGCCGCGAGGCCGCGGTGAAGCCACCGGTCTCCACCACGGTTTGCAAGGTGCGGAGCTGGTCGAGGCTGAGACTGCGCATTGATCGCCGGAAATGATCGTTTCCATCTAATCAATGAATTTTGGAGATGGCCTGTCAATAGGCACTTCCCCGCGCCGAAGGGCATTTGCGCCCGCACCCCCTCCATCAGCGAAAAATTCGACTTTGACATCGTGCGCTTGCGCGTGATGTGCCGGGTTACAGAAACGTAAGCTCACATGGGTGTGACAGCCACTGACGCCGGGCATGGACCGATCACATCTGTGCAGGGCTGCGCGACGCATAGTCGGGCAGCCTATGAGAAAAGGAGTACGACCATGAGCCTCAAAACACTTCTTGCATCCGTACTCGTCGCGTTGAGCGTGATGGCCGGCGGCGCCAGCGCGTTCGCCGCAAACGCGAGCCACACGGGTGAGTACGACGGCTATCCAACCTGGGCCCAGCAGGCCTTCGAACCGGATAGTGGACAGTAAGCCGAACGCTGCCGCTGGTGGTGGGGGCGACCCCATCACCGCAGCGGCATGTATCTCATTCGACGATTTCATCAACGTAAGAGTAGTGCCCAAGCTTTCGCTTGACCTAATGCCGCGCATCGCCGCGAAGAGTGCGGGAGGTCGAACACTCGATTAAGAGCGGCGTCCGGTGGTATGCGATCGATCGGAAGGTCAAAACGAGCCGCCGGTGGTGAAGCGGTCGTCGTCGTCGCGGTCGCCGCCGCCGCTTCCGGGACCCGGGAGTGGCGACCAGCCGCCGCCGCTCGAAGGCTCGCGCCAGCCGCCACCCGCCGATCCGATGGTGCCGCCGCCCGGCATCGGGAAGGGAAAGGGGAAGCTCGGTGCGCCGAAGCCTGGCCGGCCGCGCCGCGGCCGCGAAGCGTTACCCTGGCGCAGGATGTCCCAGAGAATGCCGCTGCGCAAGACGCCGCCGAGAATGCTCTTCAGGGCGTCGGCGATGTCGCCTTCGTTGCCGAACGTGGAGTTGGGATGATCGTAGCCGGCGCTGCGGAAGCGATCGCGCACACGCTCCACCTCGGTGCGGCGTTGTGCAAGGTCGCGCGCGGACTGGCGCAGCTTGGTCGTTTCATCGTCGACCTTGGCGAGGCCCGTGTCGATCGACTCGATCTTGCGCACGATGGCCTCGTCGGCGCCGGTGGGTGTGCGGCGGGCTTCGCGATAGAGCGTGGTGAGATCGTCGCTGCTGTCGGCGGAGGCGATGGTGGCGAGCGCATCGCCATAGGCCGGATCGGTGCCGCCGGAAAGCAGCGACGTGCGCTCCTCCTCGATCTTCTTCAAGAGACCGTTGCGATTCTCCAGGGCGTCATCGGTGGCGGCCAGCTTGCGGCGGGCTTCGGCGAGCGCTTGCTCGCGAGCTTCGACGCCGGATTCCAACATAGCCTTGCGTTCGACGGCGGCGAGGGAAGCCTGGACCTCGGCGGTCTCGGCGCGCTTGGCGGTGGCATGCTCACGCAGGCGGATCGGAATTTCCACGAGCGCGCCATAGTTGGCGCGCACGCCGGCAAAGCCGACGAAGTCGGCAACGATGCGATCCATGAGGCGCGCGACGTTACCGGCCTTGTATTCGGAGGTGCCGAAACGCCGGCGCCAGAGATACGCGAACAGAGCATCGTCGTCGTAGGGTTTGCGCTTGGCGCCAAGTTCGTTCTCTGAGGTCGTGGCTTTTTTCTCGGCCTCGGTCGCAATGGTATCGGCGGCATCGACCTTGGCTTTGACGGCGGCCCATTCGGGCGTCGCCTGCACCTTGGCCTCCGCCTGCGCGCGCAATGTCTCGAGCGCCTCGAGCGCCTGCTCGAGCACGGCGGCTGCGGCGTGGCGCTCGGTCTCGGCGGCTGCGACTTCTTTCAGCAAGGCCTCCCGCCGTTCAGCCGCGGCGGCGAGGCGCAAACGATAGTCGTCGAGGATCTGGAGCGCGCGCCGCTCGCCCGCATCAAGATTGCTGACGAGGCGGCCGGCAGCCATCTCGTCGAGCTTGACGCGCGCCAACTCGCGAAGCGCATCGCTGCGGTCCCGGCGCAGGCGCTCGGCATCAGCCATGGCAGAGCGGAGCGCGCCGTCGAGCTGGCTCTCCTCGCCGCGCAGCTTGGCGATGGCACCTTCGATCGAGCCAAGCGTCTGTCGTCCGGTCCACATCAGCGCGATCTCACCACTGGGTGATGATGCCCCCTTCGAAGGGCATCTTGTAGTCGACGGCCAGCGTTCCGCGCTTCTTAATGCCGAACTGGTTGCGTTGCACGATGCCGTCGTCGCGCTTGTCTGAGGCGACGGTCTCGAACGTCGCCTGGGGAACGCGGACGCCGAACTTCGAGGAGGTTTCGGACGCTCCGGTTTCCTCGTTGCGCACGGGCAGGCTCAGCTTGCGGCCGTCATGTGCGACCGGCTCGACGATGAGATAGTAGTTCCGGGCCTGGCTGCCGCGCGGCGGGCGGCGCCAGACGCCGGAGCTTTCGCCCGGACGCGAAACGATCACCAGCGTGTATTCGGCGGCCAGCTCGTTGCGCAGGGCGCCGAGCTCCCCGGCAATCCTCGTCATGGCCGCGCGATCGCCATCGCGGATGGCGCGCTCGCCGTCAGACAGCAGCGCATCAGCTTTCTGTTTTGCGGCGGGGTCGTTGCCGACGGCCAGCACGTCGGCGTGCGCCTGGCGCAGGGACTTGGGGAGCGTCTCGGTGATTTCGATGCGCTCCTGCTCAGCGGCGAGCTGAGCAGGGCGCGTGATGAAGACGTGATAGCCGAGGAAGAGCGCGACGACGGCGGCGAGGGCGTATCCTGCCCGCTTGCCGTGGGTGTCGCGCCTGGCCCACAGCGTCAACAGTGAGCGCTTCCACCCGGCCGGCGGCGGCGTGTAGACGAAGCGGCTGTCCTTCAACGCCTTGACGCCGTCCGCCAGAATCTGGTCGGGCACCTCGATACCCTGGTCGCGGTAGATCTTGCGCAGGCGGGCGATGAGGTCCTCTTCCCGGCCTTCCTCATTCAGCTCGCGGCGGACGAGATCCTCGCGGTGGCGCAGGGTGTCCACCACGTCCATGGCGATCATCAAATCGTCGAGCGTCTGCGGCTTGCCCTGAGCAAGCGCGATGTCGGCCATGAGGCCCTCCGAAGTGGCGATCAGGCGGCCGGCGGCAGCGCGTTGGCGTCCGTCATCAACTTGGCCATGCGCTTCTTGCCATCCTCGACCGCGTCGCGGATTTCAGCCGAGTTCTGCGTGGACAGTTTGCGCATCTCGGAGATGATCGCGGCCGAGCGCTCCTGGAAGCCGATGACGCTGTCGACGAGCTTCTTGACCGAATCGGCGCGGATCGTCGGACCGTAGCCGCTGCGCACGGCCGCCTCCTGCACCTTGTCGCCGATCTCGGAGAGCGTATCGAGGCTTTTCGACATGCCCTCCTTCATGGCGTCGAGGGTCTTGGTGGATTCGTGCAGCCCGAACATGCCGGTGAACGAGGCCTTGAGCGCGGCCAGAACGCTGTCGTTGGTGGAGAAGAAGCTGACGGCCTGGGCATAAACGCGCTCCTTGGCGGAGGTCGTCTGCAGCAGCCGGGCCATGATGACCTCGGACGTGTTGTAGGAGATGGTCAGGTTGTCGGAGAGATCCTTGGCGATCTGATAGCGCTTGTCCTCGTCCTGAGTGCGGCGGAGCTGCTCGTCGCGGGCAAGCTCGAGCTTGGCGCGTTCGGACGGCTCGGTGCCGGCGAAGCCTGCGACTTTGTCGGCCGCAGCTTTGAGCGCCACCTTTTCAGTATCGAGTTTGCCCTGGGCGGTCTTGAGAACTTCGAGCGCCATGACCTCGGCGTGCTTCAAGGCGCCACGGAAATCGCGATAGGCGTCGAGGATCTTGCCCTCGCGCTCGATCTGGTTCTTGGTTTCCTTGGTGACGGCGAGGTAGACGTCGCGGATCTTGTCGAAGCGGTCGGAGATGTCGCCGCGCGACAGCTTCATCCACATGTTGGTGCCGCGCTCGAGGATGTCGAGCTTGCCGTCGGCGACCTGATCGACGAGGCGCTTGGAGTCGTCGCGGATGGAATTGAAGCCGTTGGTGATCGCCAGGTAGCGCTCGCCGATCTCCATCTTGGAGGTGTGTTCGCGTACGACCTCGTTGAAGACTTCGGTCTGGCCGAGTGTGCGAGCGATGATGGCGATCTTGTCCTTGTCGAGATCGGAGATCTTCTCCAGCAACGCGTTGATGGGCGCCGGGTCGATCTTAACCGGCATCAGGCCCATCTCGCGCAGGGTGGACGATGCCTTGTCGAGATATTGCAGGGGTGACTTGATTGCGACGTCCGCCATGTCGAAAACTCCTCGTGCCGCGCCACGAAAGGCCTGTTGCCCCTTACGCGACCATACGAATGAAGCTCATCGCGCGCTATCGGTAAGTCTTCGGAGCCGGCGCCGGGATGAGTGCGCCGTCATCTTGAAGATTTGATGACCTGCGCGGGCGACTGTGGGCGCGCGCCCCAACGCGATTTCGTTGAGGAGGCGTTACCAAAAACGGGCAGGTTTTCTGCCCAGATGCTAATTTTCATTAACCAGTAGTATTAATCGTGAATGAAATGGTTAATTTCCGCTAAGGCCCGACGTGGCAAGGCTTGCCGACAATGCGGGGCCGCTCGCCGACCTGCGCCAGGCGTTGCCTGCCCGCGGGCACAGCGGCCGTGCAATGAAACCGGCGGTATGCCGGTGTAGCGTCAGGTCGCAGAGAAAAGCCATACGGCGAGCGCGCCGAAGGCGAGGTGGCCAGTCACGAAGAAGGCGGTTGCCTTGGCGAGCGTAGGCAGCATGACGTGATACGTTTCGAGCCGTAGTGCTGAAAAGGCCGGTCGTTTGACGATGGCCGGCGCGTTGGGGTCAGGGCTTCATGGCCTGGTCCTCGCCGATGCCGGCGAAACGGCCCACGGAGACTTCCGTTGCCTTCTGCGCCGACGTGGGGTCGATGTCGCCATAGTGGCGTCTCCTCATGGGTGGAAGTCGCGCGACCCACTTCGACGCATCTGATTGCTGCGCACAATCAGGTGGATTCCTGAGACTCGCGGTGAGATTGCCCGAACATCGGCGCAGGATCGCGTGCAGGCAGTGCCGCGCGCAGCGTTGAATCTGCACCAACATCGCAGACGCAAATGAATCCGTGCGCGAGGCGATCCGGCCTTATTCTATGTCCTTGATGTCTCTCGGGCGGATGACGA
>CADEFX010000058.1:0-11371 GCA_902826715.1 uncultured Hyphomicrobiales bacterium | reverse complement strand
GGGATGGCGTGGGGGCCTTCGATCAGTGGCGGCTTCATTTTCACACGCGGCACGTAGCCGGCGACGATGCCGGCCTTGCGTTCTTGAGCCGTGGGCTCACGCCAACCGGCCCGGCTCGGCACGCGAACGAGCCCGATCGGATAAATGGTCAGGCTGTCCTTGGTGATGCGGAAGCGCAGGAAGTTTTTGTATCCGGCGATGCGGATCGACGAGAAGCCGTTGTCCGCGTGGGTCTTGAAGACGCGGCAGCCGAAGAACAGGTAGATCGAAATTATGATACCGGCGACGATGGACCCAAGGCCGATCATGGCGATTGAGTTGGCCGTGACGCGGAAGACGTCGCTGCCGAGCAGTTTGCCCAGGTTGCTCATTAGAATGAGCTGCACCAGAAGGGACATGGCCAGCATGTGCAGCATCCAGTGCGCCGTCGCCTCGATGACACGCAATACCCGCCGCTTGGAGCCGGCGAGAAAGAAATACAGCATGACCCAGATGAGCAGCGCGATGCCGGCAAACATCGGCTGCGCCTGTCCCGCTGCAAGCATGTAGTAGACGCGATCGGTCCACTCGAGCCCGAACCCGCCGTCGCGCAGCGCGGTCACGATCGGTATCTTCGCAGACTCCGGTGCGGCGCCGAGCGGCCTGACCTCGGCGGTGGTGTAGAACCAGTACATGAGCCAGTAGAAGATCCCAAGGCCGAGGCAGAAGCTCGGATTCCACAGGCCGAAGAGCAGGGTGAGCCAAGCCAAACGACGCGAAACGCGACGGCGAGGGAACAGAGCTTCGGGGCGTGGTGCGCGGCGCTCGTTCTTGACCGACTCATCGTCGGTCGACGGCGATCCTTGGGTGGTGAAAATCAGCTCGTGCGGACGGTTGCCGGGCATCGTCATCCACGGCACCTTGATATTGCGGTGCAATTGATGCGTCGGTGCCAGATAAGCGCCGCCACCGCCGGACGTGATAAGGTTCAGGCGGTGATCCTTGTTGAAATAGCGCGCGTAGTGATGGTCGTCGCCGGCAACCACCGCGCAGACCCGCCCCTTCTCGAAGGCGACGTTGAGGATGCGCTGCAGATTGCCGGAATAGGCCTCGAAGCTGCCGGTTTCGGCACCGAGCTGCCAGCTTGGCGTGGCGATGCAGAGAATGATTTTAGGCTGGCCTCCGACCTTCTTCATGTGCTCGGATATGGCGTTGAAGTATTGAATCTGGCCGACGTCGACGCTGGCGGTGAGCTGGATGTCGAGGCCCCAGATCCACCAGTTGTCCGGGAGCTGGATAGCCCAATAGCTGCGGTGCTGGCGGCACTGCCAGGGACCGATGATGCGCCCTTTGGAGACGCCGTCGCGGCGGCTGCAGAACAGCTCGTCGAAGGCGGCAAGGCCATCGTACCAGTCGTGGTTGCCCGGCAGGATGAACAGCTTGCGGCGCAGCGGTGCCGTCGCGGGATTCTCATGCCAGGTGGTGAGATCAAACGGCGTCAGGAAGCGGCGCTTGTATTCGGTGATCGAGGCGTAGGGGTAGGCCTGGTCGCCGCCGAGCAGCAGAAGGCGGCCAGCGGGCAGCGACTGCGTTTCGCCGGTGGGTGTCGTGACCTCGAGCGTTTCGGCTGCGAGTAGGGAGGCGACGGCATAGGTGGAATCGAAGCCGTCGCCGGTGTCGGCGCAGTAGTCGATCCAGAGGGCGCCTTCCGCGTCTTGCTCGACACGTTGGTTGACGTCCCGCGGGTTCGGTTCGCTGTAGTCGTAGCGTTGAGCGAGGACATCTGCTGGGATGACGTCGACGGCGGCCTGCATGATGCGCTGATCGGCGTAGGATCCGAACACGCGCGAGATGAAGTCGCGCAAGCCGGTTTGCGCCAGGGCCTTTGGGCCGTACCAGGGCGTCATGAAGGGTAGCTCGCGCAGCGGCGGCAGCTCCTTCTTTTGCTGCTGCAGCGGCACTTCCGATGTCGACATCGCCGGACTCCCCCATTCGTGCGGGGCAGCGCACGGCGTCCGTCCCACGGCTCGCGGCTGGGTATCCCACGCATATACCGGGCGGGACGCTATCACCGCTTGAAGCGGCTGGTCGAGCGGCGCCCGGCCGCAGCCGGGCCGTTTGTTCCGTGAGCGTGGCAGTTTGGTCAGTCCGGCCGTTGCGCTTGGAGCGGCCTCGCGCTTCGCATAGGCTTCGCCGTCGATGGGGCCGGAGCGCGCAGCAATGACCAATATTCTTCCGACGACGCTGGTGGGCAGCTACCCGCAGCCGGGCTGGCTGGTGGACAAGGAGGTGCTGCTGGGATCGCAACCGGCGCGCGTGCGCATGGAGAAGGTGTGGCGCATGCGTGGAGCGCAACTCGAGGAGGCGCAGCAGGATGCGGCGCGGCTGGCTGTGGCGGACATGGAGCGCGCCGGGGTGGATATTCTCACCGACGGCGAGGTGGGGCGGGAGAGCTATTTCAATTTGTTCGCGACGGGGCTCGGCGGGATCGACCTCGACAATCCGGGCTCGGCGATCAATCGGCGGGGCAAGGCCGCCGTGGTGCCGCGCGTCACCGGGCCGATCGAGTGGCGGATGAGCCCGCTGGCGCCGGCGGCGGCATTCCTGCGCAGCCTCACGTCGCGGCCGATCAAGGTGACGATCCCGGGGCCGTTCACGCTGTCGGTGCTGGCGCAGGACGACCATTACGGGGACATCGAGGCGCTGGCCTTGGCGTACGCGCGCGCCGTGAACCGGGAGCTGCGGGAGCTGAAGGCGGTGGGCGTCGACGTGCTGCAGCTCGACGAGCCGTATTTGCAGGCGCGGCCCGAGGACGGGCGCATGTTCGGGTTGAAGGCGATCAACGCCGCGCTCGACGGCATCCAAGGCCCGACGGCCCTGCACATGTGCTTCGGGTACGCCTACGTGGTGGCGGACAAGCCGGACGGATACTCGTTCCTGGAGGAGCTGGAAGACTGCGTGGTGCAGCAGGTCTCGATCGAGGCGGCGCAGCCCAAGCTCGACGTATCGATCCTGAAGAAATTGGCGAGCAAGACGATCATGGTGGGTGTGATCGATCTCGGGTCGCAGGAGGTCGAGACGCCGGAGGTGGTGGCGGGACGCATTCGCGCGGCGCTGAAGCATATGGCACCGGAGCGGATGATCGTGGCGCCAGACTGCGGCATGAAATACCTGCCCCGCGACGTGGCCTACGGAAAGCTCGAGGCCATGTGCAAGGGGGCGGCGATCGTGCGGCGGGAGCTGGGGGGCTGACGGTTCCGGCGCGAGACTCGTACACGACATCGTCTCCATTTTGCGTTCCCGGCCATTGCGCCGGCGGCGCGAATGAGCCGGGATCTTTCCCATCAATGAGTGTGCACTGCTGCCTTAAGGGCCGTCGCCGCGACCATTTCTTGACGTGTGAAGACCCCGGATCGGCGCGCGGACGCGCCCCGTCCGGGGACGCATGTGGAGGGGTGGGCAGTTTGGGTCCAGTGCGCAAGAGCGATCAAGCGCGGGTGGGTGAGCGCCGGTAGGGTCGCCGCATGAGTCCGATACAGAAAGCCCTTTGGTTCGTTGAAAGCCGTCTGGCGCAGCCGCTGACGCTGGAGGATGTGGCGCGCCATAGCGGCGTGTCGTCCTTTCACCTCACGCGTGCGTTTGCGGCGGTGACTGGATATCCGCTGATGAAGTACGTGCGCGGGCGGCGTCTCAGCGAGGCGGCGCGGGAGCTGTCGGGCGGTGCGCCGGACATCCTGAGCGTGGCGCTGGAGGCAGGATACGGATCGCACGAGGCTTTCACGCGTGCGTTTCGCGATCAATTCGGGCTCACACCGGAGCACGTCCGCGACGAGCGGAGCTGCGGCAACCTCACACTCATGGAGCCCATCACGATGGATTCGACACCTTCGATCGATCTCGCTCAGCCTCGGTTTGTGACCAGCACGCCGATGCTGCTGGCGGGATTTTCGGCGCGATATAACTGCGCGTCGAGCGCGGGTATTCCGGGACAGTGGCAGCGACTGGGGCCTTTCATCGGCCACGTGGCGGAGCAGATTGGCGACGTGGCCTACGGCGCGGCCTACAACTTCGATGATGACGGCAACTTCGATTATCTGTGCGGCGTCGCGGTCAAGAGCTTCTCCGATCTGCCGGCAGAGTTCGCGACGCTGCGGGTGCCGGCGCTGGCCTATGCGGTGTTTCATCAGCCGGGCCACATCACGACCATCCGGCAGACGTGCGCGACGATCTGGAGCAAGTGGCTGCCGCAGTCGGGCCGTGAGGCCATCGATGCGCCGCTGCTGGAGCGCTATGGGCCTGAGTTCAATGCGGTGACGGGGAATGGCGGCTTCGAGATCTGGTTTCCGGTGAAAGCTTAAGACGTCTTGCGGGCCGATCTGCTGGCATCGGCGGCGCGGGCGTGAAAGAATGAGGGGTGGCCCGACGGGGCTCCGTCGGCAAAGGGAAGGAGACACGGGATTGAGCGGCGACTGGGTGGGAGCCATCGACTGCGACATGCATCCGCGGGTGCCGAACATCGCCGCGCTGCGGGCGCATATGAGCGAGTACTGGAGCGATACCGTCGAGCTGCGCGGGATCGAGGGCTTCGACACGATTGCGTATCCGGCCAATGCGCCGCTGACGGTCAGGCCCGACTGGCGCGAGGGCAAGCCGCGGCCAGACGAGCACGCGGCGGGCTACGCCAAGGCCATGCTCGATCCGCACAAGTTCGGGCTGGCGATCTGCAATTGCCTGTATGCGGTGCAGATCATCCGCGATGAGTACATGGCGGCGGCGTTCGCGACGGCGGTCAACGCGTGGGTGAAGACCGAGTGGCTGGACAAGGATGCGCGGCTCAGGGCGTCGATTGTGGTGCCGGCGCAGAACCCGGAGCTGGCGGTCGAGGAGATCGAGCGCTGGGCACCGGACAGCCGCTTCGTGCAGATTCTGTTCCTCGTCGGCGGCGAGCAGCCGCTGGGGCAGAGCCGGTTCTGGCCGATCTATCGCGCGGCGGAAAAGCATGGCCTGACGATCGGCATTCATGCCGGATCGAACTACCTGCATGCGGTGACGGGCTCGGGGTGGCCCAGCTATTACCTGGAAGACTACGCGGCGCAGTCGCTCGCTTTTCACACGCAACTCGGGAGCCTGATCTCCGAGGGTGTGTTCGTGAAGTTCCCCAAGCTGAAGGCGGTGCTGATCGAGTCGGGGGTGACGTGGATCGCGCCCTATCTGTGGCGGCTGACCAAGTTCTGGCGCGGCGTGCGCAACGAGGTGCCGTGGATCGACCGCTCCCCGCTGGAATTCGTGCGTGACCATATTCGCCTGACAATTCAGCCATTTGATGCGCCCGCGGCTGGCGTCGAGATCAGCCGGCTCATGGACCTGATGCAGTCCGACGAGATGCTGCTGTTCGCGTCCGATTTTCCGCACTGGCAGTTCGACGGAGATGCTATGCTGCCGGCCGGTATCGACGCGTCGCTGCGCAAAAAGATTCTGATCGATAATCCGCTCGCCGCCTATCCGCGACTTGGAGGCCGCCATGCAACTTGATGCTCCTTTCACCACGGATGCCGAAACCTTGGACGCCCATGCGCCCGGCGTTACCAAATCGAACCGGCTGGCCGTGATCGACGGCGACATTCATCCGGCATGGCGCAAGCCCGAAGACCTGAAACCCTATCTCTCCAAGTACTGGTGGGACCACCTTCAGACCTACGGCAGCCGCCGCAAGAACGGCAGCGTCTACGGCGAGCCGTACCCGAAGTCGGCGCCGCTGGCCTGCAGGCGCGACGCGTGGCCGGAGGAGGGCGGACGCCCGGGCTCGAGCCTGGCGCTGATGCAGAAGCAATATCTCGACGCCTGTGGTGTCGAGGTCGGCATCCTGGGACCGCTGGGCGCGACCGGGCAGGGCGACTTCAATCTCGATTTCAGCGCGGCCATGTGCCGGGCGGTGAACGAGTGGCAGCTCGATACGTTCGCGCGGCCGGAGAAGCGGCTGAAAGCTTCGATCGTGGTGCCGTATGAAGACGGCGCGGCGTCGGCGGCGGAAATCGAGCGCTGCGGTGCCGATCCGCACTTCGCCCAGGTGTTCGTGCTGACGCGTTCGTCCGAGCCGATCGGCAGCCGGCGGTACTGGCCGATCTTTGCAGCGGCCGAGCGCTATGGCCTGCCGGTGGGCTTCCATGTGTTCGGCACCAGCGGGCATCCGGTGTCGGGTGCGGGCTGGCCGAGCTACTACGTCGAAGAGGGCGCGGGGCACTCGACATCGTGCCAGACGGCCGTCACCAGCCTCGTCATCGAAGGCGTGTTCGAGCGCTTCCCCAAGCTCAAGGTGGTGATGGTGGAAGGCGGGTTCGCGTGGCTGGCGCCGCTCGCGTGGCGGCTCGACAAGCTTCACGAGCGCATGCACGGCGAGGTGCCGCATCTGAAGCGGCGGCCGTCCGAGTACATCCGCGAGCATGTCTATGTGACGACGCAGCCGATGGAAGAGTCGGACGTGCGGGGCCAAGTGCTGGACCTGATGGAGTGGATCGGCTGGGATCGGCTGCTGTTTGCCAGCGACTATCCGCACTGGGACTTCGACGATCCGTTCCGCGCGTTTCCCGTGGGACTGAAGGCGGAGCGGCATCGGCAGATCTGCGCCGAGAACGGTCGCTCGGTCTACCGGCTGTAGTCGAGGCGGGAATGGCGCGTCACGTTGTTGCCCGAGCGTCGGAGATCCCGCCCGGCGCGCGCAAGCTGGTTCAAGTCAACGGGCGCGGCGTTGTCGTCTTCAACATCAAGGGCGAGTTCTTCGCACTGTCGGACCAGTGTCCGCACAAGGGGGCGAGCCTGTCGGGCGGCAAGCTGACGGGGCTCGTCGAGTCAGGCGAGCCCGGCGCGTACAACTACTCGCGCGCGGGCGAGATCGTGCGCTGCCCGTGGCACGGCTGGGAATTCGACATCCGCACGGGACGCTCGTACTGCGATCCCAGGCGCATGCGGCTGATGCAGTTCAACGTTACGGTGGAACCCGGCGCCAACCTGGTGGAGGGGCCGTACGTCGCGGAGACGTTCAAGGTGGCGGTAGAGGATAATTACGTGGTGGTGGAAGCGTGACCTGCGCGGGCGCGATGCAGTCAAGTTAACTGTGCCGAGGCGTATTCCGTGCCACTGTCCGTCTGCCGAAGGAAGGTCATCCGTCGCATTTGGCGATGGGCCTGCAGCGTAAAGAGTCGTCGTGGATCACGTGTCAGCCCCCGTTGCCAGTGCTCTGGAATTTCTGCGCACCCTGCTCGCGTCGTCGGGCGACTGCATCAAGATTCTCGACCTCGACGGCAATCTCATCTTCATGACCGAGGGCGGCCAGAAGGTGATGGAGGTGCCGGACTTCGGCGCCATCAGAGGCTGCCCTTGGCCGGACTTCTGGCAGGATAAAGGACGTGCCGACGCCATTGCGGCCCTCGCCGCCGCCAAGGATGGAAAGGTCGGACATTTCGTCGGTTTCGCGACCACCATGGCAGGTACGCCGAAGTGGTGGGACGTCACTGTAACTCTGATCCGCGACGCCGCCGGAAAGCCGGACAGGCTCCTCTCGGTATCGCGGGACGTCACGGAAGCCCACGTTGCCACGCAAGCGCTCAAGGAGAGCGAGGGGCTGTTCAAGACCTTTGCGCAAGCCATGCCGAACCAAGTGTGGTCGGCGACGCCGGACGGTCAACTCGACTGGTTCAACGATCAGGTGTTTGGCTACAGCGGACTGACATTCGACGATCTTGCCGGCAGCAAATGGGCCACGATGGTTCATCAGGACGACTTGCCGGCCGCCGCCAAGAGCTGGGCCGAAGCGTTGTCGAGCGGCCAACCGTATCAGGCCGAATTCAGGCTCAGGAGCATGGATGGTGCCTATCAATGGCATCTTGCCCGCGCTCTGCCGATCAGAAACCCGGCGGGGAAGATCACGCGCTGGATCGGAACCAACACGGATATCAGCAGGCTGAAAGAGGCGGAGGATCAGCAACAGCTCCTGACGTACGAGTTCGAGCACCGCATGGCCAACACGATGGCCATGGTCAGTGCAATCGCCAGCCAGACATTTCGCACGTCGGCGACCAAGGAGCAGGCGCAAAGCACATTGGAAGCGCGGTTTCTGACGCTTAATCAGGCTCACGCCGTGCTCGTGCAGTCGCGCTGGACGAGCGCACCGCTGGCAACGATTGTCGAGGCAGCGCTTGCGCCGTACCGGACCGGCGAAGGCCGGATCAAAGCCGACGGTCCGGTGGTGCATCTAAACGCGAAGAAATCGCTGTCACTCGCGCTCGCGCTGCATGAACTCGCAACCAATGCCACAAAATATGGGGCACTGTCGGTTCCGGACGGGAGGGTCGATGTGACCTGGAGCGACGAGCAGCGTCCCGACGGTCGCGTGCTCAGCTTCAGCTGGCGCGAGTCCGGCGGGCCGCACGTGTCGCCCCCGACGCGCCGCGGATTCGGCTCCCGGCTGATCGAGAGCACGCTGGCCTCCGATTTCGGGAACTCGGTCATAGACTACGCGCCGGGCGGCCTTGTCTGCAGCTTCGTCGCCCCGCTGGATGACCTTGTCAGGAACGGCAATTGAGTCCTGGCATCAGGCGGGAGCCATTGCCGGCGTAGCGGGTCTGCGACGGCTCATGAGCCAGAGAACGATGGCGATGTTGAGCACGTTCCACAGGACGCCGTTGATGAAGGCGGCCTGGTAGGAGCCGGTGTAGTCAAAGACCGCGCCGGTCATCCAGCCGCCGAGTGCCATGCCCACGAGGGTTGACATCAATACGGCGCTGACGCGCGTGCCAGCCTCGCTGGGCGGGAAATTCTCCCGCACAATAATGGCGTAGCTCGGGACCAGGCCACCCTGGAAAAGACCGAACAATGCGGAGATCACGTAAAGCGACATCAGGCCGTCATAGGGCACGTACAGGATCAGTGCGACCGTCTGGAGGACCGAGCCAAGCAGGAGGGTGGCGAATCCGCCGATCCGGTCGGAGACCCAGCCTGATATGAGCCGGCTAACAATGCCGAAGCCGAGCATGAGCGACAGCATCTCGGCGCCGCGCGCGGCGCCGTAGCCGAGATCGGCGCAGTAGGCCACCATGTGAACCTGCGGCATCGACATGGCGACGCAGCAGGCGATGCCGGCGATCATGAGCAGCGCCTGCAACACGTTGGGCGGCAGCGCCGGGCGAAGTTGGGCGCTCGACGCGCTCGCTGCTGCGGACGAGGGCTGATCCAGCGGAGCGCGGCGCCGCAAGGCCAGCGTCAATGGCAGCATCATGATCATGCTGAAGAGGCCCACGACGACGTAGGCGTTCCGCCAGCCGATGGTGGCGGTCATGTATTGAACCAGTGGCGGCCACACCGTGCCGGCCAGATAGTTGCCGCTGGCGACGATGGCAACGGCCAGCCCGCGGCGTTTGCGAAACCACAAAGAGGCATCGGCAACCAGCGGCCCGAAGAACACGCTGCTTCCGAGCAATCCGATGATGAGGCCGTGCACGAGTGCGAATTGCACGATGCTGGTGGCGAAGCTCGCAGCAACGTAGCCGATGCCGAGGGCGAAGGCGCCGATGACGCATGGAATGATGATGCCGAGCCGGTCCGACAACCGGCCCATGAGAATACCGCCGACCGCGAAGCAGACCATCGTCAGCGTGTAAGGCAGGGATGCATCCGCGCGCGCCACGCCGAATTCGGCCTGTACTGCCGGCAGTACCACGACCACGGACCACATGCCGGCGCCGCCGATCGTGCCGATCATCAATGTGGCGAGCAGGCGCAACCAGGCATAGCGCGAATCGACGAGATCCGATGGCTCGCGCGCGGGCGTCTTCTGCATAGGGTCCTGCTTGGGCTGCCGGGAAAAGAGGCACGCGTATAGCATCCCGGCGCGTGCAGGTCTGCATCAGGTTTTAGGTGCGGTGCGGGACCGGCGGATACGAGAGGCAGGCGTTGAACGAAAAGCCACGATGGGCCACGCAATGCCCCGCGTGACGACGCCGCCGCAGTTCGTCTCAGGCGTCAGTCGGCCTTGGCGGCGGACGTGGACATGGACCACGGCTTGGTGGAGGCCGTGGCGACCGGTGACGAGGCCGGCACCGTCTCCGGCTTGGCTGCGACCTGCACGACGGACTTCATGTAGTCGGCATTGGCCTGGATCGCGTCGGCGGGGAGGTTCTGGTTCGGCACGCGCTTGGCCTCGCCGTACTTGCCTTGCAGGCTCAGCACGAGCGCCAGATTCTGGTTCACGCGCGGATCGGCGTCGCCCGAGGCGGCGGCCTGACGCAGCATGCCTTCGGCTTTCTGGGCTTCACCAGCCATGGCGTAAGCCAGGGCCAGGTTGTTCAGCACCGACGGTTGTCCTGGCGCCAGGGCGAGCGCGCGCTCGAAGAAGTCCGCGGCTTCCTTATGCTTGCCCTCCTTGGCCATCACGGTGCCGCGCGCGTTCAAGACGCGCCAATCGGGCTTGGCGGGATCGTCGGCGCGCTCGAGGATCGCCTTGGCCGTCGAGACCTGATCGAACTCGAGGGCGAGGCGGCCGTATTCGGAAAGTTGCTCGCGATCCTGCGGGTTCATCTTGTGGGCTTGCTGGAGGATGGCATAGGCCTCCTTCTTGCGGCCCATGGCCTTGAGGTTCTGGGCAAAGGCGAGCGCGGCCTTGGGATCGCGCGGGTTGTTGGCGTGCTCCTTGCCCCAATATTCGGTGGCACGCGCCAGCTCATCCTGGGGCGGCGCCTGAGTGGCGCCGGCGGCCTGGGTGGTCTGGGTGAGCTGCGACCCGCCCGATTCGCTGAGATCGGTACTTCCGAAGCCGGAGCACCCCGCCAGTCCCGTCGCGACCGCCAGAACGGCCACCGTGCCCGCCATTCTGATGGCGCGCCCGCCAGGCGCCTTCCCAAGACTGTTTCTCATGCCCCGCTCCCCAGGCGATCCGGGTTCGCTGTTGCGAATCGCCCCATGTCAACGGTCAGCTTCCGGGACGGCCGTCAACAAACTGTTAAACTTGGTTGCGCAGCGGTTATCGGAGGGATGCGGCGTGTCGCGTTGTGTTTGCGGGGCGCATGCCGATAATGCCGGTCGCTTGAGGCCCTCCATGAGCGTTTCACATGAGCGAAAAGAGCAAGTCCACGGCTGCCCCGACACCGCAGGACATCCTGCTGGCGGCCGATAGCAAGCGCAAAACGCTGCCGGTCTGGCTGGTGCGGGACGGCAAGGCGGGCGAGGACCTGGCGGGACTGCCGGCCGAGCAGCGCCAATGGCTGGAGGCGGTGAGCTATAAGGCGGCCGCACGGCGGCATGTGCTGGTCCCGGGCGCGGGGGGTGGAATGGCAGGCGCGGTGCTCGGCGTCGGCAAGGCGGACGATCCGCGGCGGCCGTATCCGCCGGAGACTTTGCTCGG
>CADEFX010000057.1:4815-21828 GCA_902826715.1 uncultured Hyphomicrobiales bacterium | reverse complement strand
GCGGTGCCGTCGGACAAACGCATGATCAGCGTTGGGTCGTCGGAACCGCGATTGGGATCGATCAGCAGACGAGAAAAACGAGACAGCACGGCCGGTGCGTCGAGCGCCACGGCGATGGCCTGTGTGATGGCCGCAGCTCCGATGTCGTAGGCGATGTGCCGCTGCAACTGGTCGGCCGGCAGACCGAGCGTGCCGTAACCCGGCGGAAAGGCATTGCTCGCATGGTCGCAAATAACGATCAGTCCTGCGTCGGCACGCCCCGGCACGACGACGAAGCTTTCTTCTGCGGCAGCCTCTATTCTGTTGCTGGAGTTGCCAGATCTCTGCATGCGCGGAACTATACGGATCGTCACCGGTGGTGACTACCGCCAAGCCCGGATGCAGATCCGCGTCAGTTGCGTATCTGCGATGAGGGTGATGGAGCGCCAGGACGCCAATGGCCCGCAGTCTTCTGAACGCCTTGTATGATGCCGCGGTCTCGGCTGCGCACCCCGCAACGTGCCTGCCCCGGCATCTGCCGCCGCCGCCGGATGGCGGTCGGCTGATCGTTCTGGCTGTCGGCAAGGCGGCGGGGGCAATGGCGGTTGCTGCCGAGGCGCATTACAGCGCTGCGGGAACCCTGAGCCAGATCGAGGGATTGGCGACAGCCCCATATGGCTATGCGGGAACGCTGCATGTTCCGCTGCGGCGGCTGCGCGTGCTCGAAGCGCGCCACCCAACGCCGGACGCCGCGAGCCAGGCGGCGGCGGAGGAAGCGTTGAAGTTGGCAGCATCGGCCGGTCCCAGCGATCTCATTCTCGTGCTGTTGTCCGGCGGTGCGTCTTCGCTCTGGGCGGCGCCTGCAGCCGGGCTGGATCTCCCTGCCAAGACGGCGCTGACGCGCGGCCTCCTAAAATGCGGCGCCGATATTCACGAGATGAATGCGGTGCGCCGGCACTTGTCGAGGATCAAGGGCGGCCGCCTGCGGCAGGCGGCCGCGCGGGCGCAGATGCTGACACTGGCCATATCGGATGTGCCAGGGGATGATCCCCAGACCATCGGCTCGGGTCCGACGGTCGCTGATCCGACCACGCTGGAAGACGCACGCGCCATCCTTGCGTACAGGATACCGAGGATGGTCGAACTGGGGTTGCCCGTGCCGGAGGGCGTCGCAGCGGCTTTGGCGGATCCCGCCAACGAGACGCCCAAGCCCGGCGACCCCACGTTGACGGTATCGCCCTACCGCATCATCGCAACGCCTAAAGTCTCGCTGGAGGCTGCGGCGCGGCTTGCTGTCGCGGAGGGCTACGAGGTTGTCAATCTGCAGGATCGCGTAACAGGTGAGGCGCGGGAGGTCGCGCGGCAGCACGCTCAAATGGCGCGTGCGGCCAAGGCCCAGGGTCGCAAAGTGGCGATCATCAGCGGCGGAGAGCTCGAGGTGACGGTGCGCAACAAGGGCGGCCGGGGCGGGCGCAGCCAGGAATATGCGCTGGCGCTGGCGTTGGCGCTGGCCGAGACGCCGGGCATCGCGGCCATCGCCGCGGATACAGACGGCATCGACGGCGGCGACGGCAAGATCGCCGACCCGGCTGGAGCCATTGCCCTGCCCGATACGCTCGTCCGGGCACGCCTCTGCCATCTCGACGCCCAGAACTTTCTCGACAACAATGATGCCACGCCATTCTTCGAGGCGATTGGCGACCTTGTCGTGCGCGGACCAACACACACGAATGTCAATGATTTTAGGGCTGTCCTCGTCGATCCCTGAGAGCCGGTGCGCTGTCCGTCGCGGCATGGCGTGGCGAGCCTTTGCGGTTCTGATCGGGTTGATCCCCTGCGGGGCGGCGGCAGATTTGAAACTGTGCAATTCCAGCGCAAGCCGGATTGGTGTGGCGATCGGCTATCAGGATGGCGACGGGTGGACCACGGAAGGGTGGTGGAACATCGCGTCGCAAACGTGCGAAACGCTTCTCAAAGGCACGTTGTCCAGCCGCTACTACTACGTGCATGCGGTGGACTACGATCGCGGAGGAGAATGGGCCGGGACCAATCTGATGTGTACGAGCGACCGTACCTTCACCATTCGCGGCAACAAGGAATGCGCGAAGCGCAATCACAGCCAGTCCGGCTTCTTCGAGGTGGATACTAATCAGGCGAAAGACTGGACCATACGGCTGACCGATCCCGGGGATACCGCCGCCAAACAGCGATAGCAGTTCAGATGCCCTGGCCTTCCACCTCGCGCGTCAACTCCTCGGCGGCCTGCTGGGCGCCGGGCCAATTGGGGTAGATTTCGAGCAACTGTTTGATCACCCGCAGGGCGCCCTTCTTGTTACCGTGCTCGCGCCAGATCTGGCCGAGACCATCCAGGGCCTTGAAGTGATTGGGCTCGAGCGCGAGCGTCCGCCGCAGATCACCAACCGCGCTTTCGAGGTTGTTCTGAGAGAAATGCACGTAGGCCCGGCGATTGAAGCCTTCGGCGTAATCCGGCGCGAGCTCCACGACATAGTCCAGCAGACGCAGGGCGAGATCCGCGTTCTTGGCCTTAAGGGCAATTCCGGCGCGCTCCATCAGCAGATTGATCGTCTCGCTGCCTGACTGAAGCCAAAGGCGCTCGATGGTGTCGGCAACCGATTTGGCGCTCTGCTCATCGTTGGCCGTCGCCAAGTGCGCATAGAGGTCGTTCAGGACCTTGGCCTTCTCGTCGGCCGTCTGCGGCATCTTTTCGAGCGGCCGGCCCTCGGGCTGCTTTTCCTGCACGGCGGGCGGTTGGGGCGCAACTTGTGCGAACACAGGAGCCACAAACGCGGCTGCACCAACGGCAAGCGCAACAGTGAGCTGCGTATATCGCGCGGAAAGTGTCATGCAGCGATGTTAGTCGCACATGATCGTGGCGTCAAAAAGCTGGATGGAACTGCGTCCAGAGCAGGATGCCGCTGAGCTCAGCCCTGGCGTGCTTTGAAGCGGCGCGTGGTCTTGTTAATGATGTAGACGCGGCCCTTGCGGCGCACGAGACGATTGTCGCGATGGCGAGAGCGCAACGATTTCAAAGAATTGCGGACTTTCATTGATATTCCACTCGAAGCTGGGCCGGCCTCTGCGCTCAAACCGGGGCAGGAGCCTCACAATTCGCTGCGGCCAGATGCACCGAAACCAGCAGGAAATCAAGAAATATTCGTCTCGGTCATTAGGACGCCGCAGGTCAGCTCTTGAGTTCATGGGCAGTGTGTTGCTCGCGTTGCCCACGGTCGTGCATCGATAAGTTGATTGCAACGGCGCCTGCTGCAAATCATCATGTGCCTATTCATGCTGTCTGAGATTGTCGTGTTGTTACCGGCAGGGTCGGTGAAATAGACGCTGGATGAGAACCCAGCTGCCGCAGGGGAAGGCAATGCGCGTTCTGGTCACTGGAGGAGCCGGGTTCATCGGCTCGGCCGTATGTCGCCACCTTTTGGTCGATCTCGGCGCCAAGGTATTAAATGTCGATAAGCTCACTTATGCCGCCAATCTGAATTCTCTCGCATCCATTGCGCGTCATGTAGCCTATCAAGGTGTGGTGGCCGACGTCTGCGACCCGGCATCCGTCGATGAGGCGTTCGCCGGTTTCCAGCCGGAAGCTGTGATCCACCTTGCGGCTGAAAGCCATGTCGATCGTTCCATCAACGGGTCGGCTGCCTTCATTGAGACTAATGTCGTCGGCACGCACAGGCTGCTAGAGGCCGCTCTGAAATATTGGCGCAATGCCCCGCGCTCCATTAAGGACCGTTTCCGTTTTCTCCACGTTTCCACCGATGAAGTGTTCGGTTCGCTCGGTGCTGACGGCCTGTTTTGCGAGACGACGCCCTACGATCCAAGCTCGCCGTACTCTGCCAGCAAGGCGGCCTCGGATCATCTGGTTCTGGCCTGGCACCGCACATACGGCTTGCCGACGCTGATCTCGAACTGCTCGAACAACTATGGCCCCTATCAATTTCCCGAAAAACTCATACCGCTGGTCATTCTGAACGCACTCGAAGGGCGACCTCTGCCGGTGTACGGCACCGGCTCCAACGTGCGTGATTGGCTGCATGTGGAGGACCACGCGCGCGCGCTGCTCCTCATCCTGGCCAAGGGAAGCGTCGGTGCCACGTACAATGTCGGCGGACGCAACGAGCAGACCAACCTGGCCGTGGTCGAGCAGATTTGTGCGTTGATGGACGGCTTTCGTCCAGGCGGCCAGCCGCATCGCAAGCTCATCACGTTCGTGGTCGATCGGCCAGGGCATGACCAGCGATATGCGATCGATGCGACGAAGATCGAGACGCAGCTTGGCTGGCGCGCCCAGGAAACCTTTGCAACCGGCTTGGAAAAGACCGTGCGCTGGTATCTCGACAATGCGGCTTGGTGGCAGCCGCTGCGGCAGGGCGTGTACGGGGGCGAGCGGTTGGGGCTGATCGCCTCAGCTCTTGCCGCAGGAACTGGCACATGAGGGGGATCATCCTCGCCGGTGGAAAGGGGACGCGGCTTTATCCCGTGACCTATGCCGTGTCGAAACAGCTCCTGCCCGTCTATGACAAACCCATGATCTACTACCCGCTGGCGACCTTGATGCTTGCGGGCATTCGCGAGATCCTCATCATCACGACACCGGAGGATCAGGCGAATTTTCGCCGCTTGCTCGGCGAGGGCCAGAAGTGGGGATTGTCGCTGACCTATCGGGCGCAACCCGAGCCGGGTGGGCTGGCCCAGGCCTACATCATTGGCAGGGACTTCGTCGCAGGGCACAGCTCGGCTCTCATCCTAGGCGACAACATCTTCTACGGACACGGCCTGCCGGAGGCGCTTGCTGCCGGAACCGCCAATGCCGCGGGTGCAACCATTTTTGCCTATCAGGTGTCGGATCCCGAGCGTTACGGCATCGTGGACCTGGATGCCGACGGGCGGGCCCGGTCCATCGAGGAAAAACCGCAACACCCCAAATCCAACTGGGCTGTGACTGGTCTTTACTTCTACGATCGGCGTGTGACAGACATCGTCGCGGCGCAGAAGCCATCGGCGCGCGGCGAGCTTGAGATCACCGATGTCAATGCAGCCTACCTGAAGATGGGCGAGCTACGCGTGGAGCGCCTCGGGCGCGGGTATGCCTGGCTCGACACAGGGACCGAGGAATCGCTGAACGAGGCGGCGAACTTCGTGCGTGCGCTCGAGAAGCGGCAAGGGTATCGCATCTGCTGTCCGGAGGAGATCGCCTATCGGATGGGCTTCATAACGCGCGATGGGCTGTTTGCCCTCGCCGACGAGCTTGGCAAGTCCGAGTACGGCAAATATCTCCAGTCCTTGGCGAAGGCGGGCTGACGTATGGGCGGGTCGGCATCGTTGTCGCGGCGCCGACCCTGCTGAAAATCTGGTGGGTACGACAGGGATCGAACCTGTGACCCCTACCATGTCAAGGTAGTGCTCTACCGCTGAGCTACGCACCCCAGGTCCGGTCGTATATCGGCATTGCCCATCACTGGCAAGCCGACGATCCGGCTGCAGTCTGCGTCAGGCCGCCAACAGCTTCCCGACCTCGTGCACGAGATCCTTCAGATGGAAAGGCTTGGAGAGAACGCGGGCATCTTTCGGGGGCCGCGACTCGTTGTTGAGCGTCACGGCTGCGAAGCCGGTGATGAACATGATCTTGAGCTCGGGGTCGAGTTCACTGGCGCGCCGGGCCAGCTCAATCCCGTCCATACGGGGCATGACGATATCCGTCAGCAGAAGCGTGAAGGCCTCTTCCTTCAGACGATCGAGCGCATCGGCGCCATTCTCAAACGAGATGACCTCGTAGCCAGCCTTGACCAGCGCCCGCTCCAGAAATGCGCGCATCGAGCTGTCGTCTTCGGCAAGCAAAATGCGTTGCATGGGATTAGCCGAGGCTTTGGCGGTCATGAGGTGTCTTGCGCCCGTGGGCCGTGTCGAAGGCCGTTGTGCCGAAGCAACGTTCGGAATCTGACGTCAATTTAGTAAACTTGAGGTGAACAAGTGTATGTATCGCCGTTGCTTGCGGCAATTGGTAGGCCATTCCTCGACATAGACACGAGCCTGCCCGCTTGGCAAAGTAAAGATCGCGTCGGACGTCTCTGCTTTTGGACACACCAGCTTCCACCCATGCCGGCAAGGGAACGAGCTTCGATCGACGAGGAACTCACGCCGCCATTTACGGTGGCGATCCCGCGCACGCAGACTGCGCCTTTCGTGTTCTGTTCTCCGCACTCGGGGCGTGTCTATCCGGCGGCATTTCTATCATCCTCGCGCCTTGACGCCCATACGCTGCGCAAATCCGAGGACTGCTATGTGGACGATCTTTTCTCGGGTGTGACAGATCACGGCGTTCCGCTGATCTCGGCGCGTTTTCCGCGTGCGTATCTCGACGTCAATCGCGAGCCCTACGAGCTGGACCCGGAACTCTTCGATGAGGCGATGCCGCCGTATGCCAACACCCAGTCGGTGCGGGTCGTGGGCGGGCTCGGCACGATCGCACGCATCGTTGCCGACGGCGAGGACATCTATCGGGGACGCCTGCCGCTTGCCGTCGCGCTGCAGCGCATCGACAGGCTCTACAAGCCGTTTCACGGCACCCTTTCCGGGCTATTGGACGCCACGTGGCGTCAATTTGGCATCGCGGTGCTGATCGACTGCCATTCCATGCCTTCGGCTTCCATCGGCCAGCCGCAAGCGCTGCGGCCGGATTTCGTCCTTGGCGACCGCTTCGGCGTTTCATGCGACGGGAGGTTGACGCGGTTCTTTCGCGAGACGCTGGCGGGGTTTGGATATGAGGTTCAACTCAACCGGCCGTATGCCGGCGGCTATATCACGGAGCATTACGGGCGGCCGCAGCGCGGCCTCCATGCCCTTCAGATCGAGGTCAACCGGTCGCTTTATCTCAACGAGACGACATTGACCCGCTCGCGCCACTTCGCGCGCGTGAAGCAGGATCTTACCAACACGGTGGCGCAGCTTGTCCGCGAGTTGCCCAACATCATGGCGTGGCAGACGGCGGCGGAGTGAAGCCGCAGGTACTGGCCGCGTTCACATGCCCCTGATCCTAGAAAGAAAAAGGGGCCGTTCGAAATCCGAACGGCCCAAGTCTAGGGAGGAAACGCCCAAAGGAGGGCTGCGAGAACCGCGAGCAAGCTCACCGCTCTCGCACCGCAAGATTTAGCGGTGCAGTGCACCAATTTCAAGGGGGAATTTTGTGCGATGCGGGAGTGATTTGCATAAGAAATCGGCACTGGCCGATTTTTGTGCCAAAGCAGGGCTGAAATCTAGCCTGCGGCAGCATGTCTAAGCGTCAGAATCGCCGAGATTTCATTCCAAGCGCATGTTCTAAATGAAAAAAGGGCCGATCAAGCGGTCGGCCCAAGTCTAGGGAGGAAACGCCCAAGGTGGGCGGCAGCCTCAATGACGAATGCCACATCGGCTACAATCCCGGGTATGGGGATATTCGCGCGCCTCAACAAGTCCCACAGGCGCCAAATGGCCGCTAGCAATGTGGAATTGTTGCCCGTGGGCCACTATTCGCTAGACTCATTGGCATGCCAGAAATTCTGGATGGCCACCGCAGGTGTTCCAGCCTTGGCATGCCCGCATTCATACTTTCGGGGAAATCGCACGTGTCATTGTCCAAACCGGCGCGCTTCGACGACCATCTGGAGTTGGCGCATGCTCTCGCCGATCTCTCGGGCAGGGCGGTGCTGCCACATTTCCGGCGCGGATTGTCGATCGAGGACAAGGGCAGCGCGCATGGTTTCGATCCCGTAACGAACGCTGACAAGGCGGCCGAACGCGTCATCCGCCGGCATCTCGCCAAGGTGGCCCCAGAGCACGGCATCATCGGCGAGGAATTCGGAGCGAGCGTCGGCGCGGGTCGCTTCAATTGGGTGATCGATCCCATCGACGGCACCAAGGCCTTCATCACTGGCAGTCCGCTCTGGGGGACGTTGATCGGCCTGATGGACGAAGGCCGCCCGGTCTTGGGCGTCATGGATCAGCCGTTCACGGGTGAGCGCATATGGTCGGGCAGGCGCGGAACCTACTGGCGCGTGCGCGGCGCCCCGGATCGGCGCGTGAAGACGCGGGCCTGCCCGGAGCTCGGGGCAGCGATCCTGACGACGACCAGTCCCGACCTGCTCGGACCGGCGCGCAACCAGCAGGCCTTTCAGCGCCTGAAGTCGCAAGTGCGCATGGCGCGCTATGGAGGGGATTGCTACGGCTACTGCCTGCTGGCGGCAGGGCACGTCGACCTCGTGGTGGAGACGGGCCTGAAGGCTCACGATGTGGTGGCGCTGATCCCCATTATCGAGCGGGCCGGCGGGCGTATCACGACCTGGGAGGGAAAGAGCGCGGAAGCCGGCGGCCGCATCCTAGCCGCCGGCGATGCAAGCCTGCACGACAAGGTGCTTCGCATTCTCACGGGCTGACGCTAACCGCCGTGCCCGCCGCCACGCCTAGATACGCATCGAAGGCGGCCCAGAATTGTGCGCGAATGTCATCGCGTTCCTGCAGAATTTCGTGCTCGGACCGTGCAATCAGGACGTGGGCGCCGACCTTGAGCCGCGAGGCAAACACCTCGATGTTCGGCGTGGAAACGATGCGATCCCCTCCCGCCGAGACCAGCAGCATCGGGATTTGCACGCGCAGCGCATAGTCCAGGTTCATGAGCATGTGATTGGAACGATAGGCCCCGCGCAGCCAGCTGATGGTGGGTGATCCGAGACCAAGCTCCGGCATGGCTTCCAGAATCTGCCGGTTGCGCGCAAAGCGCTCCTCATCCGACGTCAGGCTGTTGTTGGCGAACTTGCCGGCCTCCGTCGGCAGATCGTTGCCACCGGGAACGTAGTGCCCGCCGGCGCCCAGCAGTGCACCGATTTCAACGTAGGCGCGGGCGAGCGACTGCGGGATGAGGATCTTGGAGCGATGGAAGCCCAGCATCGGTGCGCAGACGACCATGCGCTCGAACCAGGAATTCGGCGCCGAGGCGGCGCGCAGCGCGATGTTGCCGCCCATGGAATGGGCGAGCGCGAGGTAGGGCGGGGGGCAGTTGGGAAGCACGACCTCCTTCATGAAACGCACGACGTCATGATCGAACTCGGAAAAGCTTCCGACGTGACCTTTGAAACGGTTCGCCAGCGGCCGATGTGAGCCACCCTGACCGCGCCAGTCATGGGTGGCGACGGCGAACCCGCGACGCCGCAGATCCGCGACGACCTCGAAGTACTTCTCGATGAATTCGCCGCGGCCCTGGAAGATGACGATCGTTCCGCGCGTCGGCGTCCGCGTCGCCTCCCACCGCGCATAGCGCAACGGCACGCCGTCGTGGGCGGAGAAGAAATCGCAGACGGCGCCGCTGGGAATGGGGTTGCGTGCAAGTCCGACGAGATTCATGGGCAGCGAGCCGCAATCTGGAGCGGGTAATCACGAGCAACAGGTCGATCGCGTGCACGCGCGATGCCGCGAGTCGCATACATCAACTCGTCACTATATCAGGCTTGGCCGCGGCGAAACAGTATAGCGGGCTCTATGCCAAAGAGCAGACAGGCGCGTCGGGGACGCGCCTGTGCAAACGCGTCAATAGTAGGGACGCACCCAGCGTCGCGGACTGTATGCGTAGGGTCCGGGCACATAACGATCGAACAGCCGTGCGTGGACGATCGCGCCGGTGCAGCTGTCGACCCTCAGATCGTAGAGGTCCCCGTTGGGGCGGCGTGCACGTACTGCGGCAGTCGGGCCCCGCAGCTCCAGGTCATGAAAATCGCCCCAGCCCTCTTCCTGCAAACGGCGCCTGACTTCATGGCGCGGCAGGCACGATGTACCGAAACGGTCGTCCTCGGCATAGCGCCGCGGTCCGCGCGCATAGTCATCGCGATAGACCGTTTGCGGTGGGACCGGGTAGGTCCGCTCATTGTATTCGTAGCGTTCGGTGTAGCGCGATGGCGCCCCGTACAGGTCGCGATAGCGCGGGTCGTCGTAAGGTGAGGAATGTCTGTCCGTGTATCCGTCATCCAGATCTGCGGCGTGTGCAACGGGCACAGCCCCGGCGACGGCAGTGACCAATGCCGCCGCGAACATCATCGCGTTCATAACTCATGCCTCCTGGCGCTCGACGTAACAGCCCAACGCTCCCTCCACATGCGGCAGTTTGACGGCAAAATGCTGAATAGTCACCAACCGTTCCGTTCATCGGGCGTTCAGACAAAAGGGTTGTGGACAAGGCAGTTAGCGGCAGGTTGCAAGACATAGCGGCGCGTAGCTAACGCTTAGGTCCGATGACATGATTCTGCACGCCGGAACCGCCGAGCTGCGGGCGTTTCGACGAGATCAGACCGGCATTCACGCCCGCCCATCCGATCTCGCCGGAGAGGCGGCCATACTCGATCTTCGGGCAGCGGTTCATGACGACGCGGAGGCCGGCTGCTTCGGCTTCGCGCGCCGCCTCGTCGTTGCGGACGGAAAGCTGCATCCAGATCACCTTGAGCCCGAGTTTATCCTTCAAGCGGACGCACTCGCGGGTGACGTCCAAGGCTGCCGCCGAATTGCGAAAAATGTCGACCATGTCCACCGGCGCAGTGATGTCCGCCAGCGACCCCGCGACCTTGCGGCCGAGGATCTCCTGGCCGGCCTGCGCCGGATTGAGCGGAATGACTGCGAAATTTTTGCCCAGGAGATATTTCATGGCAAAAAAGCTCGGCCGATTGGAGCTAGCCGAGGCGCCCACCATGACGATGGTCTTCACGGTGTTGAGGATGTCCGCAATGTAGGCGTCGTCGTAGCGATCGTGGTTCATGGGCAGACGCTTATCAGCGGTCCTTCCACTCCGGCCGGCGCTTGTCGATGAAAGCGCCAACGCCTTCCGCGGCGTCATGGAGCATCATGTTGCGGACCATGACGCCGGCTGCATCGCGGTAGGCCGCGGCCAACGGAGCCTCGAGCTGGCGGTAGAAGGTTTGTTTTCCTATGGCGATGGTCGCACTGGACTTGGCCGCGATTGCCTGCGCCATCGACATGGCTTCTGCCACGGCAGCACCGCAGGGTACGACGCGATTGACGAGACCGTATTGAACGGCTTGGTGCGCACCGGCCATCTCGCCGAGAAGCAGCATCTCCATGGCCTGCTTGCGCGGCACATTGCGCGACAATGCAACCATGGGTGTCGAGCAGAAGAGACCGATGTTGACGCCCGGTGTCGCGAAACGGGCCTCCGCACCCGCAACGGCCAAGTCGCAGGTGGCCACCAGTTGGCATCCCGCTGCCGTCGCCACGCCTTCGACCGCGGCAATGAAAGGCTTCGGCGAGCGCACAATCGACTGCATCATCGTCGTGCAGCGATCCATCAGATCGGCGAAATAGGCCTCGCCGCCGTCGGCATCCGCGCGGCGTCCGGTCATCTCCTTCATGTCGTGGCCGGCGCAGAAGGCGGGGCCGTTGGCCGCGATGACCACGGCGCGGACGCCGCGATCCGCCGAAGCGCCGTCGATGGCTGTCTGAAGTGCAGACAGCATCGCCTCCGAAAGCGTGTTGCGCGATTGCGGGCGGTTGAGCGTGAGGACGGTAATCGAACCGCGCTGTTCTTCTGTCAGCGGCGGCCAACTCGTGGCGGCGTCGTCTGCCGGGCCCAAACGCTCTTGCATCGTCCCTTTCCGATGACCTCTACTGCAGCACCTGTTCGATCTTCTCGCGGTACTGCTTAACCACCTCGACGTTCTCAGGATACTGCAATGGCGGGGTGTTTTTCAAAGATTCGTTGAGCTCCTCGAGGATTTGCTTCTTCTCTTTCTCGGGGATCGCCTTGTCAGCGGTTACGTCTTCGATCTCCTGCTTGATGGAAACGATCGGGTCCGTGAACTTGCCCGAGTCCTTGTCAATTCCGCTCAGCACCATGGTGATGTTGAAACCGACATCGTCGAAATCAACAAAGTTCGAGAACCCGTGCTTCTTGGCAATCGTGTCAAGCTCAGCCTGAATTTTGGGATCCACCTTGTCGCCTTGCTGGGCGGGATTCTTTTGAGCAAAGGCGGCCACGTCCTTTTGAGCCGCGATGAAGCTTTCAACCATCTTGCTATCGAGCTTGACCTGCTTGAAATCGGAGGTTTCCGACGCACTCTGTCCTTGTGCAAGCGCGCCGCTCAAGCCTACGCCGCAAACGAGCGCAGCAACGGCCGCAGTCCGTAATCCACGCAAGATCGACATCATTTCCAAGTTCCCTTCTTTATCCGCCTCAGGCTACAAGACCATCGCTATTACAACGTAGGAGTGGGACGCCATTAAGGATGTCAAGAGCACCCGCAGCGCTTTCGGTTGATGACGTCACCGCACTGATCGATGAAAGCTTTCCTCAAATCCATGCCGGAGGACGCGCGCTCTACATCGAATCCGTCGCCGACCGCCAGGCCCGTGTTCGGCTCACGTTCAGCGATCGCCTGGCGCGTCCGGGCGGCACCATCTCCGGGCCGGCAATGTTCACGCTGGCGGATTTCAGCATCTATGCGGCTCTGATTGCGACGCTGGGAGCGCCCGCCATACCGGCCGTCACGACCAATCTCAACATTACGTTCTTGCGACGGCCGGAACCGCGCGATCTGGTCGCCGTCACGACGATTATCAGACTTGGGCGGCGACTGGCCTATGCACAAGTCGAACTGACGTCCGACGGCGAGGAAGACGTGGTGGCGCACGCCACTGGTTCCTACGCACTTCCGGCAGTTGGTTCAGGCACTTGAGTTCATTTAAGGTAGTATAATACCGCAAATTTAAACCACGGAATCTGCAAGGAATTTTCGGCGCTTATGCATCTTCGCGGTTGACGCCGAAGGGGCCGCTCCGCTACAAGCACGCCGCAAAGGATGCCCGCAGCCATGCGGCAATCCCTCGAACACCAGGAGCACTGCGGGGATGAAAACCTACACCGCCAAGCCCGGTGAGCTCGCCAAGAAGTGGGTGCTCATCGATGCCGAGGGGCTCGTCGTTGGCCGGCTCGCGGCTATCGTTGCGACCCGGCTCAAAGGCAAGCACAAGCCGACCTACACGCCGCACGTCGACATGGGCGACAACGTCGTCGTCGTGAACGCCGGCAAGGTCACGTTCACAGGCAATAAATACGAAGACAAGAAATACGAGTGGCACACGGGCTATCCCGGAGGCCTCAAGACGCGGTCGCCGCGTCAGATCCTCGAGGGCAAGTTCCCGGAACGCGTGGTCGAGAAGGCCGTCGAGCGCATGCTTGCGCGCGGACCGCTTCACCGCAAGCTGATGGGCAATCTCAAAGTGTATGCCGGCGCCGAGCATCCGCACGAAGCGCAGCAGCCCGAGCCGCTGGATGTCGCGGCGCTCAATCGCAAGAACAAAAGGGTTTAATCGATGGCCAACGAACCCAGAACGCTCGGCGACCTCGGTGAATTGCGAGGCGATGCGGTGGTGGCTACTTCGGCAGCGCCCGTGTACCAGCAGAAACTTGATGCCTTCGGCCGTGCCTACGCCACCGGCAAACGGAAGAACGCCGTCGCGCGCGTGTGGCTCAAGCGTGGACACGGGAAGATCTTGGTCAACAAGAAGGACTTTTCCGCCTATTTTGCGCGCCCGGTGCTGCAGATGCTCCTCAAGCAGCCTCTGAATGCCGCCAATCGTGCGGATCAGTACGACGTGATAGCGACCGTCGCCGGCGGCGGTTTGTCTGGCCAGGCAGGTGCCGTCCGGCACGGCATTTCCAAGGCGTTGACCGCCTATGAACCCGACCTGCGTCCGGTGCTGAAGAAGGGCGGCTTCCTGACCCGCGACAGCCGCGTCGTGGAGCGCAAAAAGTACGGCAAGATGAAAGCCCGCCGCAGCTTCCAGTTCTCGAAGCGCTAGACTTCGCCACGGCCTGTCGCGCCGCATCGGTGCGACAGGCTGCGCTGTCTCCTGTTGACATCGGCCGATGTCGTCACCATAACAGGGCGCATGAAGACGATGATAGACATGATCCCCCGACGTCGCCGCGCACGCCCTCTGGCGTGGTCGCGATGAAGGATGTCGTCTGTTAGACGTCCACGCGAGCCGCGCCCCAAAGCGCGGCTTTTTTGTTGCCTCCGCGCTCTGGCCACCAACCCATCAGCCTGATGCCCGAGGAGACAGCCATGCAAGACAAAGTCAGCGCCCCAACGAAAACCAAGGCGAAGAGCAAGACCGAATTGCGCGCCAAGCCCACGCTATTCATCGACGGCGAAGCCGGGACGACCGGCATCGAGATCCGGGACCGTTTGGCTGCGGTCGATACGGTGGAGGTCAGGAGCATCGCGCCCGACAAGCGCAAGGATCCTACCGCGCGCAAGGCGCTGATGGCGGGTGTCGATCTCGTCGTGCTCTGCCTGCCCGATGATGCGGCCAAGGAAGCTGTCGGGCTGGCTTCCGAGCTGGGCGAGGCCGCGCCGCGGTTACTCGATGCCTCAACGGCGCATCGCGTTGCGCCGGGCTGGGCCTACGGCTTTCCGGAACTGGATGCGGCGCAGAGCAAGGTCATTGCCGGCGCCAAGCACGTGTCCAACCCCGGATGTTATCCGACGGGTGCGATCGCGCTGATCCGTCCGCTGGTGGACGCAGGTCTTGTGCCTGCCGACTACCCCATCTCGGTCAACGCCGTGTCGGGGTACTCGGGTGGCGGCAAGTCCATGATCGAAAGCTACGAGACGGGGCAGGCTTCGTCGTTCGAGCTCTATGGCCTGGGGCTTGAGCACAAGCACGTTCCGGAGCTGCAGCTCTATGCCAAGCTGACGCGGCGGCCGATCTTCGTGCCGTCGGTCGGGAATTTTCGGAAAGGCATGCTGATCTCCGTGCCGTTGCATCTGGATGCCTTGCCCGGGCGGCCCACCGGGGGCGATCTGGAGGCAGTGCTCGAGCAGCGCTATGCCGGCAGCACCTACGTCAAAGTCGTGCGCGCGGCAGATCCTTCGGCCAAGGGTGGCCGCCTCGAGGCGGAAGCCCTCAATGGTACGAACCGGCTCGAGCTGCGGGTGTTCGCCAATGAAAAGCACCGCCAGGCGGTGCTTGTGGCGAAGCTGGACAACCTCGGCAAGGGCGCCTCGGGTGCGGCCGTGCAGAACATCGGGATCATGCTCGGTGTCGAGGTCTGACGCCGATCAACGGCCGGTCAGCTCGAACAGCTTCGTCTGATCGAGCGTCTCTCCGAACCACGACGAGATGCCGGCAGCCCGCTCGCCGATGTAGGCGGGCTTGCCGTCCTCGATCACCATAGGCACGTCGTGACCCGGCACGAGGACCGTGCCGGGCTTGTCTTTCCAAAGCTCCCAGATGCGCTCCATCGATTGCCGGCTGATCATCTGGTCGTAGGTCATGTCCGCAGTCAGGGACAGAAGCTCGGCTCGGTTCTTGGCTGCGTCGCCGGTGAACAGGATATCGTTCTTCTCGCCGTGCAGCCGATAGACCAGGTGGCCGGGCGTATGCCCTGGCATGTCGTAAGCGCGGATACCCGGCAACACCTCGTCGCCGGCCGTGACGAGCACGGTGCGATCCAAGCGGTCGAGCTCGCGCACGTATAGCTCTGGAACAGGTCCCATGCCCCATGGCTCAAGCAGCGACCATGCAAGCTCCTTGGTACCGATCGCGATGCGTGCCTGAGGGAACATCACCCAGTTGAGCGAGTGATCCCAGTGCGAATGCGTCAGGAGAACATCTGTGACGTCCGCCGGTGTCAGTCCCCGGCTTTCAAGGCTCTGCTGGATGATGCTGCGCTGGCTGAACGAGCCCACGTCGATAAACGCGACACGCCCGTAGCCGCGCAGCAAGGCGATCGTGCTCCATCCCAGACCGCCGTGGCACACGGACTTGCCGGGATAGCCCTGTACGACGATGTCGATGTCCCACCCGCCGATGGTTGGAAGTTTAGCCCCATTGCTTTGTTCGCCTGCCATTGTCGCCCCCTCTTGTTTGCACGACATGGACTGCCCGAGGCCGGCGGGCCGGGCGCCATACAGTACCGTTAACTGTCGACAACTCTCAAGCCATGTCGGATGATTCACTGACCGAAATTGTGAACCGCAGGCTTTGGCGGAAATGGTAACAAGGGCGGCTAATGCACTGAGAGGGTCAACGGTTATGGCAGATGTCGGTTCCAGCGCTCCGATCCATCCGGCGGTCAGGATCGGCCATGTGCATTTGAAGGTGTCTGACCTAGACCGCGCCCTCGGCTTCTGGCGCGATATCCTTGGATTCGAGGTGATGCAGCAACGCCCTGGTGCCGTGTTTTTGTCGGCGGGCGGCTATCATCATCATATCGCGCTCAACACTTGGGAGAGCGCGGGAGGTCCTCAGCCACCACGCAACGCGACTGGACTTTTCCACGTAGCGGTTCTTTATCCGTCGCGCGCAGCTCTCGGCGGGGCGCTGAAACGGCTGCTGACGGCGGGGGTCACGCTGGATGGCGCAAGCGATCATGGCGTCAGCGAAGCACTGTATCTGCGCGACTTCGACGGCAACGGTGTGGAGCTTTACGTCGACCGGCCGAAGTCCGAGTGGCCCCTCGATAGCGAGGGCAAACTCAGCATGTCGACGCGCCGCCTCGACGTCGACAGGTTGCTGGCCGAAGCAGCCTAGATCATCCCCGCCGCACGCTAAGGCAAGCCCCTTCCGGCGGACGTTGTTGCGCGTGTAGGCTACCCGGCAGAGTTCGCGCTGACCGACCCAGGGGGCCAAATGTCTGCCAACGATGCGTTGCTGCCGCTCTCATCCGTCGAGCTTCGCCGCCGGATCGGCACGAAAGAAATCTCCCCAGTCGAGCTTCTCGAAGCGTGCATTGCGCGCATCGAGGAGATCAACCCGGCCGTCAACGCGATCACGGGGACGTGTTTCGCGCGTGCACGCCGCGAGGCCAAGCTGGCCGAAAGAGCCGCGCGCGACGGCGAGCCGCTCGGGCCCCTGCACGGTCTGCCTACCGGCATCAAAGACCTGGAGGAGACCGGCGGCCTACTGACCACCTATGGTTCGCCGCTGTTCCGCGACTTCATCCCCGAGCAGGACAACGTCATG
>CADEFX010000057.1:0-4805 GCA_902826715.1 uncultured Hyphomicrobiales bacterium | reverse complement strand
CGACAACAGTCGTAACGTCGTTTGGGGTGCGACCGGCAATCCGTTCGATCCGCTATTGACCCCAGGCGGCTCGTCGGGCGGATCGGGTGTCGCGCTCGCCACCGACATGCTGCCCGTATGCACGGGCTCCGACACCGGTGGCTCCTTACGCATTCCCGGTGCGATCAACGGCGTCGTCGGCTTCCGGCCTTCGCCCGGCCTCGTGCCGCACGCGCGGCGCGGGCTCGGCTGGTCGGCGATTTCCGTGCTTGGACCCATGGGCCGCACGGTTGCGGATGCGGCCCAGCTCCTGGCCGTGCAAGCCGGCTTCGATGCCGTCGATCCGCTGGGGTATCCTGTCGACCCACAAGACTTTGCCGTGCCTGCGGCCTGCGATCTGGGCCGCTTGCGCGTCGCGTGGACCGAAGACTTCGGGCAATGTCCCGTGGAGACGCCCATCCGCAACGTCATGCGTGAGCGCATGTCCGCCATGCGCCACCTCTTCAAGTCCTGCGATGAGATTCGCCCGGACTTCGGCGAGGCCGACCGCTGCTTCGATGTCATTCGCGCCGTTACATTCGTTTCGCGTTACCAAGCCGACTACGAAAAGGATCCGTCGTCGCTCGGTCCGAATGTGCGCATCAATTATGAGATGGGCGCAAAAATGTCGCTTGCCGACGTGGCCTGGGCCCATGCCGAGCAGACGCGGATCTATCGGCGTTTCCAGGAGACGTTCCAGGACTACGATCTTGTCCTGTCACCGACCGTGCCGGTCACGCCGTTCCCCTGGACGCAGCTTTATCTCGCCGAGATGGAAGGCAAGCCGCTGCGCAACTACTACCACTGGCTTGCGCTCACCTACTTCATCACGCTCGCAACCAATCCGGCCATCTCCATTCCCTGCGGTGTCGATCACAAGAACATGCCGTTCGGTTTGCAGGTCGTGGGCCGCGCCCGTGGCGATGGCGAGGTGCTGGCCGCCGCGCAAGCGATGGAGCAGGCATTCGCCGCCATTCCCGCCCTGCGCCGTCCGCGGCCGGATATCGCCGAGCTCAGGAAGCCGACGCCGGAGCTCAAGTCGATCGTCACGCACCCGCCAAAACGGACGGAGATGGGCTGATCTGCGTTTGTTGCCGGCCCAGGGACGCGGCAATGATCTCGAGTCCGCCATCGACCACTTGCCGCCAGCTCAGGCGCGACGGCCTGAGCGGACCCCGCTCGGGGTGGCGCGGATCGACGAGACTGGTCGGCAGATGCACGAAGCCGTTACGCGCTGGCCAGTCCTTGGTCCGGGCCAGATCGAGCGTGCGATACATCAGGGCATTGCACAGATAGTTGCCCGCATCGCGCGAAAGCTGCGCCGGCATCCCGCGCCGCCGCAGACGCTCGACAATCAGCGTTACGGGCAGCGTCGAGGGCAGGAACTCCGGTGCGCCCGGCGCAACGCAAATGCCATCCGGCAGGCAATCGGCAGCGTCGGGTGATGCTGCGCAGCGGTTGCGTGCCCGTGCCTCCACCGCGAATCCAGTGGCCCGTCCCGACACGCCGAAGTGGATGGCGATCAGCGGCCTATGCTCGGCGTATAGCTCCTCGACACGCGCCAGGCCTGCGCGCCACTCCGTCGGAATGATCTCGCAGACGACACAGACGCCGGCGAACGCCTTGTCCGCGGCCTCGGCTATCCGCGGCACCAGCAACGATGTCGCATTCACCGGCACGCGCGGAAATGGGCCAAAGCCAGTCAGCAGCAGGACAGGTCGCGAACACACCATAAGGCTCGATAGCGCAACGCCGCCCGAACTTCAATCCGGGGGCTTTAGGGGATCTCAGGCAACATCCCCAACCCAATCAACCGCATGACCTCTGCCACCGCCAGCGGCGGCGCGAGCCGGCCGGCGCCGACGTCGTGCTCAAGCTCGCGCACGCGCGCCGCCACGGCCGGATCGGAACGCAAGAGCCCGGCTAAGCGATCCGTCAGCATGTCTCGCATCCAGGTCACCCGCTGCGCCTGCCGGCGAGCCTCGAACTCGCCCGATGACGTCATCACGCGGCGATGCGCGACGATCCTGTCCCACATCTCGTCAAGGCCGCGATTGTCCTTCGCCGAGATGGTCATGACCGGCGGCATCCAATTCTGCGAGACCTGTGTAAGGATGCCGAGCGCGCCCTTCAGATCGGCGGCCGCCTGCGTCGCCCGCGCGACGTTGTCACCGTCGGCCTTGGTGACGACCATCATATCGGCCAGCTCGAGCACGCCGCGCTTGATGCCCTGCAGGTCGTCGCCGGCCCCCGCCAGCAGCAGCACAAGGAAGAAGTCCACCATGTCGGACACGGCGGTCTCCGACTGGCCGACGCCCACGGTCTCGACAATCACCACATCGAACCCGGCCGCCTCGACCAGCGCCATGGTCTCGCGTGTCCGCCGCGCGACGCCGCCGAGCGTGCCGGCGGTCGGCGAAGGGCGGATGAAGGCCGCGTGCTGCTGCGACAAGCGCTCCATGCGCGTCTTATCGCCGAGAATGGCGCCGCCTGTCCGCCGCGACGTCGGATCGATGGCCAGCACCGCTACCTTGTGCCCCCGCGTGATCAGATCCATTCCGAGCTGATCGATGGCCGTGGACTTACCCACGCCCGGCACGCCTGTAATGCCGACGCGCATGGCCGTGCCCGTCTTGGGCAGCACGCGCTGCAGCACCTCCTCGGCCAGTGTCCGATGGTCGGCGCGCCCGCTTTCCACAAGCGTGATGGCCCGCGCCAGCATCGCCCGGTCGCCGCCCAGCACGCCGTTGACGAAATCATCGAGCGAAGGCAGCGGCCGCCTCGGGGTTGGGGGCGCCGCCGCGGCCTTTGAAGGAGGGCCTGCACGCGTCATGCCCCGAACATGGAAGCGATTCCGGCCGCGGGCAAGTGCAGTCCCGATCGTCTGTGTGGAGCCAGAACGACTACGGCGCCACCTTCACCTTGGATTGACGCTCGAACAGGCGGATCATCAGGTTCACGTCGCCATCGGCGCCATGCTCGTTGATGGCGGTCTGGTACATTTCGCGCACGAGGCCGGCGACGAGCATCGGCGAGCCGCTGGCAACGCCAAGCTCGGTGGCCAATCGTACATCCTTGTGCATGAGCCCGAGAGTGAAGCTTGCGGCGGCGTTGCCGCTGGCAATGCGCGGGAGCGTGACTTCTGTCGTGTAGCTGCGGCCGGAGCTCTTGGCGAGCACCTCGGCGCATGCCTTGAAGCTCAGGCCGTTCTTGACGCCCATGGTGACGGCCTCGAAGGTGATGGTCCGGATGCTGGCGGTTACGACGTTATTGACCAGCTTCATGACTTGGCCGGTGCCCACGTCTCCGCAATGGAAGATGTTGGGGCTGATGACCGTGAACACGGGCTTCATCTTCGCGTAAACATCGTCGGGCGCGCCGACCATGATGGCAATCGTGCCGGCATCCGCGCCATGCGGGCCGCCGCTGACCGGCGCGTCGATCAACGTGATGCCTTTCGCAGCCAGTTCCTTAGCCATCGCGCGTGTGGCATTGGGATCGCCGGTGGTCATGTCGGCGATGATGCCGCCGCGTTTCATGCCGGCGGCGATGCCGTCGAGGCCGAAGATGGCATCGTGCACTTCCTTGGACGTGGGCAGACAGGTCATGACCATGTCGCATTCCGCCGCCAGCGCCCTCGGATTTTGCGAAGCCGCTCCGCCTTTGTCGGCGAGCTTTGCCATGTTCTCGGGCTTCAGGTCGTAGACGCGCATCTTGTGCTGGCGCAGCAGGCGGCGTGCCAGCGCGCCGCCCATGTTGCCGAGGCCGATGTAACCGAGTTTCATGTTGTGTGCTCCCAGACCCTCAGACGTGCGGAAAGACTTTCTCCGCCGCGAGCCGCATCGATCGCTCGACGTGCTCGGGCGCAATGCCGCCGATGTTGAACCACAGGGCGAACTCGGTGATGCCGAAGCGGCGCTTCATTTCGCGCAGCTTCTCGATGCAGCCCGCGGGATCGTCGGCGATGGCCGCGCCGTACTGATGCAGCTTGTCGAAGCTCAGGTAGCCCATCTCGCGCGTGCGCTTGCCCTCGCTCATCGTCAGCTCGTAGCCCTTGACGACGCTGCCCTGCGTCGGTGCCGCAAGCTGGTGCGAGGTCACCTTGTCGTAGAACCATTCGACGTGCGGAGCGTAGATCTCTTTGGCGCGCGCCTTGTCCTCATGCACGAAGAACGGCAGCAGGATCATGCGCTCCGCCTTCTTGGGGTCGCGGCCAATCTCCGTGCACAGGGTCTCGTAGCGCTGGCAGTGCTTTTCCAGCTCGTCCATCCACGCTTCGCGATAGGTGCGATAGGTGAACGGCGAGGCGAACTGCAGGTTGGTTCCGAGGCGCGTGGCCTGCTCGAAGCTCTCGGGCGAGATCGTGGCCTGATAAATCGGCGGGTGAGGCTTCTGGACGGGCTTAGGCAGCACCTCGACCGGCTCGGGGATCGTCCAGTATTTGCCCTTGTAGGTGATCTTGTCCTCGGTCCATGCCTTGAGCACGATGTCCAAGCCCTCGTTGAACATCTCGCGGCTCTTGTCCATCGGCACGCCGAGGCCCGTGAACTCGTGCGGCTGATACGCCCGGCCGACGCCCATGTCGAGGCGGCCATGCGACAACACGTCGATCAGTGCGAAGTCCGACGCCGTGCGCAGCGGATGATTGAACGGAATGACCACGACCGCCATGCCGATGCGCATCTTCTTCACGCGCTGGGCGATGGCCGCCGCGTAGACCTGCGTGGAGGTCACGACGCCGTAGGTCGAGAACAGGTGCTCGGCGATCCACGCCTTATCGTAGCCCA
>CADEFX010000056.1 GCA_902826715.1 uncultured Hyphomicrobiales bacterium | reverse complement strand
GCGGGGTGGCTGCACCCGATCCCATTCCGAACTCGGCCGTGAAACGCCCCAGCGCCGATGGTACTTCGTCTTAAGACGCGGGAGAGTAGGTCATTGCCAGGTCTGCTAAGAAGTGAAGGTGACAGTTGTCAATCGAGACATCTCCTCATCACGTGTGAGATATGAGCGCCGCCGCTGCTTTTGCAGCGGCGGCGTTGTCATTTGTGCCGCATGGTTCGGTAGATCGAGGAGCGCAGCACCGTGAGCATTGCTGCCGACACGATCGAGGCCGACCGTCGCCGCATCTTCACGGCCATCGGCGTTATGCTGATCGCCGGACTGTCCTCATCGCTCCTGCACATCGGCGTGCGTCATATCGGTCCATCGCTCCCGGCGATTGAGATCGTCTTTATCCGCTCGTCCATCACCATTCTCTGCACGTTGCCGGTCGTCCTGAATTCGTCGGCCGTCGCCTGGCGCACGAAGCGCCCCGGCCTGCAAATTCTGCGCGGCATCATCGGCGTGTTCTCGATGACGATGTGGTACTACGCACTGGCGACGATGCCGCTTGCGGACGCCGGAACGCTCAGCTTCACGACGGGGCTCTTCGTCACGCTCGGCGCCGCGCTCTGGTTCAAGGAGCATGTCGGCATCCGCCGCTGGAGCGCCGTCGCCATCGGTTTTCTCGGCGCCCTGGTGGTAATGCGGCCAGGCCCCGGCATGTTCACGTGGCCTGCTGTCGCCGCCGTCGTGTCGAGCGGGCTGTGGGCGGCGTCGTTGCTGATGGCAAAGCACTTGGTCAAGTTCGACAGCACGCTAACGGTGTCGTTCTATCAGCCGCTCTTGATCGCGCCTTTTGCTGCGGTAGCTGCGATTCCCGTTTGGATCTGGCCCGACGCGCACGTCTGGTTCATTCTCATCGTCATGGGCGCGGTCGCGGCGATCGGTAACTACTGCTACATCTATGCTCTGCGTTTGGCCGATGCGAGTGTCGTCATGCCGGCGGATTATGTGCGCCTTGTCTGGATGGCTGGGTGGGGCTACCTGTTTTTCTCCGAGATCCCCCTTCTGACGACCTGGTTCGGTGCCTTTCTCATCATCGGCGCGACGTTCTTCATCACTCTGCGCGAATCGCAACTGGCTGCCGAGCGCCACCGCAAGCTTGCGACCGTTCCCGCCTCACAGGAGAGCTGAGCATGTCCACCCCGTCAGACTCTGCAATTCTCGATGGCATTCGCGCCTGGGTGGAAATCGAGAGCCAGACAGCAGATGTGGACGGCGTCAATCGCGTCATGACCCGGGCCGCGGAAGATTTCTCCGCCGTCGGCGCCCGAGTGACCCGCGTTCCCGGCACTGACGGATGCGGCGATCATTTGCGCGTCTCCTCCCCCTGGGGCGGTGATGGTCCGGGCGTGCTCATCCTCTGCCATCTCGATACGGTGCATCCCAAGGGCACATTGGCGCAGCACCTGCCGTTTCGCATCGACGGCGACCGTGTCTATGGTCCCGGCATCTACGATATGAAGGGCGGCGCCTACCTGGCCTTCGCTGCCTATCGCGCCATCGCCGCAGCCGGCAAGGCGACACCGCTTCCCATCCGCATTCTCTATGTCTCCGATGAGGAGACCGGCAGCCGCACGTCCCGCCGCCTCATCGAGGCCGAAGGCGCCAATGCCAAATATGTTCTGGTCACCGAGCCCGCCCGTGATGGCGGCAAGATCGTCACCGCGCGCAAGGGCGTCGGCCGCTACGTCATGACGGCGCGCGGCCGCCCCGCCCATTCCGGCGGCCGGCACCAGGACGGCCGCAGCGCCATTCTCGAGATCGCCCGCCATGTCGTCGATATCGAGGGCCTGACCGACTACAAACGCGGGCTCACCTTCAACATCGGCCAGATCTCGGGCGGCACGGCCGACAACGTCGTGCCCGAGCACTGCAGCGCCACCATCGACATGCGCATCCGCAGTATTGCCGACGCGGACGAGATGGACCGCCACTTCAAGGCGATCAAGCCCTACAATCGCGATGTGACCCTGGACATCACAGGCGGCCTCAACCGTCCCCCGTTCGAAAAGAACGACGGCATTGCCCGCCTGTTCGCGCATGCACGCACGCTTGCCGCCGAGATCGGCTTCGAGCTCATCGATGCGTCCACGGGTGGCGGCAGCGACGGCAATTTCACCGCCCACAAGGTGCCGACACTCGATGGCCTCGGCGTCGACGGCAACGGCGCCCACACTCACCAGGAGCACCTGCTCATGTCATCGCTGGTGCCGCGCATGTTGCTGCAGCAGCGCCTCATGGAGACGCTGCTGTAGGGTCGGGAGTCCGATCCACCTCTCAGGCACGTCACTCTCATATCCTGCGTTCCCGGCCGTGAGTTTCAAGGCTGTGCCACAAACTGCGAAAGGCCCCGGATCGCCGCGCGTGCATGCTTCGACATGACGACGCTGCGTCCGGGAACGCAAACTGGACAAGCTCGGGCCAGCCTGCCCTAGGCCGCCCGGGCCGCCGCGTCGATGTGCGCGACGAGCTTGCCGTCCATTCCCAGTTTCTGCGCCAGGTCGACCAGGAACGCGTGCTCCTCCTGGCTATCGACGTCGACGGCAATGCGCGCCGCCGTGAAGAGCTGCACTGCCTCCTGCTCCGAACTGACGGCGCTCGCGAGCTCCGTTGCAGTCGCGGGATTGTTCAGCTCGTTAGCCAGGAACTCCTCGGCATCGGCGCCGAGACCGGCTTGCTGCAGCCCGCCCATGATCTTCTGCTGCTCGTTGGCATCGATGCGTCCGTCGGCTGCCGCCGCAGCAATCATTCCGCGAATGTAGAGCAGCGCCGAATCGTGCGTTACGGCACCGGACTCGAAGCCAGACCCGCGCGGCGCCTCGGCCAGACCAAGGTTTTGGCCCGGTCCGATCAGCGGTTTGCCCTGCTGGTAGTTCTGCACCGCCTTGTAGGCGAGGCCGCCGATCAACGCGAGGGCCCCGAGCCTGAGCGCACTGCCGGCCAGTGCCCGACCTGCCTGCGTGCCAAGCACGACGGCGCCGATGCCGCCTGCTGCAGCACCGGCTGCTGCACGGTTGTTGTTGATCAGATCTTTCAGCTGATTGAACAGATCCTCCGGCGACTTGCCCGTCGCTTGCCCAATGGCGTCGCGCGCATGGCCCGAGGCGCCGGTCGCCTGATCGATGCGCTGCGCGCCTTCCTTCACGCCTGACGTCGCCTGCCCAAGCACCTGGCCCAGGATGTCCATCAGGTTGCCGCCGCCCTGACCGACGGCGCCGCCGAACTGCTTCTGCAGGTTGCCAAGAATGTCACCGAGCCCGCCGTCGCCGGCAGCCGGCCCTCCGGGACTGCGGCCGCCGATGTCGCCGCTGCCGGGCGCCGCCTGCGGTGCCGAAGCACTCTGCTGTCCGCCAAGGTTGCGCAAAAGGTCCTGCAGGCTTCCCATGCCGCCTGCGGGCGCAGTCGTGCCCGCGCTGCCAGAACCGCCGGCCTGCCCTTGCTGGCCGAAATTGCGCGCCAGTTGCTCCAGGATGTCACCGAGGCCTCGGCCGCCTGGCGCCTGCTGCGAAGGATTGGATTGCTGGGGTGACGGCCCGGCGCCGCGCAACACGGCTTCGAGGAGACTTCTGGCGTCGAACATGATGGAAATCCTTCCGCAATAGCCACCCCGGATGCAACGTAGGGATCGGCCGTGTCATCGGCAACCGATTGTGAGCCGAATTGTTTGCGCAGCGACAACTATTCCGCTGCTACAGGGCGAGTGTGTAGAGCCGATGGCGCAGCGCCGGGCGAATTCCGATCGGCCTGGGGTGAACCCTGAGGCGGCTCGTCCGTGGCACCAACGAAACGTGAAAAGATGCGCCACGTCAGCGAGCCGAGATCGTCCATCACCGCGAACACCGCCGGTACGAACACCAGCGACAGCAGTGTTGACGAGATCAGGCCGCCGATCACGGCCACGGCCATCGGCGAGCGGAATTCGCCGCCCGAGCCCACTGCCAGTGCCGCCGGTATCATGCCGCCGACCATCGCGATCGTCGTCATGATGATCGGCCGCGCCCGCTTGCGGCCGGCATCGATGATGGCTTCCGTGCGCGGCACGCCGCGCGCCATCTCCTCGATGGCGAAGTCGACCAGCATGATCGCGTTCTTGGTGACGATACCCATCAGCATCAGGATGCCGATCACCACGGGCAAGCTGACGGCCTTCTGCGCGATCGCCAGCGCCACGATGGCGCCGCCGATCGACAGCGGCAGCGAGAACAGGATCGTTATCGGCTGCAGGAAGCTGCCGAACAGCAGCACCAATACCGCGTATACCATCATCAGGCCCGCGATCATGGCTTTGGCAAAGCTCTCGAACACCTCGGTCATGATTTCCGCCGCGCCGAACTGTTTCAGCTCGACACCGGCCGGCAGGTTTTTCGCCGCCGGCGTGCTCATCAGCGCATTCACGACATCCCCGAGCGGCGCGTCGCCGACGAGATCGGCGCCGATGACGATGCGGCGCGTGCGATCGTAGCGGTCGATAGCCGTCGGGCCCTGGCTCATCTCGAAATCGGCTACCGCGGATAATGGCACCGCTGCACCGCTTGCCGTTGCGACCTTCAGCGCCTCGAGCAGATGCCGGTCCGTACGGGCCTTCTCGTCCAGTTGCACTCGGATCGGCACCTGCCGGTCGCCGACGTCGAATTTGGCGAGGTTGGCGGCCACGTCGCCGATGGTGGCGATGCGCACGGCCTCCGAGATGGCCTCGGTCGAGACGCCGAGCTCGGCCGCGATGTCGCTCTTGGGGTAGACCCGCAGTTCCGGCCGGTCGAGCTCCGCCGTCGACACCACGTTGGCGAGCTTTGGCAGGCGCTTGGCCTCGCTTGTCACCTCAGCTGCGGCCTTGTTCACGGCGGCTGGATCGCGGCCCGCGACCACGAGCTGGAATTGCCGCTGTCCGTCGTCGTTGAGAAACCAGAAGCGGATGTCGGGCATGCCGGCGAGCTGCTGGCCGATCTCCTCCTTAATCTGGTGCTGCTTCAGCTTGCGCTGGTCTTTCGGTACCAGATTGATGATCAGCGTCGCCTTGCGCACCTCCGCGCCAGAACCCAGCAGGTTGCCACCGTTGACGAACACGCTGCGCACGTCGGCTCGCTCGCGCACGCGGTCGGCGACGGCCGCGGTCACCCGGCGCGTGTCATCGAGGCGCGAGCCCGGCGGTAGCTCGATGGCGAGCAACTGCCGCCCCTGGTCCTCTTGCGGCAGGAAGGACGATGGCAGCAGGTAGAAGCTGCCGATGGAGACGAAGAAGGTCAGGATCCCGAGAGCCACGCTCTTGTAGCGATGCGCCACCGACCACGCGACGAGGCGCGTATAGGTGCGCAGGATGAAGCCTTCCTTTTCCTCGTGATCGTGCGCGCGCAGGAAATAAGCGGCCAGCAGCGGCGTGACGAGCCGCGCCACCAAGAGCGAGAAGAACACGGCCGCCGCTACGACCAGGCCGAATTGCTTGAAGTATTGCCCGGCGATGCCGCCCATGAAACTCACCGGCGTGAATACCGCGATGATCGTGAAGGTGATGGCGATCACGGCGAGGCCGATCTCGTCGGCCGCCTCCAGCGCCGCGCGATACGCCGACTTGCCCATGCGCATGTGGCGCACGATGTTCTCGATCTCGACGATGGCGTCATCGACCAGGATGCCGATGACGATGGTGATGGCGAGCAGGCTGACGAGGTTCAGCGAGAAACCCATCACATCCATGGCCCAGTAGGCCGGGATGGCCGATAGCGGCAGCGCCACGGCGGCAATCAGCGTCGCGCGCCAGTCGCGCAGGAACACCAGCACCACGATGATCGCCAGCAGCGCGCCTTCGATCATGGACGTCATGGTCGATTTGTAGACGCCGAGCGTGTACTCGACGGTGTTGTCGATCTTGGTCAGGTCCACGGACGGATACTTGGTCCGCAACATCTCGATGGTTTTGTCGACATCGGTGGCAACCGTCGTGTCGCTGGCGCCCTTGGCGCGCGAGATGGCGAACGCGACGACCGGCCGGCCATCGAGCGTCGCGAACGTCCTCTGCTCGGCAGTGGAATCGGTCACCGTGCCGAGCTGGTCGAGCCGCACCTTGCGCCCCTTGGGCAAGGCAATCGTCGTGGCCGCGAGGTCCTCCACGGTCTGCTTGCCGGCCAGCGTGCGGATCGCCTGCTCGCGCCCGCCGATCTCGCCGCGTCCGCCCGCCAGATCGACGTTGGTGGCCCGCACCTGCCGGTTGACGTCGCCCGCTGTGATGCCGAACGCCAGCAGCCGGTCGGCATCGAGGGCGATGCGGATCTCCCGCTCCACGCCGCCGATGCGTTGGATCTGCGATACGCCCTTCACGCCTTGCACGGCACGCACGATGGTGTCGTCGACGAACCATGACAGTTCTTCCGGCGACATGGCCGGCGCGCGGGCCGCATAGGTGATGATTGGCAGACCCTCGATCTCCAGGCGCGAGGCGATCGGCTCCTCGATGGTGCGCGGCAGCTCCGCCCGGATGCGGGCGATCGCGTCCTTGACGTCGTTGAGCGCGCGGTCCTGATTGATCTCGAGACGGAACTCGATGATCGTGAGCGACGAACCCTCAGTCACCGTGGACGTGATGTGCTTCACGCCGTTGACGCCGGCGATGGCATCCTCGATCTTCTTGGTGACCTGCGTCTCCAGCTCTGACGGCGCCGCGCCCGACTGGTACACGCGCACCTGCACGATCGGGATGTCAATATTCGGAAAGCGCGTGATCGGCAATTGCTGGAAGCTGAAGTAGCCGAGCGCCATCAGCACCATGAACAGCACCAGCGCAGGCACCGGCTTGCGGATCGACCAGGCTGAGATGTTCAGATTCATCAGCGCGCCTCGCTCACCTTGCCAGCGCCGGCAAACACCGGACGGACGAGATCACCATCGCGCAAGAATGTGCCCGATTTCGCGACCACGTGATCGCCCTCAGCGAGCCCTTCACGCACTTCGGCGATACCGGCGGAGAAGAGCCCGAGCTTGACGCGGCGCGTCGCAATCTTGCCATCGATAACGACCTGCACGCCCGCGCTGTCGGCGTCGTACAGAATAGCGGAGGCGGGCACCGACAACCCGCGGCCGCGCGCCGTCTCGATCAGTCCGCGCGCAAAGGCGCCGACGCGCAAAGCCGGATTGTCTCCGATGAACACCCGCACACGGCCGAGGCGTGTGGCCCGATCGACCTCGGGCGAGACGAGGCGCACCTTGCCGGACACGACACCCGCGCCCGCAACCTCGATCTGCACAGGCTGGTCTGCCTTGACGCGCGCCAGACGCGTTTCGATCACCTCGGCATCGAGCTCGATCTCTCCCGCCGCCACGATGCGGAACATGGGATCGACGGACGCCAGCGCGGCCGTGGCGCCGATGCGCGCATTGCGTCGGCTGACGAACCCGTCCGCGGGCGCGCTGATATCGGTCTTGCTGCGGCGCCAGGCAAGCTCGCGGCGTTGGGCTTCCACCTGTGCGCGCTCCGCGTGTGCCACCTTCAGCCCGTCGCGCGCCGACACAAGAAGTGCCTCCGCGGTGCGGGCCGCAGCTTCGCGCTGGTCCATCACGCTCTCGGCGATGTAGCCCGACTGCTTCAGCGGCTTGCCACGCTCGAAAGCATTGCGCGCCTCTGCAAGCCGCGCCTCGGCCTGGGCGATGCTGCTCTGCGCCTGGGCGATGGCGGCCGTGCCGCGCGCCAAAGACGCATCGTTCTGCGCCAGCTGGGCCTCGAGCGTGTCGCTGACGAGTCGCGCCAGCACCTGGCCCTTCGTCACGCGCGCACCTTCGTCAACCAGGACTTCGAGCACGCGCAGGCCTTCGATTTCCGGCCCGACGAGAATCTCCTCGCGCGGAACCAGCGAGCCGGTCACGAGCACCGTCTCGATGAAGTCGGCTTGCGCCACCGCGCTGACGGTCACGGGCAGCGACGTCACGGCCTTGGCCGCCTGCACCTCGGCCTTCTTCGGCAGCGGCACATAGCCCATCTTCACGGCCGCCGCACCGGCGCCCACGATGGCGAGCGCGGCTACAGCCAGCAACTTTCTCATGGCTTTGCCTCATCCAAGGATGTGCGGGAAAGGGACGGGCCGGCCTCCGTGACCGGCCGCAACGCCGCGCCGAATACTTGGAGCATGATCGGCAGCACCGCTCTGGCATCGAATTCCGGATCGACGGCGCGGCGCCAGAACAGTCCGTCGCCGATGGTCATGAAAAGCTGCACCAGCTCGGGGATGGTCAGCACTGGCGCAATGCGCCCTTCATCCTTCAGGCGCTGGAAAAGGGCGTGGAAGCTCTGCATCACGAAGGTATCGACCGAACGCTGAATCTCGCCCACGCGCGGATTGCGCGTCGATTCCAGCCCGATCTCGATGCACATCAGCTTCTTGTAGGCCGGCTCCTCCTCGAAATAGTGATTGCCGAGGTGTTCCAGCGCCTCGAGGAAATCCGGCGCCTCCGCGAGTTGCGCGAAGCGCTCCGCAAAGTCCGCGCGGTCGCGCTCGCAGATGCCCGCGATCAGGTCTTCCTTGTTGGCGAAATAAACGTAGAGCGCACCAGGGCTCACGCCCGCTTCCTTGCAGATGTCCTGCATGGTCGTGCGGTGAAAACCGGCGCGCGCGAAGCGGCGCTCGGCAGCGTCCAGGATGTGCTCCCGGCGGGCACGTTGTATATCGGGCTTGAGCTTCGGCATTTGTGGCCAAATTATGGTTGCGACGCACAATAAAAAACGAACGACCGTTCTATTTGCGGAAATCGACTCCGAAGTCAATTCACTTTTGGAACTGCCCAAGCCACGAAAGGCAAAACAGAACTGGGCGATTTTGATGGGACGATCCTTTGCGGACCCAGAGCTATCGAGCCGAGTCGGCCCAGGGTGCGATATGCTGCGGCGCATCATATCGCGTCCACGGCCGCACTTCTCTCTCGTCACGGCGACGTCGTGCTCCGCACGGATGCCTGATAGTGGGCATGGGGACAGGGGATAACGGGGTTCGTCGGCTGCGCGCCACATGATCCCAGCTCCGTGTCCATGCGTCCGCCACCTTCACACCCGCCCGGCCAGCGGGCATGATGGCGCTACGGCATGATGATCGAGGGGCGAATGAGCGAACCCAAACGCAAGACGCGCCTGCGCAAGGGCGCCGGCGGCCGCGCGGCCCATGACGTCGGCGGCCTGCTGGACTTCGGTCCTATCGACCGCGCCGAGCACGATCCGGCCCTGTGGGAAAAGCGTGTCGATGCCATGCTGATCCTGCTCGTGGGGCCCAAGAAGGGCGCCTTCAAGATCGACGCCATGCGCCGCGTCATCGAGGACTACGGCCAGCAGGAGTACGACGCCACCACCTATTATCAGAAATGGGTGCGCGCCATCCGCAACCTGCTTATCGAGCAGGAGGTCATCACGCGCGACGAGCTCGACAAGAAATTTGCGATCGTCGCGACAGAGTTCGAAGGGCGCGGCCGTTCGGTTCCGTCAAAGGTCATTCCATGAGCGGCGAGCCCGTTCACTCCGCACCGCGCTTCAAGCCTGGCGATGCCGTACGCATCGACGATCGGGCCGCGCACGGCCACTGCCGAACGCCCTGGTACCTGCGCGGCAAGACCGGCGTCGTGACCGAGGTGCAGGGCGCCTTCCGCGACCCCGAGCGCCTAGCCTACCACCGTTCGGGCCTGCCCCCGCAGGTGCTCTACAAGGTACGCTTCGCCCAGCCCGACATCTGGAAGACGTATTCAGGACCAAGTACCGATCAGCTCGAGGCCGACATCTACGAGCCGTGGCTCCAATCCACGACCTGACGAGGCAGACATGGCGTCTCATGACCACGATCACCCGCACGACCACGACCATGATGACCACGATCATCATCACGATCCCCATGCGCCGCAAAAGGACCATGACAGCGGCCCCGCCGATCCGCATGAGGTCCTGGAACAGGCCCTGCGCGAGCTGCTGATCGAGAAGGGTGTCCTCACCGCCGGCGAGATCAACGCGCAGGTCGATTTCATGGACACGCGCTCCCCCGCCCTTGGCGCCAACGTCGTGGCCCGCGCCTGGACCGACGCCAGGTTCAAGCAGCGCCTGCTGGCCGATACGCGCGTTGCTTTGGCGGAAATGGATATCGATATCGGGTCGCTCGCCGATTTCCGCACCGTCGAGAACACGCCCGAAACGCACAACGTTGTCGTGTGCACGCTGTGCTCCTGCTATCCCAAGCTTTTGCTCGGCATTCCGCCGGCCTGGTACAAGAGCACCGCCTATCGTGGACGGGTGGTCGTCGATCCGCGCGGCGTGCTCGACGAATTCGGGGTCAAGGTGCCGGACGGCGTGGACGTACGCGTGCACGACTCCACCGCCGACCTGCGCTACATCGTGCTGCCCATGCGGCCGCCCGGCACGGACGGCTGGAGCGAGAAGAAGCTTGCGTCCATCGTCACCCGCGACACGATGATCGGCACTGCCATTCCAAAGGTCACAGAGAAGACGGCGGCGCGCGCCGCACGGGGAAAATCAGCATCATGACATCTGCTACACGCTTTTGTTTGTCCGCACTCGCGCTGGCCGGTCTGGCGCTCTTTGCAACGCCGGCGCTGGCGCATCACGTCATGGGCGGTGAGCTGCCCAGCACGTTCATGCAAGGCTTGCTGTCCGGCTTTGGCCACCCCATCATCGGCCTCGACCATCTGGCCTTCGTCGTGGCGCTTGGCATAGGCGCGGCGCTTCTCCAAGGACCGCTGGTCGTGATCGCGGCTTTCGTCACCCTATCGATGGCCGGCGTGCTGATCCACATCGCCCAACTCGACATTCCCATGGTCGAGCCTCTCGTCTCATTCTCCGTTCTGCTGGCGGGACTGGCGCTGATCTGGAGCCGCAGCGTGGGCGGGTCGGTTTGGCTCGCCATCGCCGCGGTTGCTGGACTTCTGCACGGCTACGCTTTCGGGGAATCCATTGTCGGGGCCGAGCGCACCGTCGTCGGGGCCTACCTGCTCGGCCTTGCGCTCATCATGGCTGCCATCGCGCTGGCGGTCGTGTGGATCACGCGGCGGATCGTTGGCGCCGATGGCATTGCCTCGCCGCGCCTGCGCTTGGCGGGGGCCGTCGTCGGCTGCGTCGGCGCCGTTCTTCTGGTCGGCACGCTGCTGCCGGGTTGATGCGCCGTGGTTGACGATCCCGCTGCCGAACGCGTGGCGCGCCTGTTCGCCGAGTTGCCCGCGCTCGTCAACGACAACGCCGATCTCGTGCGCCGTGGCCGCTTCCTTTCCTGCGATGTCGAGCTGGGTATAGGCGCCATGGTCCTTGCGGTGCGCATCGAGAACGGCCGCGTCCCCGGCATCACACGCGGACCGTTCCTGCTGAAACCCTGGACCTTCGCCATTCGCGCGGACCCCGAAACGTGGCTGAAGTTCCTGGCGCCAGTCCCCGAGCCCGGCTGGCACGACATCATGGCGCTCACCAAGCGCGGCGTCGCGCGCATCGAAGGCAACCTGCAACCGTTCATGGCCAACCTGCAGTTCATCAAGGACGTCTTGGCGGCGCCTCGCGCGCGCAGGCAATAAGGACCAGGCCGTCGTGCCAGCACCCAGCTTCGAGCCCATCGTGGGCCGCTATCTCAACCTCGATCTTTCGGGCCGTCCGCATCGCGTCTATATCGAGGAAGCCGGCAGCGGCATTCCGCTCGTTTGCCTGCATACGGCCGGGGCCGACGGCCGCCAGTTCCGTCACATCCTCAACGACGAGGCCATCACCCGGCACTTCCGCGTCATCGTGTTCGACATGCCATGGCATGGCAAATCGCTGCCGCCGGCCGGCTTCGAGACCGAGGACTACAAGCTCACCACCGCGGGATACACGCGGATGGTCCTCGACATCTGCGATGCGTTGAAGCTCGACAAGCCCGTCGTCATGGGCTGCTCCATTGGCGGTCGCCTCGTCCTCAATCTGGCCGCCGAGCATGCAAGCCGCTTCCGGGCCCTGATCGGCCTCGAATCCGCCGATTATCAGCAGCCCTGGTACGATACGGAATGGCTGCACCGGCCCGATGTGCACGGCGGCGAAGTCTGTGCCGCGCTCGTCTCGGGCATGATGGCGCCGCAAAGCCCCGCCGCCAGCCGGCACGAAACGCTCTGGATGTACAAGTCCGGCGGGCCCGGCGTGTTCAAGGGCGATCTGCATTTCTATCGCGTCGACGGCGACCTGCGCGGCAAGATCGATCGCATCGATACGTCCGTGTGTCCGCTCTATCTGCTCACCGGCGAATACGATTTTTCCTGCACGCCTGAGGACACGCTGCGCACCGCGGCACGCATCGAGGGCGCCGAGGTGACCGTCATGCAGCGGCTCGGCCACTTTCCCATGAGCGAAAACCCCGCCCACTTCCGCACCTACATCCTGCCGGTACTGGACAAGATCCGCGCCAGCGCGTGACACGGACAATTTTGCCAGCATCGCTGTCCGAGGCGCAGCGAATGCGTCAATGGAGAATTTGCGCTCTGCTGCTAGGCACGTGGACGGCCGCCTACGCGGCCGTGACGGGAGGAACGGCAGTTGCGGCGAAAGGCTGTAAGGTCGGAGCGGAGAGCGTTCGTACATGTACTTGCAGCATCACCTCTTATCGTCATGACCATGGAGGTGGCCATCCACGCACCTCTCCCTTGCCTGTCATGCGCCTTCTTGCCCGTATACCGCTACGGCCGCATCCACACCCGCACCGGCCGGCGCCGCAAATCGGTTCCGCCGCATCACCGTCTCCAGCGATGCCAGGCACCGCAACACGTTCTGCCGCTTGCACACGTAACCCATGGTGCCGATGCGCCAGATCTTGCCGTGGAGCGGCCCGAACGACGTGCCGATCTCGATGCCGAAATCCTCAAGCATCTCGCTGCGCACCTTGTCGGGCTCCTTGATCGCCCCTGGGATCACCACGCCGGTGACGTTTGCCATCCGGTGTGTGGCATCGCCGAACAGCGCGAGACCCATCGCCTCCAAGCCTGCCCGCAGCGCGGCCGACGTTAGGCGATGCCGCTCCAGTCCTTGCTCCAGTCCCTCGCCCAGCACGACGCGCGCGCATTCGCGTGCCGCATACAGCATGCTTGCCGCCTCGGTGTGATGGTTGAGTCGCTTCGGTCCCCAATAATCCATCAGCATCGCCAGGTCGAAATAGTTGGACTGGATGATCGGCCCGTTGCCATCGACAATGCCGGGCGGGCGGATGCCCTGCTCTACGTGCTTTCGGGGCTTCAGCACTTCTTCGACACGTTCATTGAAAGTCACGGGCGCGATGCCGGGCGGACCCGACAAGCATTTCTGCAGCCCTGCCGATGCCGCATCGATCTGCCATGCATCGGTCTCGAAGGCGTTGCCCGCCAGCGATGCCGTGCAATCCACATACAGCAGCGCATCGTACTTGCGGCAAATGGCGCCGATCTCCGCCAGCGGCTGCAGCATCGTCGTGGACGTGTCGCCCTGGCAGATCGCCACCACTTTGGGTTTGTGCGCCTTGACTGCAGCCTCGATGGCGTCGGGCGTAAACACCGCGCCCCAGTCGGTCTCGATAGAGACGACGTCGCCGCGGGTCCGCCGCGCGATCTCGACCAGCAGATGCCCGAAGCGGCCGAAGATCGGCACCAGCACCTTATCGCCCGGCGCCACCATCGATGTCAGGCACGCCTCGATGCCGGCGCGCGCGCTGCCGTCGATCATCATCGTCCAGGTGTTTCGCGTACGGAACACACCGCGCCACAACGCCATCGTTTGTGCCATGTGCTGCGTGAACTGAGGATCGAACTGACCTTGCAGCGGAACCGACATCGCGCGCAGCACGCGCGGATACACGTTGACCGGTCCTGGCCCCATCAGCAGCCGCGGTTCCGGATCGAGGTCTTCAAAAATCTCGTCGCGTGATGGTTGCGGCATCTTGGAGCGTCCGGAGAAGAATGGGCTGGAAACGGAGCAGTTTCGCGCGATGGGCGTGAATGCTCGTTCATACCAGAGCCGCTTGGCTGCCGCCACGCGCGGCGTGCAGGACGTGAACAATTCTTCATCGCGATTGATCGGAAAATTTTTGCGACGGATAGGCATGGCCTCGGCGTTTACTCGTAACGCGCCTGGGAATCGCCCAAACATAATGGAGGATTGTAATGACTCGTTTGTCCCTTCTGGCTGGACCCGCCGTGGCTCTGGCGATCGGACTGTTCGCCGGCTCTGCACAAGCCGCACCGGCAGGTGGCGGGCTTGGCGACGTAAAGGCCAATCCGGCTGCCGGCAGCACGGTCGAGAAGACGGCTTGGACGCGGCGCTGCTGGTGGCGTCACGGACACCGCCATTGCCGCAACGTCTGGGTTCCAGGCCGCCGCTGGCATGGACATCATGGATATCGCCACCGCCATCACCACCGCCGCTGGCGCTAGAAGCTCGGGCCGTCCAGCTCGCCTGGGCGGCTCGTTCTACCTCTGATCGGGCACAACGCGCCCCGGGTTCATGATGTTGAGCGGATCGAGCGCACGCTTCATGCGCTCCATGAGATCCAACTCGACAGGATTTTTGTAACGCAGATTTTCTTCCAGCCGCAGACGGCCAATGCCGTGCTCGGCGCTGATCGATCCCCCCACTGCCGCCACGATGTCGTGCACGAGCCGATTGATGGCCGCCGTCTCGACTGCGTAACGCTCGTAGGTCCAATCCACTGGGCACAGCGGATTGTAGTGCAGGTTGCCGTCGCCCAGGTGCCCGAAGCAGCACGGCCGCACGGCCGGATAGGCTTTCTCGATGGCGTCATCCGCGCGCGCGATGAACTCGGCGAGACGTGAGAGCGGCACCGAGACGTCATGGGCGATGCTGCCGCCGGCGGCCTTCTGCGCGTCCGGCAGATCCTCGCGCATGCGCCACAGGCGTTTCGCCTGCTCGCTCGAGCTTGCAATCACCGCATCGCGCACGAGGCCCTTCCCGGCAGCGCTCTCGAGTGCTTCGGTCAGCGGCTCGCTGAGCGACCCCACCGCGCCCTGCCCCGTCACTTCCATCAGCACGTACCAGGGATGGGCCTGCGGCAGCGGATCGCTGTGCCCCGGCACGCCCGTCAGCAAAAACTCGATGATGCTGCGTCGGATCAGCTCGAACGAGGTGATGGCTTCGCCCATGGCGCCCTTCATATGCACCAGCAGGTCGAGCCCGGCCTTGGGACTGTCCACGGCGATCCACGCCGACTGCGCCTCCGTCGGCTTCGGGAACAGCCGCAGCACCGCCGCCGTGATGATGCCGAGCGTTCCCTCGGCGCCGATGAAGAGCTGCTTCATGTCGTAGCCGGTGTTGTCCTTGCGCAGACCGCGCAATCCGTCCCACACGCGCCCGTCCGGCAGTACGACCTCCAGCCCCAGCACGAGATTGCGTGTATTGCCGTAGCGCAGCACCTGGATGCCGCCGGCGTTGGTCGAGATGTTGCCGCCAATCTGGCACGAGCCTTCGGCGCCCAGACTGAGCGGAAACAGGCGGTCGGCGTTCGCCGCGGCGGTCTGAATCTCCTTCAGGACGACGCCCGCCTCGACGGTCATGGTGTCGTTGAGACTGTCGAGATCGCGCACACGCCGCATGCGCGACGTTGAGACCACCACCTCGCTCATGTCGGCCGAGGGCAGACCGCCGTAGGTCACGCCCGTGTTGCCACCTTGCGGAACGATCGGCGTACGCGTCTCGGCACACAGGCGCACGATCGCCGCCACCTCCTCGGTGGATTTCGGGCGCAGCACCAGAGGCGTGCGACCCTCCCATTTGCCGCGCCAGGGGCGCGAATAAGCGGACGTGTCCTCCGGCCCCTCGACATAGCCGCCGGGCCCGACGAGTGCCTTCAGCCGGTCGAGCACATCGCCAGGGACAGGCTGGCCGGACGTCGCAGTTTGGCTCATCGATCGTTTCCATGCGCTCCTGTTTCGCCGCCGACCTTAGCAGCGGCGGTCGTGGGAACAAGCCGCTGCCCGGCCTTTTGCTTTCCGCCTTGCGCCCGTGACCCGGCAGTGCTGAATTCGCGCCGGCAACACGGAGTACCCCACATCGATGTCCGATCACGTCCTCGTCTCCAGCGAAGGTCCGGTCAAGCTCGTCACCCTGAACCGGCCCGACAAGTTCAACGCCCTGACGTTTGAGATGTACGCGCGTCTGGCCGAGATCTGCAGCAGCGTTCCCGATGACGGCTCCGTGCGGGCGATCGTCATCACCGGCGCCGGCACACGCGCGTTCGCGGCCGGCACCGATATCTCGCTGTTTCGGAACTTCTCGTCGGAGGCCGACGGCATCAAATACGAGAAGAGCGCCGACGAGACCTTCACGGCCATCGAAGCCTGTCCCGTGCCGACCATTGCCGCAATCGCCGGGGCCTGCACGGGCGGCGGTGCCGGCATTGCCGCTTGTTGCGACATGCGCATCGCCACGCGCGACGTGAAGTTCGGTTTTCCCATCGCGCGCACGCTCGGCAATCTTCTTTCGGCCGCCACGCTCGCCCGTCTCGTCGGCCGTCTCGGCGAGGCACGCGTCATCGACATGATCTACACGTCGCGCCTCCTGGAAGCCGACGAGGCGCTGCAGATCGGCCTCGTCTCCGAGGTGTGCGAGGATCACGCCGCCCTCATGCAGCGCGCACACGCGCTTGGCGCCCAGGTGGCCGGGTATGCGCCTTTGACGCTGCGCGCCACCAAGGAGATCCTGCGCCGCATGCGTCAGGCGCAGCCGCGCATCGATGACGACGACATCGTCGCCAAGGTCTACACCAGCGCCGACTTCCGCGAAGGCCTCGACGCCTTTCTCGCCAAACGCAAACCCAATTGGACTGGGCGCTGATTCCGGTTCCAACAAACGCACGACAGGAGGAACGCATGGCTAAGATCGGTTTCATCGGCCTCGGCAACATGGGATTGCCGATGGCTGGCAACCTCGTGAAGGCCGGTCACGAGGTGAAGGGCTTCGACATCGTCCCCGTCAATCTCGAAGGCGGGGTCAAGCGCGGTCTCGCCAAGACCGCCTCGGTGGGGGAAGCCTCCAAGGATGTTGATTGCATCGTCACCATGCTGCCGGCCGGCTCGCATGTCATCGAGGTCTGGGGCGGCGATCTCCTCAAGTCGGCGCGTGCCGGCACGCTCGTAATCGACTGTTCCACCATCGATATAGAGTCCGCACGCCGCGCACACGAGTTGGCCGCTGCCGCCAAGATGCTCTCGCTCGACGCACCCGTGTCCGGCGGCACCGTCGGCGCCGAGGCCGGAACGCTCGCCCTCATGGTCGGCGGCGACAAAGCCGCCTTCGACCGCGGCAAGCCGATCCTCGAAGGCGTCGGCAAGCGCATCGTGCATTGCGGCGACCCGGGCGCGGGCCAGGCCGCGAAGATCTGCAACAACATGATGCTGGCCGTGGCCATGCTCGGCGCGTGCGAAGGCTTCAATCTGGCCGATAAGCTCGGTCTCTCGCGCCAGGCGCTGTTCGACGTGGTTTCGGCATCCTCCGGACAAAGCTGGGCGGTCACCACGTATTGTCCTGTGCCGGGCATCGTTCCGACTTCGCCCGCCAATAACGACTACAAGCCGGGCTTTGCCGCCGGCCTCATGTTGAAGGATCTCAAACTGGCGCAGGAGGCAGCCCGCAGCACGGGCGCGGCCACGCCGCTTGGAGCGGAGGCGGCGCAGCTCTTCCAGCTCTTCGTCAGCGCCGGCAACGCCGGCCAGGACTTCTCGGGCATCATCAAGTATCTGCGCGGCGCCGCGAACTGAACCCGCATACGGGGAGGGACCATGCCCGTCGTCACCTACTACATGAGCGTCACCTCGCCGTGGACCTACCTCGGCAGCGCTCGCTTCGCCGAAATGGCGCGCAAGCACGGTTACACCGTGGACATCAAGCCGGCGCGCTTCGGCGAGGTGTTCGCCAAGACCGGCGGCCTGCCGCTGCCCAAGCGTAGTCCCGAGCGCCGTGCCTATCGCTTGATGGACATGAAGCGCTGGCGCGACCATCTCAAGATCCCGGTCAACGTCGAGCCCAAGCATTTTCCTGCCGATGACGGCCCCGGCTCGCGGCTTGTGATCGCGGCCAAGCTTGCCGGGAAGGATGCGCATGCCCTTGCCACCGAGATCGGCAAGGCGCTGTGGGAGAAGGAGCTGAACATCACCGAGACTACGGTGCTGGAGGGCTGCGCCCGCAGTGCCGGGCTCGACGCCGCCGCCATTCTCAAGGCCGCGCCGCCCGAGGCCGAGCTCGCGTCCCTGCACGACACGTTCACCGCCGAAGCCATCTCACGCGGCGTGTTCGGCGCGCCGAGCTATGTGCTGGAGTCCGGCGAGATCTTCTGGGGCCAGGATCGCCTCGACTTCCTCGATCGCGCGTTGGCTAAAGCTTAGCAAATTTGCAATTGCACTCGCAGAGTTTGCGGCCCCTGGGTTCCGGCTCGCGGCGCGCATGGGCGCATGCGCGCCTTGGCCGGGATGACAATTTTTGGGGTAACGCGTCGCTATACTTGCCTTGCTGTCATCCCGGGCAAGCGCGCCAGACTATTCGCGAAGTGATCGTTCCCGTGCGCGACACCCGGAACCCAGTGTTCCGCGCGGCAGCCAGCCGTGAACCGTGGGGAGTTACGCCGGCAGCGCGATCTCGCGATCCAGGAACTGGCTCACGGCCTCAGGCGCGACATCGCGTGTCACGAATGCCTGGCCGACGCCACGGACCAGGATCAGCGTCAGTTGGCCCTGCCGCACCTTCTTGTCCTGCCGCATCAGCGTGAACAATGCCGCCGCATCTGGTTTGCCCGGTCCGGCGATGTGCGCCACGCGCGTCGGCAGTCCCACGGCCTTCAGGTGCGTCTCGACCTGCCGCGCCGTTCCCGCCGGGCACAATCCCAGCTCCTCGGAAAATCGGAACGCCTGCGCCATGCCGATGGCGATCGCCTCCCCGTGCAGCAGCCGCGACGAGAATCCGGCCCACGCCTCCAGCGCATGTCCGAAGGTGTGCCCGAGGTTCAGCAGCATGCGGTCGCCCGTCTCCGTCTCGTCGCGCACGACGATATCGGCCTTGGCCTTGACGCTGGTCTCGATCGCGCGCGTCAGTGTCGACGGATCGTTGCCGAACACGCTGCGCCAGTTCTGGTCGAGCCACTGGAAGAACGGCTGATCGCCGAGCAGCCCGTACTTCACCACCTCTGCGTAGCCTGCGCGCATCTCTCGCGGCGGCAGCGTGGACAGCGTCTCCGTGTCCGCCAGCACCAGCGACGGCTGATGAAAGGCGCCGACCAGATTTTTGCCCTGCCGCGTATTGATGCCGGTCTTGCCGCCCACCGAGCTGTCCACCTGCGCCAACAACGTCGTCGGCACCTGCACGAACCGGATCCCGCGCCGCAGGATCGCGGCGGCAAAGCCCGCCAGATCGCCCATGACCCCGCCGCCGAGTGCCACCACCAGATCCCCGCGCTCCAGTCCCATGTCCAGCAGCCGCTCCGACAACGCCGCCGCCTCGACGAAATTCTTCGTTGCTTCTCCCGGTGGCAGGACCACGGTGCCCGCGATCTTGCTCTCGGCGAACCCCTTCTCCAGCGCCTTGAGGTGATGTTTCGCCACGCTCTCGTCGGTCACGACCCCGCAGCGCGCGGTCGGATAGCGCTCCGCAATCAGCGCCCCGGCACGGGCAACGAGCCCCGGCCCGATCAGCACGTCGTAAGCCCGGTCACCGAGCGGTACCGGTACACGCGTCACTGCCGGAAGCGTCGAAAGTGCATCAGACATCGCGGCGCTCATCCTTTCAGCTGCGGCCCGGCGAAGGCCGCGCCAGTCTCAGCCGGTGTGGCGAGCAGGGGCGATTGCGCCAGCATGTGCACGATCTCGCCGACGATGACATCGTGCGCCACCTCGCGGCTGTCGACGGTCAGGTCTGCTTCCGCGTAGATGGGATATCGCGTTTCCATGAGCTGGCGCATCACGGCTTCCGGATCCTTTTGCTTCAGCAGCGGGCGATTGTCGCGCTTGGCCACGCGGCGCATGAGCACCGGCAGCTCGGCCTTCAGCCAAATCGAGATGGCGCACTGGCGGATGCTGGCGCGCGTGTCCGCGTTCATGAAGGCGCCGCCCCCCGTGGCGAGCACCTGCGGGCCGGAACAGAGCAGCCTTTGAATCACCTTGCGTTCGCCCTCGCGGAAATACGCCTCGCCGTGCTCGGCGAAAATATCGGGAATGGAACGGTTGGCGGCCCGTTCGATTTCATCGTCGGCGTCGATGAACGGCAGCTCAAGCCGGGCGGCCAGGCGCCGGCCAATCGAGGACTTGCCGCAGCCCATCAGCCCCACGAGAACGATGGAGCGACGGCCGATCCCAGTGCGCACGGCATGCACGTCGGCCGCGTCGTTCAAGGGCTTGTTCTTTTTCCAGCCGAATCGAATCATCGTGGCATCCGGGCTCGTCGCGGCATCCGCGCCGTACGGGTCAGCGGCATCCGCGCGGAGGGATTGCGTCAACAATAACGTGCCAAGTCAAGTGGTTGGAACGTCCTTCCCCAACCGGAAGCCGGTGCGCGCATGCGCAGTCTTGGCAGGCCATGGCATGAGGCCATAATGCCGGCAACAGATAAGGTTACCACACGTCGCAGAAGGCTCCACCATGCCAAGCCTTTTCCGATTTCTTGCTGCTGTTGGCGTCCTGGCCGCTGTGATCGTGGGCGGTCTCTATGTGCTTGCGGAATATTTCGAGCCGGTGCCGCGTGAAGTGTCGCGTCCTGTTCACGACGTGAAGATCCGCAAGTAGCCGATCGGCCATCCGGGTGCCCACACGATGCCAGCGGCGGCCGCTTCTTGCGATACCCTGATCAGCACCTTCCTGGAAATGCTTGCGGCCGAGCGCGGCGCCGCGCCCAACACGCTCGAGGCCTATCGCCGCGATCTCGACGGCTTTGCCGCCGTCCTGCAGCAGCGCGGTCGCACGCTGCAGGGGGCGGTTCCGGCCGACATTAGCGCGCACCTCAAGCAGCTTTCCGAGGCCGGGCTCGCCGCATCGTCTCGCGCGCGCCTGCTCTCCGCGCTGCGCCAGTTCTTTCGCTTCCTCGCCAACGAAGGCGTCATTGCCGAGGATCCGACGCCCGGCATCGCCGGGCCGAAGCTTGGGCGCCCGCTGCCGCGCACGCTCTCCATGGCCGAGGTGGAGAAGCTCCTGGAAGCGGCTCACCTCCAGACGCAGGGAGTGACCGGCCGTGATCGCGTGCGCGCCCTGCGCCTGCACGCCTTGCTGGAAATCCTCTATGCGACGGGCATGCGCGTCAGCGAGCTCGTCTCGCTTCCGCGCAGCGTGCTGCGAGGCGATCCGCGCGTCTTTACCATTACCGGCAAGGGCGGCCGGCAGCGCCTCGTCCCCCTCAACGCCACGGCGCGCGAGGCACTCGATCGCTATCTCAAAGTCGGTACCGAGGGCGACACCGACGTCGCCCCCATGCTCGAAACCAAATGGCTCTGGCCCTCAAGGGGCGCCCAAGGGTATCTCACCCGTCAGGCGATGGCGCTTGAGCTCAAGGAGCTGGCGCTGTCCACAGGCCTCGACCCGGAACGCGTCAGCCCCCACGTGCTGCGCCACGCGTTTGCCAGCCATTTACTGGATCGGGGGGCGGATCTGCGCTCAGTCCAGCAGCTTCTCGGCCACGCCGACATCTCCACCACCCAGATCTATACCCATGTGCTGGAGGAACGCCTGAAAAAGCTGGTTCACGAGCATCATCCCCTCGCCAAAACCCGGCTCCGGAAGGGGTCTTGAGGCGATCAGCGACTTGCCCCCTGTGCTTGACTTGGGGGGCCCGAGAGGGCATGTCCCCTGTCAGACAGCCGATCGGCCCCGCAGCCCGGCCATGGAGGGCCCCGCCTGGATAGCCGCCGATGCAGAAACTCATGACGCCGGTGCGTACATACATCGAATTCGAAAAGCCGATCGCCGAGCTGGAAAGCAAGGTGGCCGAGCTGCGCTCGCTCAACAATGACGATGAGAGTGCGTCGATCAATGAGGAGATCGGCAAGCTGGAGCAAAAAGCCCAGCAGCTGCTCGTGGAAACATATGCCGGTCTGACGCCGTGGCAGAAGACGCAGGTCGCCCGTCACCCGGAACGGCCCCACTGCCTTGATTATGTTTCCCAATTGATCGAGGATTTCACGCCGCTTGCGG